>CAYUJP010000001.1:0-42587 GCA_964445055.1 uncultured Alistipes sp.
CGACATCTGGCGCAAACTGAAGTTGGCGCAGTAGGGAATTACTATCGCCACAAAAAGAGGATAGGGGATTGTCGCTTGTGGACAATCCCCTATCCTCTTTGAGCCGAAACCGAGATTTGAACTCGGGACCCCTTCATTACGAGTGAAGTGCTCTACCGCTGAGCTATTTCGGCAACATACCCTCCAATTCGGGTGCAAATATAGTGCTTTTTCTTATTTTTTCACTAAATTCGCAAGAAAAAATGGACCCATGACTACTTTTATCTTCTGTCTGTTGGCGCTCATTGTCGCCTACTTCACCTACGGCCGATACTTGGAGCGAGTGGCTCAGATTGACCCCGGCAGGCAAGTTCCCTCCGAACGACTCTACGACGGGGTCGACTATGTGCCTATGCCTCGGTGGCGTGTCTTCCTCATCCAACTGCTCAACATCGCCGGCACAGGACCTATCTTCGGAGCTATCTTAGGGGCGGCATTTGGCCCTGTTGCCTTCGTGTGGATTACCTTGGGAGGCATCTTCATGGGAGCCATGCACGACTTCCTGTCGGGTGTCCTGCTGGTACGCAACGATGGGTTGAGCATCCCCGAAGTTGTCGGACGGCAGTTGGGCGAGGGGATGCGACAGTTCATGCGCCTCTTCTCGGTCGTGTTGCTGATTCTGGTAGGTGCCGTCTTTCTGCTCAGTCCCGCCGATATCCTCAGCGACATGGTACCCAACATTCCGCATGCAACTTGGATTGGTGTGATTCTGCTCTACTACTTTGTGGCGACGTTGCTCCCCATCGACAAAATCATCGGCAAGGTCTATCCCCTATTCGGCGTTGCGCTGATTCTGATGGCAGCCGGATTGTTGGGCGTACTGCTCTTCGGCCCCTACACTATCCCCGAACTCACCTCACCCGGCAATGCCCATGTGCAAGCCCAAGCGCTCCCCATCATCCCCACCCTGTGCATCACCATTGCCTGTGGCGCAATATCGGGTTTTCACGCCACCCAATCGCCCCTAATGGCACGATGCATCCGCAACGAGCGGGCATGTCGCGCAGTCTTCTACGGAGCCATGATTTCCGAGAGCATCATCGCCCTGATATGGGCAGCTATCGCGATGGCCTTCTTCGGCGGTGCCCACGCGCTATCCGAGGCGCTGGCAGCCAACGGCAACAGTGCAGCGTGGGCGGTGAATATCATCTCCGGCAAGACCTTAGGTGTGATTGGAGGCATCCTCGCCTTGCTGGGAGTTGTGGCGGCCCCCATCACCTCGGGCGACACCGCCTTCCGTTCGGCTCGACTCATCATTGCCGACATCTTTCATATCGAGCAACGTACCGTATGGAAGCGTTTTGCGATAGCCATACCGCTCTTCGTAGTCGGCTATGCCATCACCTGCGTCGACTTCACCACCGTGTGGCGCTACTTCGCTTGGACAAACCAGACCTTGGCAACCATCGTATTGTGGAGCATCGTGATGTGGCTTACTCGCCGTCAGCGCAACTATCGGGTAGCTCTCTTGCCCGCAATCTTCATGACCTTCATCTGTAGTTCGTTTGTCTTCGTGTCGGGACAATTTTTGGGGATGGCAAATCGTCCGCTGGCCTACACATTGGGAGCGGTCGTCACCTGCGTGGTGACGATGCTGTTCTACCTGAACCTGCGAAGCATACTTCGCAAAAACGCACAACCCGGAAAATGAATGCACAAGTAACCCTCACCCCCACTCCCAATCAGACCTTCCGCATCGAAGGGAGTGGCGACTACGACTTTCGGAAGGTGCTACATCGCACGGAGGAGCTGCAGCACAGCGGTGCTATCGACGAGGCATGCAACCTGCGTTATCACGCCTTTCAACGATTGGTAGAACTTATCCCCGACGATGAGGAGACCCTATTGGAGTGGGCACACCCCAACACACAGGCCGCATTGCAACTGCTCTACGGTTCGGCGGTAGATCACTTTCTCATCGATGATTTCGAACTTTCGGCCGCCATGCTGGAGTTTCTTTTGGACCTCGACCCCGAAGACCACGAGGAGGCGACTTGGCTACTCTGCTTCGACTATATCGCCCTGTCGGACTTCGACTCCTTTGAAGAACGTATCGACGATCTCTCCGAAAAACGCCCCGAGCAGAGCCTTCTACGACTGTGGGCCGCCTACCAACAGCACGGTTCGCTTCCTCCGGCAGAGGTACGCCACTTGCAAGAGCACTTCCGCGATGTATATCGCGAGTTCACAGCCGACCTCCACACGGCAGATGCGACCTACCTGCACGACATCGAGAGTGAGCATCCCTCGTCGGCAGCCCAAGCACGCGAGTTTTGGCTCAAGACGGAGACGTTGTGGCGGCTACATCCCGACTTCATTGCCGCGCTGAAACAAACCGACAAGTAGGCATCAGCGCTCTGCTTCGCGTTGTTTCTCCTCCTGCAGACGGTTGAAACAGTGACGACAGATGGGTTCGTAGGAGTCTTGTGCTCCCAACATCACCTGCTTGCTGTCGGCAGTCAGGCGGTGCGAGTGGTGCGCCAGATTTCCACAACGCACACAGATTGCATGGACCTTGGTGACATACTCGGCAACGGCCATCAGGGCAGGCATCGGGCCGAAAGGCTTTCCCGTGTAGTCCATATCAAGTCCCGCCACGATGACGCGGATGCCACTGTTTGCAAGCATCTTGCAAACATCGATAATCCCCTCGTCGAAGAACTGCGCCTCATCGATGCCCACCACATCGACATTTGATGTCATCAACAGGATGTTCTGTGCCGACTCCACCGGAGTGGAACGAATTGCATGAGCATCGTGTGATACCACCTCCTCCTCCGAATAGCGTGTATCCACACGCGGTTTGAAGATTTCGACACGCAAATTGGCAAATTGTGCACGACGCAATCGGCGAATCAACTCCTCCGTCTTTCCCGAGAACATCGAACCACAGATTACCTCAATCCATCCCTTCTGACTTGCATTCTCTAAAAACATATCGACACTATCTTTTTCGATAGGAGTATTGCCTCCCACACATTCCCTAAATTGTTTATTTCGTCTTCTCTTGGGTTGCAACGCCATTCACGGCATTCATAAAGATATCGTTCATCGTCGGCGTCACCTCGCACAGCGACTGCAACGTCACCCGCGCATTGGCCACGGCAATTACATCGCGCAACCCGCCCGTTGCAGGAAGTTCAACGGTGAGGATATGCGTTCCATCTGCCTTGTCGGCATGCTCGACAAGGCGGCAATGGGGTTGCAACGCCTCGCACAACGCATCCCGGTCCCCTTGGTAGGTGAGGCAGTAGCGATTCTCACCATAGCTCTTGCGAAGCGTCTGCACCTCACCGGAGAGTATGTTGTGTGCACGATGGATGAGCGTAATGTAGTCGCACACCTCATCCACCGACGACATGTTGTGGGTGGAAAAGATAACCGTAGCCCCCTCGTCACGCAGCCGAAGTATTTCGCGCTTGAGCTGCATGGCATTGATTGGGTCGAAACCCGAGAAGGGCTCGTCGAAAATCAGCAACAGGGGATTGTGCAACACCGTAATCACAAATTGCACCTTCTGCGCCATGCCCTTTGAGAGCTCCTCTACGCGACGATTCCACCATGCATCAATCTCCAGCCGTTCGAACCACACGCGCAATCGCTGTATGGCATCCGCACGCGACAACCCTTTGAGACGAGCAAAAAATATCGCCTGTTCCCCCACCTGCATCTTCTTGTAGAGGCCACGCTCTTCGGGCATATAACCTATGCGGGCAACATCGTCCGCCACAAGAGGGTGCCCGTCGAAGACGACAGTCCCCGCATCGGGAGCCGTGATACGGTTGATGATTCTGATGAGTGTCGTCTTTCCCGCCCCATTGGGTCCCAATAGGCCATACACCGACCCTCGAGGCACCGACAACGACACATCGTCCAATGCGCGATGACCCGCATAGGCTTTCGACACATGCTCAACCTGCAACAAATAGTCCGTCATGGGGATATCAATTTGTCTACGAAGATAACTATTTTGTGCGGATATTTCACCCAAACCGCCTCGATTTTCTGTGTTTAATTGTTTTTTAACTTTCCGGCCATCACCGCAACAATTTCCGCACAATATCATCTAACCTCCTGATTTTCGAAAAGTTTAAGTATCAAAGAGTTGTTTTTTCAAAAAAAAAGATTCATCTTTGTGACCCGAAAGCAAGTGCTGAGGGGGATTGATTGCGTGTAATCAACTGACACACAACCAGTACTGAGCGGCACCCAAGTTAAACTAAAAAATTATTTATCATGCAGATTCTCAAAATCGAGACCACACCGCGTGCTGATTATGGCAAGAAGGCCAGCCGCGCAATGCGTCGCGAGGGTCAGGTTCCCTGCGTTCTCTACGGAGGAGGCGAAACCGTAACATTCAGTGTCGACAAGAAGGCTGTGAAGCCGCTTATCTACACACCCAACTCTTACATTGTTGAGTTGACCATCAACGGCAAAGTCGAGCAGGCCGTGATGCGCGAGGTGCAGTTCCACCCCGTTCGCGAGGAGATTCTTCACATCGATTTCTATCGTGTGCAGGAGGGTAAGCCCATCTCCATCAACATCCCCGTACGCCTGACCGGTAACGCCGAGGGTGTAAAGGTCGGTGGTAAGTTGGTTCTCTCCACTCGTAAGCTCTATGTCAGCGGCATGGTTGACAAACTGCCCGATGAGATTGTTGTCGATGTAACCTCGCTTGGTGTCGGCAAGACCATCTTCGTGGGTGATTTGAAGTCGGACGACCTGAAGTACCTCACCCCCGCAACAACTGCGGTTTGCGCCGTGCGTGTAACACGTGCTTCGCGTGGTGCCGATGCAAAATAGCCTACGCTAAGGTTTGTGAGGAGTCTCCTCACGATTCGAAGCTAAAGAGCAAATTTCATGAAATATCTGGTCGTGGGGTTGGGGAACATCGGTGCAGAGTACGCCGAAACCCGCCACAACATAGGTTTCAAAGTGTTGGACTGTCTCGCGGGACAGTCCAACGTTGCTTTTACGACCGGTCGCTATGGTGCCATTGCCGAACTTCATCACAAGGGGCGCACACTGCTCCTGCTCAAGCCATCGACTTACATGAACCTCTCCGGCAAAGCCGTACGCTACTGGATGGATGCAGAGAAGATACCCTTGGAGAATCTTCTCGTTGTGGTCGATGACATTGCACTCCCTTTCGGGACGCTACGCATGCGGCCTAAAGGTAGTGCAGGGGGGCACAACGGGCTGAAAAACATCTCTGAGCTGTTGGGGTCGGAAGAGTATGCTCGCATCCGTTTCGGGATAGGAGGCAATTTTGCCCGAGGGCAACAAGTCGACTATGTACTCGGTGAATGGTCTGAGGAGGAGCGGCAAACGCTTCCCGACCGATTGAAACTCTTCGGCGAGGCCATTCTCTCCTTTGCTACCATAGGTACAGAACGCACCATGAATCTCTACAATAAACGCTGATAGAACTTTCTATCAGCGTTTATTATATCTTCTCTGTCACCACAAATTTGTCCGCATCTTTTTGGACTCGTTCCGGCCGATGTACACACAAACGACGATTCTCGTGCGTCACAGGACCATTCGCCCCAGCTTCCGCCGCGACAGTTTCCAAGCATTATTCTCCAAAAAATCTGTTTATTTTTCGTCCAAAGGCAGATATGTATCGATTTATTTGTTCATCTTTGCACTTCCGAACATTCGATTGACCCACGCTGTTCGATAAACGACTTTACTAAACTTATTTTAAATGATTATGAAACACCTTTTACCGCACTGTGCAGGCGTATTCTCGGCACTTACAAAAGTGTTGAAAACAGCCATCTTGCCCCTTGCGCTGTTGGTTGCGTGCGATGACTACGACGACACCGACCTTCGCAACTCGGTCGATGACCTAAACAATCGAGTCACGGCACTCGAAGAGTTGACCACAAAGCTCAACAAAGATTACACTTCGGTACACCAGTTGGTTGTAGCGATGCAAAGCAATGTGTTTGTAACAAGCGTTGCACAAACCACAGATGGCTATAAAATTACATTCTCCGACGGTAGCACCGCCACCCTCTACAATGGCGAGAATGGCTCAACCGGCAAGGATGCCCCTGTCATTGGGGTAGCCAAAGATACGGATGGCGTCTACTATTGGGTGAAGACGGTCGATGGAAAGACCGAATGGCTGCTCGATGAAAACGGAAAGAAGTTTGCGGTAGTCGGCACCACCCCCATGCTCAATGTTGACAGTGCAGGATATTGGACGGTCAGCTACGACGGTGGGAACACCTACAGTCGTCTGCTCGATGCGGCAGGACAACCCATTGTAGCCAAAGGCGATTCGACGCTCATCAAGAGTATCGATGTCGATGACTCCTACCTGACCATCACCCTCAACGATGGCAAAGACACCGCCATCAAATTGGTGCGTGACGGTTCGTTCCTGCTGACCATCAAAGAGGCTCCCGATGTGGCAACATTCACCTATGGTCAGACACTCACCTTCGAGGTGGAGTCTCAAGGGGTGAAGAAGGTCATCATCACCAAGCCCGACGAATGGAAGGTATCCCTCAGCGACACACAACTCAGCATCACAGCTCCGGCATCGGACCATGCGACATGTGCAGATAGCAAGGGAGAGGTTGTGTTGCTCTACTTCAACGAGGCCTACCAGAGTCGATATGTCTCGCTCAACGTGGCCATTGCCGAGCCCGAGGTCTCTGCCACTCCAAAGATTACCATCCCGACCGATTTCACCACAGGGAATGTGCAGAAAGCAGTCTATCAAGGCAAACAAGTTGCCGAGATTTGCCTTGAATACGTTCGCACCGATGCCGTTGACCAGCAGATGACCGTCATCTATCCGATGACGAGCGATGGGGTTGCCGACCTCACAAAGGGAATCGATGTAGCTACGGGAGGTAGCGTTGTGTGGGACTTGAGTGCCAACACTTGCACCTACACAGCCGGAACCGATGGTCCAATCTCTACGTTCTACGTAGGCGATAGCGGTGAACTTCTGACCTCTTACGACGGAGATGTCGCAGAAGCTACGGTATCGGCAGAGTTGTTGCGCGATGTACGTGGTACGGAGATTCAAGAGTATTGCTTAGCAAAAATCGGAACACAATATTGGATGGCTGAGAGTCTGCGTGCAGAGAAGTTCGTCGATGGAACCGACATATCCACCGACTGGCAGAATACCAATGGTGCATACATCTACCTCAACGAGAGTGCCGATGATTGGAAAGATGTCTATGGCACCATGTACAGTGGTTACACCATCTATGCGAATGCAGAGGCATTGGCACCTCAGGGATGGAAGATTCCCTCTGCCGACGATATGACCGCCCTCAAGACCTACATCGGAACCACGACACCCGGCCTGAAACTACGTTCTACGACAGGTTGGTCGAAGAACCCCGGAACTAACATCACAGGATTTAATGCGCTCCCCGGTATGTACTACGCACCCTCGTCGGAGGACTCTTTTGGTTCGTCGACAGCCGATGTGGTCTTCTGGACAGCTACCTCGGTCGTAGACCTTGGAACAAATTCGTTGGTGTACTACCGCTTTTATGATGGCAACAACCGATTCACATTCGATCCATCGACCTCCTCATTTGCGGCTACGTTCCACGCGCTACCCTTCGGACACTACGTACGTTGCCTGCGCAAGTAAGCAAGTAACTACGTCCCAAATACAAGAGACCCCGACAAAATTGTCGGGGTCTCTTGCGTACAGAGGGGAGCTACAATCTCGACTGCAGGAAAGCAACAAGCTTGCGCACCGCACGCCCTCGATGTGACACAGCGTTCTTCTGGTCGGCACTCATCTCGGCAAATGTAGTGTTATAACCGTCCGGGACAAAGAGCGGGTCATAACCAAACCCCTCCACACCTCGTGCCTGTTCCAAGATGTGCCCCTCAACGACACCCTCAAAGAGATGCTCCTCTCCTGCCATCAGCAGCGAGATTACGGTACGGAAACGGGCTCTGCGGTTGGTTTGACCTTCGAGGTTGTGCAACAAGAGGCGATTGTTCGCCTCAAAGTCATGCCCATCGGTAGCATAGCGGGCAGAGTGAACCCCCGGTGCACCCCCCAAGATCTCCACCTCCAATCCGGTATCATCGGCAAAACAGTCGAGTCCGGTTCGTGCATAAAGGTAGTGCGACTTTTGAGAGGCGTTGCCCTCGAGCGTTGCCTGATTCTCGGGAATATCCTCCGTAACACCGCACATACGCGGAGTCACCAATTCGAAAGCATCGCCCAACACACCTTGCACCTCAGCAAGTTTATGGGCATTGTTGGTTGCAAAAACAATCTTCATAATCTATCGTGCCACTTCTAACTTCTGTAATTTTGAATCGACCGCAATCTTGTCGATGATGAGTTTCACCAACTGGTCCATCTCAGACCCCTCTGTGTAATCGGCCGGACACACATGGTTCACACGGTTGTCGCGAATCAAGGAGCCCAACTCCTTGCGTCCGATTTTCGATTCGGGATTGTAGACGGCGATAGAGTGCCCCCCAAAGTTCTTTACCAACCGCATACATGGGATGTCGGTGGTTCCATCGCCCACATAAATCATACGGCTGAAGGGGACCGGCCTGTCACGCTCCTCGATATATTGGTTTACGAGTTTGCTGTCGCAAACCGACTCCACGCCCTTGTTTATTTTGAAAATAAACTGTGTTTTGTTGGTGTAGTTGACCGCCACTGCGGGCCAATAGGCCACCCCATCGACATCGTAGAGGAACGAACAAGCATATATCTTCTTGAACTCATGTGCAATCGATGTCCCTTCGATCATCTCCTTCAATCCCGACGAGTTGATATAGTGCAACACCCGAATATCGCGGCTTGCGGCATAGGCGTTGATACGCGAAAACCACTCTTTCACACCGGGGAATAATCGGATGTTGCGTCCCGACTCCTGAAATGCCTCACGACGAAGCGACAACTTGCGTGCTCGGGCTGCTGCAATCATCTTGGCCATATAGGTCAGTGTCATATCGGCATCCTGTGCCTCTGCCAACGAATTCGAGTCGTTCCAGAACTCCTTATTGCTCTGCCCCACGGCCGGGATGAAATCATACTCCTGCATGTTTCCCGGAGCTAAAGTCCCATCGAAGTCATAGATGAGTGCTGCGGTGATTTGTCTCTTTTCGTCCATAGTTATAGGTCCTATTTGATTATCAATAGTGAATTCCTCGCGGGCGGAACATCGCATAACCGAAGTTGAATGTCAGAAAGAGGTTATTCCAGTTGTCCACCCCATATTTGGTTAAAGATAGGCTTACAGGGCCTATGCCCGTGTGATACACAAGCGAACCATCGAGGACATAGCGCATACGGTCGGCACTTGCAGAGGTGCGCTCTCCATACATGATGTGCCCACTGAGTCGAAGGAAGAAACGGTCCGAGAAGTCGAAGGTGGGCATCACACTGGCTGCGACATAGCTACGTGCACGGTAGTCGGGCATGTAGACCGTCTGCGAATGAAGCGTTGGACGATAGTATGGCATTACCATGAGCGTCACCTTATCGTTTTCCAACATGGGCATGGTTGTCACCGTTGCCTCTGCTCCATAGCCCAACGAGAACCACGAGGTACCGGGAATACGGAAATATTGCTCCCACTTGGCTCGAGCACCCCACCACGACACAGATTCAGCCACAGACGAGGTCAGGTGTTGATAGACCCCCGGATGAAACCGTTCGCGCCCATAGAGATAAATACCCGAGACCGACAACTCGCTACCATAGTGCGGAAAGACCGGTTTGTCCAATGTGCTGCACTTTATCTCCAACTTGGGAGATACATAGCCCAATGTGGTGAGGTCCTCGTAGTCGCTCTCCTTATACACATCGTGTTCGAGACTGTAGTAGTAACGCTCCTGCCCTCCGTTTACACGCACTACCAAGGCACTGCGATGCGATAGCGGAAACCCTGCGCCCAACGAAACAAAACTCTCCAGAAACTTCATATACGTGGAGCTGGACACTGTCGTCAAGTTGCCGAAGTTACCGTTTTTGTGGTTTCGTGAGATGAGGTTGTAAGAGTAATCGACAAATAGGGGTTTCCTCAAGAAGAAGTCCGTGCGTCCTCCAACCATCACCGCCGACGAAATCGGGCCCAAGAAGACATGCGTATAATAACGATTGTCCGTGCGCCGAATGCGCCGATACTCCAACCCAATGTAGGCCTGATTGAAGGCTGTAGAGGAGATATTTCCCCCTATCATGACCTTATAGTCGGGCTTGGTTGTCAGCTTCAACTTGATTCCGAAGTACCTCGACAGCGAGTCGTAACGCATCTCAGGATACCCCGTAGTGTAATTTCCGTCGGCCAATACCGAGAAGTACTTATCGCGCAGACGCTCAAACGACAGCTCTTTGGGAGTGCCGTCGCTCAAATGGTCCAACTGCATACACTCTCTGACATAAGTGGTTTGCGAGGCGCTCAGCCCACTTATTTCGTAATCGTTAAACCGCAATAGCGGGCAACGCTCTTTGAATGCGATGCGTCTCCGAAGTATCTCTGCACGGGACATGCGACGCGGAATCGCCTGTTTCAGTGAATCCATCATCTCCATGGTATCGTCGTAGCCAGATTGCATGATAGATTCAGCCTGGGAGAAGTCAAGGGTCGACACATCGACGGCACGTTTTATCAGGGTGCTACGCCCCTCCGGCATATCGTAGTCGGTCTGCTCCATGGTGAGCATCCACACTTGGTCCATGATGCTATTGGCATTTGGCTCGGTGTTACCGGATGTACACTTGCTGCCAATCAAGTAGTCGGGATGATAGGTCTCATCCAACGACCGCCACGGAAAGTTATCGTAGATTCCACCATCGTACAGCAACATGGAGTCACGCTGTACCGGGCTGAATGCAAGTGGAATAGCCATTGATGCGCGCACAGCCTCCCCCAAATCGCCCGACTTCAACACATAGGGATGACGTTCCACCATGTCGCTGGCGACACAAAGAAAAGGAATCATGAGATTCTCAAAATCGCCGCCCGCCACCACCGATGCCGGAGAGAGCAACTGCGACAATGCCAAATCGATTTGTGCCGACGAGATGAGATGTCCCGGGACGACCAGTCGTGTTCGTCCACCATTGGGGTTGTTGCTTCGGTCCTCGCGCAAATTCAGCCGCAACGTAAGAAACGAGGGTTGGTTCTGCATCTGCCGATAGTAGGAGTCGTATCGAGGGTCTATCCGACCGGAAACCCACTCTTTGATTTGTCCCGTATTGACAATATCCCGCATCTCTTCGGGAGAGTACCCCGCAGCATAGAGCGATGCAATGATTGATCCCATGGAGGTTCCGGCAATGTAATCGATAGGGATGCCGTTCTCTTCGAGTGCTTCAATCACGCCAATGTGATAGAGACCTTTTGCACCCCCTCCGCTTAGGACCAAACCGACACGTTGTGCCGATGCGTTCACGACGAAACACAAGCCCACAAGAAATGCAAAAAATCTGCGTAGCATAATAGCAAAAAATTTATAACTTTGCACGTTATATAGCGTATAAAAGTAGAGAAAAAGTATAAAATTGCAAAATATGACTGGCAAAATTGAAGATCTTCGTCGTCGAATAGAATCATTTCGTCCTCAGGCGGCAAGCGAGGTCGAGGAGTTTCGAATCAAGGTCCTCGGCAAGAAGGGAGAACTAACCGCTCTGATGGAGGAGTTCAAGAGTGTAGCCCCCGAATTGAAGCGCGAATTGGGACAAAAACTCAACGCTCTTAAGCAGGCAGCCGTCGAGCGTATCAACACCTTACGTACCGAGTTAGAGTGTGCCACAGCACAGCAGGCCGTAGCGATTGGAGACAAGACGCGCCCGGGCTCTGCCGACCAATTGGGTTCTCGCCACCCTATTTCGCTGGTCAAAAATCAGATTGTTGACATCTTCTCGCGTTTGGGCTACACCGTTGCCGATGGACCCGAGATAGAGGACGATTGGCATGTGTTCTCAGCGCTAAACTTTCCACCGGAGCACCCTGCACGCGACATGCAGGACACCTTCTTCATTGAGAAGAATCCAGATATTCTGCTACGCACCCACACATCGTCTATCCAGGTGCGCATCATGGAGCATCGTAAGCCCCCCATTCGCGTCATCTGTCCGGGACGTGTCTTCCGCAACGAGGCTATCTCCTATCGTGCGCACTGCATCTTCCACCAAATAGAGGGTCTCTACGTCGACGAAGGGGTATCCTTTGCCGATTTGAAGCAGTCGCTCCTCTTCTTCGCCAAGGAACTTTTTGGCGAACAGGCCGTCATCCGCATGCGTCCCTCCTACTTCCCCTTCACAGAGCCTTCGGCCGAAGTGGATGTATCGTGTAACCTATGTGGGGGAAAGGGATGTCCCGTCTGCAAAGGAACCGGTTGGTTGGAGATTCTGGGATGCGGCATGGTTGATCCCAATGTTCTGGAGGCCAACGGCATTGATTCGAGAAAATACTCCGGATTTGCTTTCGGTATGGGTATAGAGCGTATTGCCATGCTCAAGTATGGTGTCGGTGACCTACGTCTCTACTTCGAGAACGACGTACGATTCCTACATCAGTTCGACACTGCATTAGATTAATCGTGTCGATAGGGTGTGTAGCCTTGCTCCCAACATTCAGAAATACGAATCTCGGTCGTTGGACCGTTAGGTGTAAAAAAACGATGCGCAAAATAACCCTCTTACTGTTGCTTTGTATCCTCTTTTGTGGCGCTTTCGCACGAAAGGTAGGAGGTGTTATGCATCCATCATCAGCCTACGACTCCCTTCACGAAAGAGATGTATTCTTCGCTGAAGGGATAAAGCAAGCCTACATCAGACGCAATACCACAGCTGCCAAAGCAGCCTTCGAAAAGGCTGCGCAAAGTGACTCGACCTATGGGCCTGCATGGTACGAACTCTCGTGCTTGACGAGCACATCCAGTCCGTCGAAATCATTGCGATATGCCCAACGAGCCTATCTTACAGATAGTTCGGAGAAGTGGTATTTGCTCCGTTTAGGACAAGCTCAGATTGGTGAGGAGCGCTATCGCGATGCCATACACTCCTACACGCGGTTGCAGACGATGGATGCCTACGATCCTGACATCTATCGCATTTTGTCGCTTCTCTACGAGCAGGAAGAGCAACCTTTCTCGGCAATTGCCGTACTCGACTCCGCTGAGATTCGGATTGGACACGTCGAGGAGCTGACCCGAATGAAATTTCGGTTGCTGGTAAATACCCGACAATACGACCGTGCAACAGCCGAGGCGCATGAGCTCATCGAAGCTACCCCCTACGATGCAACAAACCACTTGATGCTGGCCGACCTCTATGCACGACAACACAAGGACTCCTTAGCAAAGCAGTGCTACGACGATGCCTTTCGCATCGACTCTACCGACCTGGCAACCCTATCGGCATGTGCCGACTACTACAACGAGCAACACGACTATCGCAAGTCTCTTTTTTACGTTCGTCGCATGTTCGACAATGCCGATATGGAGTTGGCTGATAAACTCAGCTACTACGACCGGATTGTCAGTGACAAAAATTTCTACACCGACTACTATCTGCAGGTCAACGACCTTGCCTCGACTCTCGCGCTACGCTATCCGCAAGATTCTCGTGTGGTGAATCGCTACGCTCGCCATCTCATCTACTCCGGGATGCTGGACGATGCTCTTGCCTACTACAAGACACATCTCGACGATTCGCCGACACAGATTGGCTACTACAACGAGGTGATTGCCATCGAGAACTACTTGGACCGACCCGATTCGGTTGCACACTACCTCTCTCGTGCCATGGAGATTTTCCCATACGATGTGGGGCTTCGACTGCAGAAGGGTCATTTGCTCTATTTCGCCGAACAATACGAGCAGGCACAAGCCATCTACCACGAGACTTTGCGCACGATAGATTGTCCCGATTCCACACGTAGCGTAATTTGGTGTATCATAGGCGACACCTATGCACAGATGGCCGAGCAACAAGAGAAATCGGATGCACCCAAACGAGTTGCATCATATACACGTCAATGCTTGGATGCATACAAACGCGCCGTACGCTACGACGAGAACAACGCCAATGCACTGAATAACTACGCCTATCGTCTCTCTCTCTTGGGGGAGAATTTAGAACAAGCCCTGAAGATGTCCTCACGAGCCAACGACTTGGAGCGGTCAAATCCGACCTACCTCGATACGCAAGCTTGGGTGCTATATCGTTTGGGGCTATATGCCGAAGCCAAACGATACATGCAGCAGGCACTGTCGTTGAGTCGGTCGGATAGTGCTGTCTTATGGTTACATTATGGCGATATTCTGATTGCTCTCGATGAGAAATTTATGGCAGAAATCTATTGGAAGAAGGCTCTTGAAGGGGGATACGAAGACCCGGATGCCATTGTCGAACGAATTCAACGACTTCGGGGGAACCAGACTGCAACACCACAAAAATGAGATTTCAAACCTACATATTGCTCCTGCTCGCATGCCTATCGATGGATGCCTCTGCTCAAGGGAACTTGCAGCAAAGCATCGATGCGAAACGCCACACCATCAAAGCAATTGAACAAGAGATAGCGCAAACCGAGAAGGGGTTGGCATCTATCAAAAAGGAGAAGGCCAAGAAACAAGAATACGTAAAACAGTTAGCTTCCCAGATAGCCTCCCGGAAGCAACTCATCGACCATACGGAGGACCAGCTAAGACTGCTTGCACGCCAATTGGCACAAAGCGACAGCACGGCAACCGTCCTGAGCGATAAGTTGACTTGTTATCGCGAACAATATGCCGCTATGGTACGCGAAGCCTATCGGAATTATCATCAAAACAGCTATATTTCCTATCTATTCTCCTCGAAAGACTTTAGCGAAGTGGCGCGACGCATTGCCAACATACGCGGCGTAGCAAAGATGCGTGAGACTAAGATGCACGACATCATGAGGCTTCGCACCGAGGTGGCACAACGCCAAGCCGAACTCGGACTGCAAAAGCAGTCACTCGACTCAACGCGCCGGAAACTTGCGACTCAACAAAAACGTTTCGAGAACGATCGGAGTGAAGCAAAAAAGAGCCTTCAGCAGATGACTGCCAAGGAGAAGGAGGCCTTGCAAAATAACGAGGATTTGAGGCGACGACTCAATGCCGCTGTTTCCGAACTGCGCAAACTCACGAAGGGCAACAAGACAGGTGCCTCTTTCGCCACACACGCCTCACATCTGAATCTGCCTGTTGTCGGAGGGTCGGTAAAACGTTATCGCGACAATATGGCCGAGATTGTGGGCCCACTGGGGGCATCCATCATCGCCATCTACGAAGGCAAGGTGGTCGATGTGAAGCGCAACCGCATCACGGGGCGTTATGATGTCTACATCGCGCATGGTGAATATATCACCTCATACGCGAACCTCAGTAACGCTACCGTAAAAAAAGGTGACACCGTAAACAAGAATAGCAAGATTGGAGTTATCGGCTCGGCTGTCGACCTGCAAACCCTAAAGGCCGAATATCGTATGGTATTCGGCATCTATCCACCGGCAGGAGGTAAAGCCATGCGAGCTGCCGACTGCTTCCGAAAATAGTTAAATTCGTTACGAAATGGCTATACGATACAACAACGAAGATTGCACCTATCGACTTCCGCAAAAGAGAAAGACCACCGCTTGGCTCCGCCGAGTTGCAGAAGCCGAGGGCTATCGTATCACCGAAATTAATTATATCTTTTGCTCGGCGCAGTATCTGCTCGAGATGAATCGGCAGTATCTGGGTCATGATTACTACACCGATGTCATCACCTTCGATTATAGTGATTTGAAGGGGGAAAAGATTGTGTCGGGCGACATCTTCATTGATGTAGAGACCGTCCGCGACAATGCTCGCATCTACCATGCCACCTCTCTTCAAGAGATGCGTCGTGTCGTTGTACACGGCTTACTGCACTTGTGCGGACAAGGAGACAAAACGCCTCGAACAAACAAGCAGATGCATGGCAAGGAGGATAAATACCTTGCTCTTTGGGAAGAAGAGTAACCACTCGTTGCTCGTTTGTCTCTCTTGAAGAAGAGGCAAACGACAATACGCCAATTTCTCTATCTATTATTGAGAGGGTTGGCCAAACAAAGGTTCGTTGAAACACTACAGAGATGACACTCAACTACGATATTATCGTCATCGGCGGAGGACACGCCGGATGCGAAGCAGCATCAGCTGCTGCTCGCATGGGGTCTCGCACCCTATTGTTAACCATGGATATGACCAAGTTGGCAAGCATGTCGTGTAATCCTGCTGTCGGAGGTGTAGCCAAAGGGCAGATTGTCCGTGAAATCGATGCTCTGGGAGGGCGTATGGCCCGCATTACCGACCGCACCACATTACAATTTCGCATGCTCAACCGTTCGAAGGGGGCGGCCATGTGGAGTCCACGCGCGCAATGCGATAAAGCGCGTTTTTCGGCCGAATGGCGCCATGAATTGGAGAACACGACCAACTTGTCCATTTGGCAAGACACTGCGTCAGAATTGTTGTTTTGCACCGTTAACGGGAAGCCTCAAGTTCAGGGAGTGCGCACACGCATGGGAGTCGTTATCTGTGCTCGTGCAATTGTACTTACCGCAGGAACGTTCTTAGGTGGATTGATGCACTGTGGAGCCTCTCACGCATCGGGAGGTCGTGCGGGCGATCCTGCCTCGTTCGGTGTTACCGAATCACTTAAAGCGATGGGGTTCGAAACCGACCGTATGAAGACAGGTACACCGGCTCGATTGGATGCTCGTACCATCAACTTTGAAGCCATGGAGCCACAATATGGCGATGAAAATCCGAGTAAGTTTTCATTTTCCGCTGATACTCAATGCGTTAAGTATCAGCTTCCCTGTTTTCTAACCTATACCAATCCACAAGTACACGACATTTTGCGCAGTGGATTTGCTGAGTCACCGCTATTTAACGGGACCATCAAAGGGAAAGGGCCTCGCTATTGCCCCTCCATCGAGGATAAACTTCGTACATTTGCAGATAAAGAACAACATCAGCTCTTCCTTGAACCTGAAGGAGAGCATACAAATGAGTACTATCTAAACGGATTCTCTTCATCGCTACCTTGGGAGATTCAATACACGGCCTTGCGCCAAATTCGAGGATTAGAGGATGTTGAGATTTACCGACCCGGATACGCCATCGAATACGACTATTTCCCACCCACACAATTGCACCACACGCTCGAGACAAAGCGAGTAGATGGGCTCTATTTTGCGGGACAGATCAATGGTACTACCGGATATGAGGAGGCGGCGGCCCAAGGATTGATGGCGGGTATCAATGCCCATTGCAAACTCAAGGGGGATTCGCCCCTTATACTGCAACGCGATGAAGCTTACATCGGAGTTCTCATTGATGACCTTGTAACCAAAGGAGTCGACGAACCCTACCGCATGTTTACATCGCGTGCAGAGTATCGAATTCTGCTCCGACAAGACAATGCCGATCTCCGTCTCACTCCTATCGGATACAAAATCGGGTTAATTTCTGCGAAAAAGTATGCCGATTTCTGCAAAAAAAAGGAGAATATAGAATCGCTTATTTCGTACACACATCAGACAAGTGTACGAATAGACGTATTAGAAAGCTATTTAGAAACTGTAAAATCGGAGCCTCTAAAACAGGGGAAAAAGCTATACGAGTTGTTACTTCGCAACGAAATCTCCTTTCGTTCGCTTAGCGAGGCATTTAATCCATTGGCAAAATTCATCCGCAAAAACGAGATTACAGAGACCGAATTAGAGGAAGCTGAGATACAAATCAAATACAATGGATATATTCAACGCGAAAAATTCATTGCAGAGAAGCTGCATCGGTTGGAAAATATCACTATTCCGGAAGATATCGACTATCACGCGATTCAATCGCTCACCATCGAGGCCCGTCAGAAGCTCAGCAAAATCGCGCCAAAAACAATTGGTCAAGCTTCGAGAATACCGGGCGTATCGCCCGCCGACATCAATGTGCTGTTAGTAAAGTTTGGCAGATAGCAACACTTGTTCCACGTGGAACAGACCTTAGTTAGAAGTAATAATAAACGGAGAAGAGTCTTATATTAAGAACCCTCCTCCGTTTATTAGTTAACTAACAGATACTACTCCACTACAACCGTCCATCCGTAGGGATCTTCGCAACGGCCATACTGAATATCGCGCAACTTATTATACATCTTCATGCAACGTTCACCCGGAGCATTGTCATAGTGCCACTCCTTGCCCGTCTCCTTGTCATAGATGTAACCAATGGGGGAGATTACAGCGGCTGTACCGCACGCAGCGCACTCCTCAAAAGAACCGAGTTCATCGACAGATATCGGACGTTGTTCAACTTTTAGTCCCATATCCTCTGCCAACTGACGAAGGCTCAAATTGGTAATCGAAGGGAGAATCGAACGGGACTTTGGCGTAACATAGGTATTATCTTTTATGCCAAAGAAATTTGCTGCGCCACACTCTTCGATATACTTTCGTTCTACCGCATCAAGGAACATAGAATTTGCATATCCCAATTCGTTAGCCAACTCTCCTGCCTCCAGACTCGCGGCATAATTTCCACCGCACTTGATATCTCCTGTTCCACGTGGAGCAGCACGGTCATAATCGGGATTGATGATAACTCGTATAGGTTTGATACCCTCCTTAAAATAGGCGCCTACCGGAGAGACAAATATACATGTCAGGAACTCCTTAGCCGGATGGACACCCAAGAAGGCCCCAACGCCTATTTCGAAGGGACGCAAGTAGAGAGAGGCCTCTGTTCCATAAGGCGGTACGAATTTACGATTCGCAGCAACGACCTCTTTGCACATGTCGACAAATGTCTGAACAGGCAATTCCGCCATACACAACTTACGAGCCGATGAAGCAAATCGTTTTGCATTCTCATCAGGACGAAACAAACGAATCTTTCCATCGACACCACAAAATGCCTTTAATCCCTCAAATGCCTCCACACCATAGTGAAGACATGGGGCAGACATATGAATATTAACATATTCATCATCCGTAAGTTGCGGCTTGCTCCAAGCGCCGTTCTTGTAAGAAGTACGGATATTATAATCCGTTTTCAGATAATTAAATGGCAAAGATGCCCAGTCAATATTTTCCATTTTGAAAAACAAAATTAACCAACTATCGCTCCTGCATTGACCTTCTTATCGGGACCCAATAATACCAACTTTCCGTTTGCATCTTCACCCATAAGAATCATTCCTTGAGACTCAATTCCTTTCAGCAGACGAGGCTCCAAGTTGACCAACACCAACACTTGCCGACCCACCAACTCCTCCGGCGAGAAATGCTCGGCAATACCCGAAACAATGACGCGTTTATCGATGCCTGTATCGACCGTCAACTTCAAAAGTTTTTTGGTTTTCGCCACTTTCTCTGCCTCTAAGATTGTCGACACACGAATATCTACACGCTGGAAATCATCAAATGAGATGTTATCTTTCTGATTATCAATTGTTTCCGCCACATTCGCCGCCTCGTTAGCCGCCTTGGTCGCCGCCAATTTATCGAGTTGTGCCTGTATGACATCATCTTCAATCTTCTCAAAAAGGAGCTCCGGTGTAGCGATTGTATGGCCTGCGACAAGCAAATCCAATGCGCCAAACCGCTCCCAGTCAAATCGCTCTGCAGCAAGCATCTTCAACAACTTTGTCGCAGTAAACGGCATAAACGGTTCCGCAACAATACTAAGACTCGCTGTAATCTGCAACGCCACATTCAGAATCGTCTTCACACGCTCAGCATCGCTCTTAACCACCTTCCAAGGTTCGCTATCGGCCAGATACTTATTGCCGATTCGAGCGACAGTCATTACATCTTTCAGTGCCTCGCGGAAACGATAATTCTCAATATTCTGTTCAATCGACGTTTTTACTGCACGCAACTCTGCTATCGTAGCTCGGTCGTAGTCGCTAAGTTCTCCACAGGCAGGCACTACCCCACCGTAGTATTTCTGCGTAAGCACCAACGCCCGATTCACGAAATTTCCCAACACAGCGACCAACTCGTTGTTGTTGCGTGCCTGGAAATCTTTCCACGTAAAGTCGTTGTCTTTCGACTCCGGGGCATTGGCACACAGTACATAGCGCAAAACATCCTCTTTACCGGGGAACTCGTCGAGATACTCGTGTAGCCACACAGCCCAATTACGTGATGTAGATATTTTGTCGCCTTCGAGATTTAGGAACTCATTTGCAGGCACATTTTCCGGCAAAATATAGTCGCCATGCGCATGAAGCATCGCAGGGAAGACGATACAGTGAAAGACAATGTTGTCCTTGCCGATGAAATGTACGAGTTTGGTATCCTCGTCTTTCCAATATTTTTCCCAATCAGGAGTCAACTCCTTTGTTGCAGATATGTAACCAATCGGGGCATCAAACCATACATAAAGTACCTTCCCCTCTGCACCATCGACCGGTACAGGGATACCCCAATCCAAATCACGACTCACTGCACGGGGCTGAAGGCCCAAATCGAGCCAACTTTTGCACTGACCGTAGACATTAGGACGCCACTCCTTGTGTCCGTCAAGAATCCATCGACGGAGGAACTCCTCATAGCGGTCCAAAGGTAGATACCAGTGTTTCGTCTCCCGCTTGACCAGAGGGGAACCCGACAACATGCTGTGCGGTGCAATCAGTTCATCGGGTGAAAGTGTCGAACCGCACTTCTCGCACTGGTCGCCATATGCACGCTCATTTTGGCAATGAGGGCAAGTACCCACAATGTAACGATCTGCCAAGAACTGTTGTGCCTCCTCATCGTAGTATTGCATGGAGGTCTTCTCCACAAACTTTCCCTCGTTGTAGAGTTTCTTGAAAAAGTCCGATGCGGTCTGTGCATGCACCGGCGAAGAGGTGCGCGAGTAGATATCGAACGACATACCCAACCGTTCAAACGAACTCTTTATCAAGTTGTGATATCGGTCGATAATCTCACGTGGCGAAACGCCCTCTTTTCGAGCCTTGATGGTAATCGCAACGCCATGCTCGTCACTTCCACAGATTGACACGACATCACGTCCCCGCAATCGCAGGTAGCGAGTGTAAATGTCTGATGGGATGTACACACCTGCCAGGTGACCGATATGTACGGGACCATTGGCATAGGGCAACGCTGATGTTACCAAGTATCTTTTATATTCTTTAGCCATCTCTACATTGTTTTCGGATATTTCGTTACAAAATTACGAAAAGCTCCTCAAATTGCCTAAGAAAATAGCTGATTTTAGCCCTTACGCCTCTTTTGACACGCCGATATGAAGTGTGTTCCACGTGCAGACCCCGTCCTCTGCGGTTATGCACACCGAATGAGGTCGAGCATCACGACAATCCTATCGTCCCAAGATGTCGCCCTATGGGAAATGATCTATCCCGACAAGAGAAGCGATAGGTTCAATTTGCAAATTGCAAAATAGGGAATTATGAAAATAAATGCGTACATTTGCGCGATATGCAGAGTGTAACGCGCACTCCTGCCGGAAGAGATAAAGGAGACAATAGAGACAACTGATAATACATTAAATTTTCAATTATTATGGTTACAATCGATTCTTACGATTTCAAAAACCAGCGTGCAATTGTTCGCGTAGACTTCAATGTGCCACTGGATGAGAATGGGAAAATCACCGATGACACACGTATTCGCGGTGCCCTTCCTACCCTCAAGAAGGTATTGGCCGATGGGGGCAGTCTGGTTATCATGTCGCACATGGGCAAGCCCAAAGGCAAGGTCAATGCAAAGTATTCGTTGAGCCAGATTGTCGATGCTGTCAGCGAGAAATTAGGGGTAGCTGTGAAGTTCGCTCCCGATTGCGCAAAGGCCGCTGAAGCAGCTGCAGCGCTGAAGGCCGGTGAGGTATTGATGCTCGAAAACCTTCGTTTCTATGCAGAAGAGGAGGGTAAACCGGTAGGTATCGAGAAGGAGGACCCCGCATACGATGAGGCAAAGAAGGCCATGAAAGCTTCGCAGAAGGAGTTTGCCAAGACCTTGGCCTCTTACGCCGATTGCTACATCAACGACGCCTTCGGTACTGCACACCGCAAGCATGCATCTACCGCAGTAATCGCCGACTACTTCGATGCTGACCACAAGATGCTCGGCTACCTTATGGAGAAAGAGGTAAAGGCCGTAGACAACATCCTGAGCAATATTCGTCGCCCCTTCACGGCAATCATGGGTGGTTCGAAGGTGTCGACCAAAATCGGCATCATCGAGAATCTTATGGACAAGGTCGATAACTTGATTCTCTGCGGAGGTATGACCTACACCTTTGCAAAGGCTCAAGGTGGTAAAATCGGCAAATCCATCTGCGAGGATGACAAACTCGATTTGGCACTCGACATCTTGGCAAAGGCCAAAGCCAAAGGAGTGAATCTCGTGTTGGGTAGCGACTGTGTAGCAGCCGATGACTTCTCAAACGATGCAAACACACAAATCTGCCAAGCAAACGACATTCCCGAAGGTTGGGAGGGTATGGATGCAGGACCCGACACACGCAAGGCTTTTGCCGAGGTGATTGAGGGCGCTAAAACCATTCTCTGGAACGGTCCTGCCGGTGTCTTCGAGTTCGATAAGTTTACCGACGGTTCGCGTGCCATTGCAGAGGCGATTGCCAAAGCTACGGCAAACGGAGCATTCTCGCTCATTGGTGGTGGCGACTCGGTAGCTTGCATCAACAAGTTCGGTATGGCAGACCAAGTATCTTACATCTCCACCGGTGGTGGCGCCCTGCTTGAGGCTATCGAGGGCAAGGAACTTCCGGGTGTTGCTGCCATTCGTAAGTAGGATTTCGTTCGTTTACTCACGAATCAAACAAGGAAAGAGTTGCCCAACAGGCAACTCTTTCCCACTAAAAACAGGGCGAGAGTGGTCGTTTCAATCGAGCCTTCTCGTCACCTAATTTCAAAACAATGAAACGTATAATCATCCTTGCAACGCTTGCGTGTACGATGAGCTGCAACCAAAAATCAACCAAAATTCCGGCAATAGACCCCACTAATTTTGATGTGGCGATTGCTCCCAATGAAGACTTCTACCAGTATGCTACGGGAGGCTGGCAGGAGAAGAACCCGTTGAAAGATGAATTTTCGCGCTATGGGTCGTTTGATGTACTCCGCGAGAACAACGAGGTTCGTATCAACGAACTTTTCCAAGCGATGACAAAATCGCAGAGCAAAGAGGGCACCGTCGACCGAAAGATTGCCGACCTCTACAAGATGGGGCTCGACTCTGTACGACTCAATCAAGAGGGCGCTTCGCCCCTTCAATCAGACCTCGCTACCCTACTTGCTGTCGAGAAAGGAGACTCACTGACTCGCATACTCTCTAAGGTGATGGTCGATGCCTGTGCTCCACTCTTTGGATTTGCAGTAGAGGCCGATCTTAAGGAGAGTAGCACCAATGCCTTCTATCTCGGACAGAGCGGACTGGGTATGGGCAATCGCGACTACTACATCGACCCGACCAACGCAGCGATGAAGAGTGGCTACACAGCCTACCTAAACAAAGTCTTCACCCTTGCCGGCATAGACGCCACAACGGCCGATGAGTATGCTACGAAGGTGGTCGATTTCGAGACCAAATTGGCAGAGATATCGTGGTCAAATGTAGAGTTGCGTGATACCGAACGTAGCTACAACCCCAAAAGTCTCAACGAACTGAATGCACTTTGCGGCAATATCAATTGGACACTCTTCTTCGAGGAACTCGAGAAAGAGGGAGCCAAAGGGGTCGACCGCGTGATTGTCGGTCAACCGAGCTACTTCGAGAAGCTGAACAACTTGCTCACAGAGACCCCTATTGAGACTTTGCGCTACTACTTGGTTGCGCAATATATCAGCAGTGCGGCAGCATACCTCAGCGACGACTTCTATGCCGCATCGTTCGACTTCTTCGGGCGTCAAATGGCAGGCAAGAAGGAGCAACAACCTCGTTGGAAACGCGCCATGTCCGTACCCAACGGTGTGTTGGGCGAAGCGGTTGGCAAAATGTATGTCTCGAAATACTTCTCCGAGAAGGACAAAGAGCGCATGGTGACGCTCGTAGGAAATCTACAGAAGGCGCTCAGCAAGCACATCGCATCCCTCGACTGGATGTCGGAGCAGACGAAGGTCAAGGCACAAGAGAAACTTGCTACCTTCCATGTAAAAATCGGCTATCCCGACAAGTGGAAGGACTACTCCTCTCTTGAAATCGACCCCTCGCTGAGCTATTGGGAGAACATCAAGGCGGCATCGCGTTGGCACACCATCGACAACCTCACCGACTATGGCAAGGCCGTCGACCGCGACAAGTGGCTCATGACCCCTCAAACGGTCAATGCTTACTACAATCCGACAACCAATGAAATTTGTTTCCCTGCAGCTATTCTGCAACCTCCTTTCTACAATCCCGATGCCGATGATGCCGTCAACTATGGTGCTATCGGCGTTGTCATCGGACATGAGATGACCCATGGATTCGACGACCAAGGACGCAACTTCGATAAGGATGGAAACATGAACAACTGGTGGACCGAAGAGGATGCCGAAGCCTTCACGGCAAAGACAGCAACCTTAGTAAAGCAGTTCGATGCCATCGAGGTGCTTCCCGCTCAAAACGACCAGCCCGCCATCTTCGCAAACGGTGCACTCTGTCTGGGTGAGAACATTGCCGATCAAGGAGGCCTAAGAATCGCTTACACGGCTCTTCACGACTCCTTTGAGGGTAAGGACGCCCCCCAGCCCATCGGCGATTTTACGGCCGATCAGCGCTTTTATTTGGCATATGCACAGATATGGGCACAAAACATCCGCGATGAGGAGATTGCCCGCCTGACAAAAATCGACGTCCATTCGCTTGGAAAGTGGCGCGTAGATGCAACCCTACGCAACCTACAGACCTTCTACGATGCATTCAACATCACCGAAGGCGCCATGTTCCTGCCCGAATCGGAGCGGGTTGTCATCTGGTAATACGCTCTTCGTAACTTTGCGAGGCGGCTCTTTTGAAAGGGTCGCCTCGCTTTTTTTGCATGTCTCCCTATCGAATAGTGTAATCCTACCGACATTCCTCGTTTCGCGCTTCAGATAGCCACAGACAAGACTCTTGCAGACAAGATGAACAACGAGCAACCTCCTTGATAAGAATTTCCCCTGTCGAACACCACCCTTTCGGCGACAATCACACACATTGTATCGTAAAGAAAGAGGGTCCCTCATGATGAGAAACCCTCCTTCAGAAAGATTTATAATGGACTACCGTGTAAACGATGTAATATCTTTATACGTTACAAATCCACCCGCATAAGAGCCACTGGAAAAGGCTGCACATTGGAAACCCGACACCGTGGAACTTCCCAATACTCCGTTATCCTCAGCCGTCAGCACTCCATCAGCCGTCAGCACCAGATTGTATCCTACGCCTTCGGCCCATGTAATATTCGAATTGTTGTTATATAATGGGGCAATAATTATATCATATGAACCGTAAGTTCCCCATTCAAAGGTTGTCAATGACAATGTTGCCGTATCGTCACTCTCGCTGTAACCCAACTCGATGCCACTGAATTTCCATCCGTCCATCAAGATAGTCTTACCCTTCTCACCCTCTCTGAAGGTTACGGAGAGTGTCGACGAACTATTGTAGTTCATGGTCCATGCTCCAAGGAAGTAGGCATAGCTGAACCACTTCTGCTTCACAGAGAATGTTGCCAACACTGTGTTGCCACTCTTCACCTGCACCTCTCCGCTACGGGTAGCTCCCGTGGTGTTCTCCGATACCCCAACGGTGAAACCGGCATCACTCTTGCTCACGGTTACCCAATCGACTGTCGACGATACCGTCCAATCTGTGGTCACCATGGCAAGGAACTCGGTAGGAACAACCTCCGTTGTCTGCACATCGCTATCAAACGACACCTCCGTTTGGTCAAACAAAGCTACCGTCTCCTGCGAAACGACTACCTCAACAGGTTTCCATCCTGCAGTGATGGTAACAGTAGTTGTACGAGGACTCTCGAAGTTGATATCGCCCGTCAGTGCCACCACACGCTTCTCTGTATCAACTGTAGCATGCAACCACGAGGCATCAGCGGGAATGGTTACCACAGGTGCACCCGACTGCGTAGCATCGTAAGCAACCTCCGTAGCCTCACGTCCCGAAGGGTCTACCGTCACCTCGTCGCCATCTACAAAGAACGACGAACCCTTCTGTGTAATGGTGACTTCGCAACTTGCCGTACCGGCAACAAGAGTCAGGCTGGCGCTACGATAGAGCGCCCCCTCATATTCATCAACCGTGTAGGCCACCTGCTCGTTGTTTGCGGAGGTCACCGTGAGCCACTCTTGGTTGGAGGTGACACTCACCGAAGCCTCGTTGGTCCGCAAGGTAATCGTACCCGAACCTCCCACCGATTCAAAACCAACATCTGATGTCAGTATCTCCAACGATGATGCGACATCGTTGTCATCGTTGCTACACCCCGTGTAGAAGAGCGCGCCCACAACGGCAAATAGCACTAAATAGAATTTCTTCATAATCATAACTCTTTTTTACAACTTTGTCAAACTATTCAAGTACGGTATTTGCAGGACGTTTCCCTTGCTGGTACTCGAAGAGGCAGCCTGTGTAGAGAATGCGCGTATCAAGATACTATTGACCGTATAGGCACCCCACTTCCCGTTATCCTCAAAGGTAAGCTCCAAATGGTCGGCGTCACCGTTGTGTTGCAGAATCATACCTATCGAAGATGACCAAGTCAAGTAACCGGCATTTGCATCCCACATACATGCCCAAGCATAGTAGCTACCATAACGCCCGATATATTGTGCATTCAACGAGAGGGAGCAATCTGCTTTCGAATAATCCAACTCAAACTCAAACGGAACCGAGTTGTAGCTAATGCCCGTCATTGTGTAGGACTTCAGGTGCTCCTTTTCCGCAAGTTTCACGGTATAGGTTTTAGCACCGTTGTAGTAGGTCAGGGTGTAATCACCCAAGAATTTGTCGTAGTGAATGAAGTTATCGCAATGGAAACCCGAAAGCTTTACCTCTGTCGGCGCACCGGAGGAGGCAACAGCATCGGTAGAGACAAATGCCCCATCTTCCCACTTAAATTGGCTCACCGTAACCCCGTTGATGGTCTGTGCCTGATAGAAAGCGATACCATCAGATGTAAAGGCATAGGGAATCTCCACATACTCGCCGTCCTTATCACCTGTAGGATAGTAAATCATGATGTTACTGCTATCGTCATCGTACAACTCCGGAGCGGTAGCATCCTCTGTCAGCGTGCCATCGTTCCAGGTATATCCCATGTAGAGTTGGTCGTTCACATCATTCTGGATATCGACAATACGCTGAACACTCGATACGATATCCTCCTCCAATGCGGTGAAGACAATCCGGTTGCCCGTCTTGATGCCTCGGAAGATCATCTCCTGCTCGTTGCCACTGACATAAGCAAACTCAAAATCTCCATCGTATGCATTCGTGCTGAAGTAGTCGGGATCCGACCAATAGTGGATATAATCGTTGTAGGTGTCGAATGTCAACAACACGCTCGACGACGAGTTGATGGAGTAGTGGCTGGTGATGGTCTGTGCCACATCGCCTGTAAGCTCCTGTGCCACTTCACCCGTAACGGTTACATCGCCATTTGACTCAAACTTAGCCGCGTAGGAGCTACCTCCATAGTATTGGTTCTCCGAAGGGTAGTAGCGAATCAACCACCCGTATTGAGCCGATGTAAGCAACTGTTTACACTCTGCCATGCGTTGCTCCACACGATCCGAAGCCGGGACATCGAACACCTCATCTACCTCGGTGGTGCAGGCGATAGGAGCCATTGCGAGCAACGAGAACAGACCTGCATATAGTAATTTTTTCATACGTAAAATCAGTTAAAGTTAGACCAATCAATGTACTCGATATCGTTATAACGACGTGCCAAAGCTGCGCGCATTTCATCGATATCGATATTCCACGTATCCTTCATGTAGCTTCTCACAATGGAAAGTTTACGCTCGATGCGGTCGGCACCCTCGGTACCTGCTTGTTGCAACTTTGCATTCCACTGCGCATCTGTCCACGAGAGATAGTAGGAGTAGACCTCTACGAAGTCATCATTGGAGTTTGACGATGCATAGGGCGATACGAAACCTTTGACTGCGGCTTCCGCCTCGGTGAGTGTATTCCACTGCGCCGAGTAGTCGCCTTTGGAGATAAGGTTGTAATCTGTCGTGAAACTCTTCTTCTGATTGAGGATGTGTGCAAACTCATGGTGGATGGTATGCAGATAGTAGTAGTTGAATCGGTCTACATTGGTAACACGTACTTTATAGCCATCCGTCTCATCTACTCCATTGGTATAGATGATATCTACGAAGTTCTCCAACCAGTTGCCTACATAGAGGGTAATCTTGAGTCCACCCTCCGCGGTACCAATAGTGATGGTGCCACTGGAGTTGTAGGCTCCCGAACCAATAACCTGAATCACACGAGGCGAATACTCGCGCATGAAGTGTACATCCGATACCTCCGTATAGGGGTCAATCCACAAGTAGCGGATAGCCTTTGCCAAAATACGGCTGTAGAGCTCACGGGCGGGAACCAAGTCATAAGACATAGTGGTCTCGATATCTTGGTAACGATACAAGAAACGAATGTTGTAGGGGGCACGATAGTTACTCTCGAGCCATTTATCAAAGTCCGTCTCCTCATTGACTGAATCCTTGATGACACTTGTGTCGCTCAGACTGTCATCGTCGCAGGCTGCAAACATCAAGCCGGCAAAAAGGAAGGTGATATATAACAGTTTTTTCATAACCTCTTTTCTATTTTTATCTACTATCGGGGATTTTCTGTCATGCCGGCAGATGCCACATTGCCCGGAATCTGAATGGCAAGTCGTTTGTCGTAAGGCTCAATCTCAATGTTAGTAGCTCCGTCGCACACATGTGTGTAAGCGATACCATAACGTTTGAGATCCTGCAAGCGCGTACCCTCCTGAGCCGCTGCAATACGACGGGCATGCAGACAAGCCTGCAACAGAGGAATCTGCAACCCATCATCCACCAAGGTAAAGCGTGGTGCGAGGTCGCGACAGTAGGTTGCACCGGTCGAACTGGTGTAGAAATCAGCAATCTGCTGCGCTGTGAGTGAGGTATTGGCACCACCTTGACGATAGAAGTAATTCAAATCCGTAGCAGCAGCATCGTACTCCTGAAGCAGTACATGAGCCTCAGCACGGTCGAGAATTGTCTTCTCGGTAGTGTAGGGCACCAACACTACATAACAGTAACCGATACCCTGTGCAACATCGGTGTACGTAAAGTACTCGTTGTTCTTCGGGAAGAAATAGGAGCGGCTGGAGTAGGCATAGATTGTGTTATAGTTCGTCAATGTCGTACCCCAAGGACCCTGGCTGCGGTTAATCTCTGCCAACAACTGGAAATCGGTAATGTAACGGTATGGGCGGAAACGACCCAGGTAAGAACGGGCTCCTTGTATGAAGAAGTTTGCCGCCTCATCGGATGCCACATAGGCATTGGTGTACTCCGTTGACGACGTTCCGGTAAAGAGCGTCCAATCGCGGAAGAGCGATGTGGGATTCTCACCAATGGCTGCCGTTGCATACGATACAGCCTTGTCGTACTTGCCGTAGTAGAGATAGAACTGTGCGGCAAAAGCGTTGGCAGCCTTCGCATTGAAGTGATACTTGGGCTTCGAGTAGCTCGAATCGTCAATCAAACCGATGCCGGCCTCTATATCCTGTGCAATTTTTGCATAGACATCGGCCACCGTACCACGCTCGTACTCACCGAACACCGTATCCTCCACCTTCGTCACGTAAGGTATACCCAAATCCGTTGTACTTGATTCGGGATTATATGCTTGGCAGAAGGTATTACAGAGAGTGAAGTGTGCATAGGCACGGCAAAGCAAAGCCTCGCCACGCTGTGCATCCAACTCTTCGCCGCCACCCAACTCATCAATAGCCTCCAAAGCGCTGTTTGCCGCAGCAATAGCCGAGTAGTTATCCTCCCAGATAGCCTCAGGGCTATCGTTACTTGTTGATGTAACCGTCTTAAAGAGATAACTCTCCTGCAGAATATCGAGATAGGTGGAGTAGCTCTTACCCGAGTCGGTGATATTATCCGACATCAACTCCTGCATCAATGCCGGGAGTGTACTCGAATAGGCCGACACCAACACCATCGACACTTTGTCTTCGGTATCTATCTCTGTACGGTTATCGGGCAACTCATCCAAAAAGCTATTGCAAGAGAAGAGCGTTGCAGGAATCGCCAACAGTAGGGCGAACTTGCGAGTCTTGTTATATAGGGTTCTCATAGTGATATTTATCATTTTTTAGAAACCAAACTTCAGCGTGAATGTAAATTGGCGAGCCAAGGGCGACGACACACCACCCGACTGATAATATTCAGGATCCTGACCATTCAACGACTTGTGTGCATAGACAAGGAATGGATTGGTTACCTGGAATTTGAGTGACAGGTTATCGAACTTCGCCTTGCTAATCCATGACTTCGGGAATTCGTAGGTCAACGAAATCTCCTTCATACGAATGAAGTCGGCTTTACCGATACGGGCCGTCGAATAGTTGTAAGCGTTGTAACCGCGCTTGATGTAATTGCTACCAATCTCTGTATATTGACGCTGGCTTGCCAAAACCGGAACGTCGGTAGTCAGCTCATCGCCTGCATTTACCCAACGATTCTTAAACTCCTTAGCCATGGCATAGAAGTCGGTGTAGCTCGACTTGAAGATAGGATTCAGACGAACCACTGCACCAAAGCCGTAAGTCATGAAGACATTCAGACGGAAATTCTTATATGTGAATGTATTGCCAAAACCTCCTGTGTAGACGGGATCTGTCGGGCCCTCATACTTGAGCGACTTGAGCACCTCCTCGTCGGTCTCTTGGAAGTTGATGGAACTATAGTTATCCTTGGTGATGGTCTCTCCGCCAATCTCAAAAATCGGGAAACCCTCCGAGTCCAATCCTTTAAACGGAATCGAGAAGAGCGAATTGGGAGCATATCCCTCAATACTGTAACCCATACCGTAGATAAGGTCCATCATACGTGCATCGGTCGTCAGTTTCGTAATCTCCTGCTTGCTCCATGAGAAGGTGAAGTCGGTCGTCCACTTGAAATCTTTCTTCACGATGTTGCGTGTCGAGAGGGTAACCTCCACACCATGCGACTTCATGTTGGCTACGTTGGCATACTTCCAAACTTCACCACCTGCACCCTGCGTATTCGTACGGCCCAACAGGTCGAAGTTTCTACGCCAATAAGCATCTACATCGAGATTGATGCGGTTGTTAAGCAAACCCATCGACAAACCGACGTTCGCCTCGTGCTTCTTCTCGTAGGTCAAATCGCTATTCCCCAACTGGTCGATTGACAAACCTGTCTCCTTGTCATCGGCTGTCGGACGATAAGATGTGTTATAACTCTTGATAACCGCGGTGGAGTTGGTGATATAGTCGGGACCCGCATCTGCTGTAAGGCTATACGATGCCTTCAAACTGAGGTGCGACACGGTCTTCTCAATAGGCTTGAAGAACTCCTCCTCGTGAAGATTCCATGCACCACCGACATTCCATGTCGGCAACCAACGCGACGAACGCGACTTACCCAAACGGTTGGTACCCTCATAGCGGATTGTTCCGTTGATAGAGTAACGACCTTTGTAGGAGTAGTTTGCCATACCAAAGAAGGCGGCCGAACGGCGACGTGTGTTGGAGAGGGTAAAGTAATCGGTGTTATCCTCAGCCGATTTCTTGAAAGCAAGGTAGTTGTAGAAAGCCTGCTCACCCTGATTGTACTGCAAACCCCAACCGCGGAACCAGTCGTTGGTACGATTTACCGAGGTAACCTCCACACCACCATACAGATTGACGAGATGCACCTCATCAAAGGCCTTGTTCCACGTAACGGCATTACGTATTGTGTAGCTCGGTGACTTAAACTCGCGCTTCTCATAGATACCGCCATTAGGCAAAATCGAGACAGGCAATGAGTTTAACTCATCGGGGTCATCGTAGAGATAGGGGTTATTATCACGAATCACACTATCAGACATCTCGCGATAAGCACGCGCTTGGTTTGAGTCGTCCTTGATGTGATGTTGCATCGAGGTAGAGGTATAGCGGAACGAAGCCAACGAATTAAACTCCAAACCGGGAATAATCTTCCAATTCAACTCACCTTGGAAACGGACATCCGTAGCATCCATCTCGATGTAGTTGTTCTCCAACTCCTCGAATATATTAAACGAAGTATAGTTACGTACATAATCCTCATTGGGGTCCAACGTACGTGAAGCATTCATGGCAAAGCTGAAGGGGTTGATATCGAAATCACGTTTCACCTCACCCGACACGGCATCGACATCCTGACTCAATGTACCCGGAGCCTCTTGCTTACGGTAGCTGGCGTTTCCCAAGATACTGAAGCTCAGATTATCTAAGATTTTGAACGATGTATTGGCATTGAACGTATAACGATTCACCTTACTCCGCTCATACCATCCCGGATCGGTCATCACACTAAGCGACATGTAGGAGGTTGAACGCTCCGTACCACTCGATATGCTCACCGAATGGTTCATCATCACCGAGTTTTTAAACAACAAGTCAAACCAATCGGTATTGCGATACTCCGCCTCGCGCAAGTAGGCATTTTGTGCCGCTGTGGTATTGGGAAGACCAAACGTACCGTTTGTACGGTTGTATTGGTTCATCAGGCTATACATCTTGCCATACACACCATACTCCTTGGCACGCAACGTCTCGGCAAAATTGAAATATCCTTTGTTTGCCAACTCCTGATATACACTCATCTGGTCTTGCGAGTTCAGAATATTGTACTGATTGTAGCTGGGCTTCATACGTGTAGTGAACTCACCCATATAGTTGATTTTCGCTGCACCCGGACGGCCCTTCTTGGTGGTGATAACAATCACACCTGCCATCGCCTTGGCACCATAGATAGAGGTTGCCGAACCATCCTTCAGGATATTTATGCTCTCAATATCGTCGGCATTTAAACCCGCAATTGCCGAACTAATCATCGTCACAGCATCACCCGACGACAACTCATCGGCACCGACCTCAGTCACATCCTCAATAATCACACCATCGACAACCCACAACGGTTTTGAACTACCCAAAATAGAGGTTGCACCACGGACACGGATTTTAGGTGCTGTACCAAAGGTTGCCGACACATTTTGTACCGACACACCGGCCGAACGTCCCTCCAAAGAGCGGCTCACATCAGCAATACCGCCTAACAGCACATCCTCTGCATCCAAACGGTCGGATGCACCCGTAAAGAGTCGTTTGTCGATTTTGGTCATACCCGTCACAACGACCGTCTCCATAGCCTGAGCATCGGGTTCGAGTTTCACCGTCACCTTCGGAGCAACAGCAACTTCACAGGTCTTATAACCCACATAAGACACCTGAAGTACCCCCCCCTTCTGAGTGGGAACCCCCTTTAGGGTAAACTCACCCCGTGTATCGGTAGAAGTACCGATGGTAGGGCTATTCTTGACGACGACCGTAGCTCCTATCACAGGGGCTCCTGTTTCATCGACAACAATACCGCGTACCTGCTGTGTTTGGGCAAACAAACAACCCACAACAGCAAGTAGAGCAGTTAGCGATAGTAGTAATTTTTTCACCATACGCATTGCTTTTTTAACAATTCTTGATATGTTTTTTCGAGGACGAAACTACATAATTAGCTGATATATCGCAAGAAAAAATAATAAAAATTTTTATTATAATTATAATTTCGTTTAAAATTCCCTCCCTATAAATAACTATTTAACGGATATCTAGCCTCAGATAGTAAATTATAATATAATATATGCTATATCATTACATATAATCATATTATTATCTATCAATTAGTTATAAATATTTTTTAACAAAAATCATCATAACATTCAATTTTGTACCTCTCTCTTCTTTCCGAATATTCTTCATGAAAACATTCGGACAAATTATAAAAAAATGTATCCGGATGTAAGCAAACATCCGGATACATTTTAAACTGAAACAAGTTACCTATTTCAACTCTTTTCCATCCTTTATCAAGGTCATCTCACGCACCAAATGACCGGCATCAGCGAATTTATCGATAATAAAGAGTACATAACGTATATCCACCGATATGGTACGTTGTAATGCCGGTTCAAACGCTACATCACCTGACATTGCCTCCCAATTACCATCGAAAGCCAAGCCTAATAGCTCGCCTCGACCATTCATAATCGGGGAACCGGAATTACCCCCTGTGATATCCAAGTTTGAAAGGAAACCTACCGGTAATTCACCTTTATCATTCGCATAAGGACCGTAATTCTGCGTTGCGTAGAGTTGCTTCAACTTCTCAGGCACGGTAAATTCGGTAGGATTCTTGGGATCCTCCTTCTCTATAACACCCTTCAAAGTGGTGTAGTAGTGGTAAGTCACCCCATCGGCAGGGTCATAAGGTAGCACCTGTCCATACGTCAGACGTATGGTAAAGTTTGCATCCGATGCCCATGCACGATCAGGATATTGCAACATTAAACCTTTAATGTAGAGACGATGACCATCCGCATAATCTCGCATGGTACGTCGTAATGGAACCGATAGCTCCTGCATCTTCTTAATAACCGATACGGTTAAACGTGTTGCAGGGTCCTCATCAAAACGACTCTTCGAGAATTTATCCACAAAAGTTAATGCTTGCTCCTCGTTCGCGAAAATAGACTCATCGTAAAGGTAATCTACGGCCGATTCAAGATTCTCAAAGTGTGATAAAGCTTCATCATAGATACTCGGCTTATCTGCTACTTGTTGAGCGACCAAGGCAATCATACGCTGAGCAACACGTCTGTCTGTTGCCGGATTATAATCTTTATAGAAGTTTTGAAGACGCTCCTTTAACCCTTTCAAGTCATCAATTTTTCCATTATTAGATAACGCCGCACGGATGTAGCGCACGGGAGTCATAATCTCCACCGAGCGAAGTAGTGCCTCACTGAGATAAAGTTGTACTCCATACGCTTCATTTCCCTTCTCTACAGCGTGCTGAATCAACGACAAGGCTTCGTTATAACGTTCACCATCTATCGAGTTTTTATCAGCCCACTGTTGAAAAGCCTGCTCCTGCTCCTGTTTCTTTGCACGAACATCCAGTCGCTCAATACCTCGCGACATTCCGATTGCATTCTTCCAGTAGTTGGAAGATTGTGCATATTTCGATGCATACTGAATGCGAACCTTATCGCTTGCCATCATATCCTCCATAAGTATCTTTTGCCGTTCACCACGGATAAAGATACGCTCCGGATTGGTAATCTGCAACATACGATCAATCTCATAGGTGGTCATATAACGCTCGGTTGTACCCGGAAAACCCATAATCATGGCAAAATCTCCCTCTTTGTAACCATCGAGCGATATACGCAGATATTGCTCCGCTTTATAAGGGACATTCTTCTTAGAATAAGAAGCAGGACGATTATTTTTATCGGCATAGATGCGAAACATCGAAAAATCGCCCGTATGACGTGGCCACATCCAATTGTCCGTATCACCACCAAACTTACCAATCGATGTAGGAGGTGTACCTACCAAACGGATGTCTTTATAAACCTCCATCACAAAACAGAAGTAACGGTTACGACCAAAGAAAGGTTTCACAATCACCTCCATATTAGGATAACGATTCTCCATCTGCTTCACTACAGAAGCAATCTGTGCATTTTCTATCTGCTCACGCTCCTCGCCCATAGCAATAGATGGAATCGCTCCCAAGACCTCATCTGTCACCTCTTCAATGTGACGAATAAATCGTACCTCCAAGCCCGGAGCCGGCAACTCTTCATCGCGTGTGCGAGCCCAATAACCATTCATCAAATAGTCATGCTCTACCGAGGAGAGTGTCTGGATGGAGCTATAACCACAGTGGTGATTGGTTAGTAACAATCCTTCCGATGAAACTACTTCACCCGTGCAACCTCCACCGAAAATTACAACAGCATCCTTCAAAGAGGATTGATTGGCGGCATAAATATCCTCCGCACGCAATTCGCACCCCTTTGCCTGCATATCCTTAATATTCATCTTTTGCAGGTAGGGTAACAACCACATACCTTCATCAGCCATAGCTGATAGTGTAAAGAGCGCTGCTACAAGCAGCATCGAAATTTTTTTCATTCTATTTAAAGTTTGACTTAAATTCACCTCACACTTACTTAATTGCAATCATTCTTTTAATCGAACATTCGGCCGCACTTCGTGTCTGTTCATCAATCACCACCTCCGGGGACTCTTGTTCCAAACATTGAGCGATACGCTCCAAAGTAACCATCTTCATATAGACGCAATTATTACAACCGCAAGTTTCATCATCCGGAGGAGCGGGAATAAACCGCTTGGTGGGATAACGTCGCTGCATCTCCGAAAGAATACCGGCCTCGGTAACAACAATAAACTCTGTAGCATCATTCTCTCCACAATAGTTCAAGATAGCAGCCGTCGAGCCTACGAAATCCGCCACTTCGGTAATATAAGCCCGACATTCGGGATGAGCCACAATACGAGCCTTGGGATGTTCCTTACGTAGTGCCAAGAGTTTTTCCAAAGAGAACTCCTCATGCACATGACAAGCTCCATTCCATATCACCATATTTTTGCGTCCTGTCAACTTCTGGATATATCCACCTAAATTCTTATCAGGACCAAAAACAATCGGCTGATCGGCGGGAATCGACTCCACTACACGTAGCGCATTTGACGAAGTGCAACAAACATCCGTCATAGCTTTAATATCGACCGAAGTATTCACATAGGAGACAACTGTATGATTGGGATATTGTGACAAGAACTGCTTAAACTCCTTAGGTTGGCAACTATCCGCCAACGAACAACTCGCCTCGGGAACAGGAATTAATACCTTCTTATTAGGACAAAGCACCTTCGCGGTCTCCGCCATAAAATGAACCCCGGCAAAGAGTATCGTTGGAGCATCTACATGCTGCGCTTCGATAGAGAGCGCAAGAGAGTCACCTAAAAAATCGGCGATTGCTTGTACTTCAGGTAGCGTATAGTAATGAGCCAATATTACCACATGTTTTTCCCGTTTGAGCCTTTCTATTTTTTGAAGAAGCGATTCAGTCATAGCTTTCTTTTATTTTATGTTTTATAAATATTAAGGAATAGATATAAATAATAATAGCTGTTGATAATGTTGATAAATTTGAGACTTACTACTTGCCGTTAAGTATTGATGATTCTTTGTGGATAATCTCACTTCGCAAACATGCCTCTATTATCATCTATATAATCTATTTAATTTCCATTTTTAGAGAGTAATCAACACTGTTGATAATTTCTTGTAACATATAAACAATAGTTATCTTTTAACAATTAGTCCGGTTTGTATGATTTTTTCCCGGACGAAAAATAATAACAAATAAATCTTGCACTTTTCGAATAGTTTTATAGAAATTATTCCATCGAGTTTTACAACGTTTTTCAGTTCTTACTTGTTATTATTTATTATAAAGTTTTACACACACTCTTAACATAATCACATGAGCTTATAAACAACCTCTTTTGCGATATGTTGGTAGTATGAAGCGACTTGTTTATCGTTGTCTATAGCGGGTTTTCCCTGTTCACATCCATCCATAACAGATTGTATGATAGGTATTTCTCCTAAGAAGTGAATATGATTCTCATCCGCAAAGATTTTGGCACCACCCTTTCCGAAGAGATAATATCGGTTGTTGGGTAACTCTTTGGGTGTGAACCATGCCATATTCTCTATAATACCTATAATAGGGACGTTTATTTTATCGGCACGGAACAATTCAACACCTCGACGTACATCAGCAAGGGCTACTTGTTGTGGTGTAGAGATAACAATAGCTCCGGAGATAGTTAATTCCGAGATGATTGTAAGATGTACACCTCCTGTACCCGGGGGTAGGTCGATGAGTAGAAAATCAAGGCCTCCCCACATGGTTTGATGAATCATCTGTCGTAAAGCATTGGTTGCCATAGCATCCCGCCAAATCAGTGCGTCTGATGGCTTGATAAAGAATCCAATAGACATCAGTTGAATACCTTGTACCTCGGCAGGTAAAATAGCCTCTACTCCATCTACTATCTCTACATCGGGCTGGTAACCTTCCACTCCAAAAAGCTTAGGTTGTGAAGGACCGTAGATATCTGCATCGAGAATGCCTACTCGATAGCCTTGATGATGCAATGTGAGTGCTAAATTGGCAGTGACGGTAGATTTACCCACTCCACCCTTTCCGGATGAGACGGCAATTATTTTCCCAATACGATTGGTGAATGTATGACGTTCCGGTGTAGGCGTATCGGTTTGCTTAATGGTAACAACGATCTGCTCTTTGCTTTTTTTAAGTTGCTCACATAGGAGTTGTTCGACTTGTCGTTTGATTTTGTTAGCAAATGGGTCATGAGCTTTTTTGAAATCTAACACGATGATGATGCTCCCCTCTTTCTCCTCTACAGAAGAGACAAAACCACTGGATACGATATCTTTCTCACTCTCCGGGTGGACGATATTCGCAAGAAGACTTGTTATAGTTTTTGTCATAACGGCAAATATTCTATTGAGTGTTGATGGCACATCGACTATTACCATGAGCGTAATGCAATATGGGTTACGCAGATGTGTAAACACTTCGCAAAGATAACGATAAAAATAAAATTCGATACTTATGCCGTAAAACAGATGTATTGTGGTAAGTGTAAATTTATAGGGCATGTGTACAGTGGTTGGTTGAATAATATTATACTTACCTGCTACGCGCTTGTTCACGGAAAGGTATATAATAGTATATTCTGTGAAATTTATGTATCATATAGTTAAAGTTTTATATTCTTTTGTACCTTTGCTAAGACAGTTGAGCAATTTTTAATAACAACTATTATAAATATGAATTTTGTAAAGACTTTTTTAGCGGGAGTGTTAGCTTTTTTGGTGGGAAGTATCCTCTTGGGAATATTCAGCCTGATGTTGCTGGGTGGTATTGTGAGCCTCTTCTCATCAGAAGAGGTGAGTGTGCCAAATGATTCTATTCTAAAGATTGATTTGGCTGAAGATTTTATAGAGGCTCCATCTAACGACCCATTAGCAGGCGTGGATTTTCGTTATATGAATGTCACAAAGCAGATTACACTCTTTAGTGCCTTGCAAGCCATTGATGCAGCGAAGCAAGACGACCGAATAAAGGGTATTTATATTCGTCCCAACGGAGGCGGAGACATCTCGCTTGCAGAACTGGAGGAGTTGCGGGTTGCTATTGATGAATTCAAACAAGAGAGCGGCAAGTTTGTGATAGCCTATAATGAGTTGTACACACAAGGTTTGTATTATCTTTCGTCGGTAGCAGATGCTATCTATCTTCAGCCGCAAGGATTGTTGGATTGGCATGGAATAGCATTCAATACAATGTTTTACAAAGGCCTTTTAGATAAACTACATATTCAAGCAGAGGTTTTTAGACCTACAGCATGTAAATACAAGAGTGCTGTAGAGCCTTATATTCTCGACAAAATGTCGGATGCTAATCGGGAACAGATGCAACAGTTGGTATCTTCGCTTTGGGGAACGATTACAACAGACATCGCTGCAACGCGTGGTATCACAGTGGATGCATTGAATAGTTATGCCGATGAGTTGTCGGTGATATTACCGAAAGATGCCTTGGAAAAGGGGTTGATAGATGGATTGAAGTATGAAGATGAAATAAACGACATCTTTGCTGAAAAAAGTGTTCAACAACGAGATGATGCATATAATTTTATCTCTTTAGCGGAGTATGCGTCCCAATTGACGGAAAAGGGAACATATGATGCCGATCGTATTGCTATAGTTTATGCCGATGGCGAAATTGTCGATGGCGAGGGAAGTGATGCGGTTTATGGTAATACCCTGGCAATGCAGTTGAAGAAGATACGCCAGAACAACAAAGTGAAGGCTGTTGTATTACGTGTAAACTCTCCGGGTGGTAGTGCGTTAGCATCGGATGTAATTTGGCGTGAGGTAGAGTTATTGAAGGCAGAGAAGCCTGTGATTGTGTCGATGGGATCGTATGCGGCAAGTGGAGGATACTACATATCTTGTCCGGCAGATGCAATTGTGGCAGATAGAATGACATTAACAGGCTCAATAGGGGTCTTTGGAATAAAATTTGATTTAGGTGACGCACTACAAGATAAGTTAGGAATTCAGGTAGATGGAGTGAAGAGCAATCGTTCGGCGGATATGAGCGCATATCGTGTTCTGACTCCTATAGAGCGTGCGATGATGATACGTCAAGTAGATGCGGTATATGATACCTTTACAAACAACGTAGCTCAAGGACGTAACCTTAAGATAGAGCAGGTGTTGGATATTGCAGGAGGACGCGTTTGGTCAGGTACGGATGCACTGAACATAGGTTTGGTCGATGCATGTGGAGGTATTCGAAATGCAATAGCTGTAGCAGCGGATAAAGCAGGACTGGAGGAGTTTCAGATTGAGGAAGTTACAGCAGCACCTGAGGGGCTGGCAGCGCTCTTCTCAGTACTGAATACGCGCATCGAAACCTATGTAGAACGCACAACTCTGCATGAAATGTATCAGGATTATGCTTATGTGAAGCGTTTTGCACGCCATCATCAAGGAGTACGGGCCGAGTGTCCTTATCGTTTTGCGGTGGAATAAAAGAATTTGTAACTAAAAGATAAGACCAATCAATTGATTGGTCTTATCTTTTAGCTCTAATGCTATAGAGATACCTAATATTTAAGCAATAATAGTAGCAATACAAAAAGAATAGCAATGAGTAGAAACTTAATAAGTTGGTTTGAAGAACCATTGCTTGGCCTCTCTTCAAGGGCCTCCTTTTGGGTTGTTTGCTTTGCCTTTTTGGGTTTAGGCGCAACTACGGGTCTTTGGGTTGCGGGGGAGGGCGTACCCGTGCTCAGTGAAAAATCGGAAATACGCTCCTCTACAACCTGTGTTTGAAGGTTGAAATAGTGTATAGATTCGACAGTGTTGTCAAAAAATTCAATGCGTATGGGTTTCTGCTCTCCGAAGAGGAAAACATCGATAATTCCTCCCCGACAAGCATACGAGCCTTTTGTATAAACCGTATCGCAACGACTATAACCCAAGGTGCGGAGTTGTTCCTTAAGGGTATCGATGCTCACTTGCGTTCCAACTTTGATAGGTCTATTCAATAAATTCGTCGTTGTAGAGGAGGTTGTTGCCGAGCCTTTTTTCTGACATAACTTTTCGAACGTAGTACGATAACGCTTTGCGATAGGGTCCTCCTTACCACGTATTTGTTCAAGAAAAGCAATCTTTCCGGCTATAAGACTCTTCGCATGTACGCGTCGATGTGCACTATGATGATGACGGCTATATCGTAGAGCTACGGCTTTGTATCCATAATGTTCCCAGATAAAGAGAAGTTGTCTCAATTCCAAAACATAACTACGCGGTACATTGGCTCTGCGTTCAACAACAATGCCAGTTACTTCCATACGACGTCCGGGCCGAGTGATACGACTCTTTGCGGCGTTGAGTTTAAAGGATGATGCTTCAATAAGCTGTTGTAGCTTAGCGCGGAAATCAGACTCCTCCCTGAGTACATCCTCAGATGAGGCACTCAACGAGATATCATCGGCATAACGTGTGTAAATAATTCCATACTGCGAAGCAAGGGCTTGCACCTCTTCATCGAGTGCCACACATACCAAATTAGAGAGGAAAGGCGACGTGGGTGAACCTTGTGGAAGCACACGCCCTTTTGCTGTAGTGACGGTACAGATGGATGCAATCAGTTCGGCAACAGACTCCTTTAGATGGAGACGCTCTTGTAATGCTACAACGACCATCTGCTCCGTGATGGATGGAAAGAAGTCTTTGATATCTAAGTTAAGTAAGACACTGCGACCGATGTGTTGCACAGCACCACTCAGTATGGAACGAGATTTTACGAATCCGCAAACATTAGGCGAGAAGAGATATTCAGAGACAAGGGCTTCATTAAGAATAGCTTGAATACTCTTCAACTGAGGAGCAGGAGCGGATATTTCTCTCTTACCTCCACGTTTCTTGGGTATATTGTAACAACGATAGCACCCTGTAAGATCGACTGCGTGAGCGAAATGAAGCAGTCGATTCATGCTAATGGCACAACAACCTCTCGCTTGTAGCGCCTGATTGATGAAATCGAGTAGTAACTGACTATCTGTTACCTCCTTTATCGACTTGAATGCCATAGTTGGTTAGTAAAAAAGAGGCGAAGGGTTTAGGTTTCACTTATATCGGAATGTATTCCGATAGAAATCAACTTTGTTTTATGTCAAACGAATACGTCGGACTATATCTAAAATCGTAACCCTCCGCCTCATATTCAGTTGTACATTGCAAATGTAAAAATAAAATAGATAGGATGCAACTATTTTTCTAACTATTTTAG
>CAYUJP010000001.1:42687-44233 GCA_964445055.1 uncultured Alistipes sp.
GTGGCAGGATTGCAACTTACGTAGACAATACGCTGAGGTGCTGCACGTAGAATAACCTCCAGTACAGGTTGGTCGACACCGGCACGTGGAGGATCTAAGATAATAACATCGGGACGGCCATGTGTTGCTACGAAATGGTCATTAAGAACCACTTTCATATCACCGGCAAAGAAGGTCGTATTGGTGATGCCATTCAGTTGCGAGTTGATGTGCGCATCGGCAATGGCTTCGGGAACATATTCGATGCCAATCACCTGTTTGCATTGGGTGGCGCAAAAATTGGCTATTGTACCTGTGCCGGTATAGAGGTCATAGAGCGTCTCACTACCATGGAGGTCTGCAAAGTCGCGTGCCACTTGGTAGAGTACATAAGCTTGTTCGGAGTTGGTTTGATAAAAAGATTTTGGTCCCACTTTAAACCGAAGGCCCTCCATCTGCTCAATGATGTGATCCTTGCCACGGTAGCAAACAGGGGTAAGGTCACCGATAGAGTCGTTCCATTTGGTATTTATGACATAGTTGAGTGAGGTAATCTGTGCAAACCGTTGTGCAAGATGCGACATGACCTCTTCGATTTTTCGGGGAGAATCTTCGGCAAATACTACGATGACCATCACCTCTTGCGTAGAGGCGGTACGGATAATAAGATTGCGTAAAAATCCGGTATGCTCTCGTATGTTGTAGAAGGAATATCCCTTTTCGAGCGCAAAACGTTTCAACTCGTTGCGTAATGCATTGGATGGTTCGGCTTGTAACCAACACTTTTCGATATCGAGTACTTTGTCGAAAAGATTGGGTATATGGAAACCTAAGGCAGGTGTAGCGTCGATGGTATTGTTTGTGGCAATCTCATCGTAGGTCATCCATCGACGTGGGGCAAAGGTGAACTCTAGCTTGTTGCGATAGAATTGCGTATGTGCAGATGGTAAGCAGGACCGTACTTCCGGAAGTTCTACTTTCCCGATACGCGTGAGTTGGTCTCGCACCTGTGCAGTTTTAAATTGGAGTTGATCGGTATAGGGTAGGTTTTGCCATTTGCAACCACCACATACTCCGAAATGTGCGCAGAACGGTTCAGCGCGTCGTTCAGAGCGATGGATAAATCGTACAACCGAAGCCTCCATAAAACGTCGATGTTTGCTACGCACTTGGACATCGACCACATCACCCGGAACCGTTAAGGGAACAAAAATTACTTGATTCTGCCAATGGCCGATTGCTTTGCCTTCGGCGGCAAGTGTAGTAATCTCCAACCCCTCAATGAGAGGATATTGTTGCTTCCTGCGAGACATAATTCATGTGTTTTTCGGGTGCAAAGGTACGATAATTTAGAGTGCTGTGACTATTTTCTTCGGGTAGATGTGGCGATTTTAAGAATAAATGAACATTCCGGATAAAGTTTTATCGTGATAATCATGAATTAGACCTTTTTTCGACGTATATTTGTCTATTCTGGGCAAGATGGTTATCTTTGATTAAAAATTACAGTTATGGCAAGTTTTCAAGTGGAGGGAGGATATCGCCTTAAAGGTGAAATTACACCACA
>CAYUJP010000001.1:44333-52140 GCA_964445055.1 uncultured Alistipes sp.
GATATGATTGAAGTCGGTTCATTCATTGGTATGGCTGCAATGACACAGTCGGAATTACGAATCAAAGATGTGTCGTATGGCGATTTGGGGATTATTCCCGCGCAGTTTGCTCGTATGGGTATTCGATTCTATCAACAGGACGATGATATCTTCATTCCACAGCAAGACCACTACAACATCGAATCTTTTATTGATGGCTCCATCATGACCATTGCCGATGCTCCATGGCCGGGGTTGACACCCGATCTTCTTTCTATCTTCTTGGTGGTGGCCACGCAAGCTAAAGGGGCTGTACTGATTCATCAGAAGATGTTCGAAAGTCGTCTATTCTTTGTGGATAAACTCATCGACATGGGAGCGCAGGTAATTCTGTGTGATCCTCATCGAGCAACGGTTATCGGGCATGATCATCGCATACGATTGCGCGCTACCCGCATGACATCGCCCGATATTCGCGCGGGTGTGGCGCTATTGATTGCAGCAATGAGTGCCGAAGGTCGGAGTACGATACAGAATATCGATCAAATTGACCGAGGATACAGTAATATTGACGGTCGTCTGAATGCTTTGGGAGCCCGAATAGTTCGGTGTGAAGAGTAAGGGGTTTTTGTATTATGAAGAAAATAATACTCATCATACAGCGAGAGTTCAATGAACGTGTGCGCAGAAAGTCGTTCATCATAGCGACTCTTTTGGTCCCGTTGGTGATGATAATCCTTATGGTGGCACCCGCTTGGATTATGAGTTATGCAACGGGCGATAAGAAACAGATTGTTGTAATCGACCGTAGCGGTGTTATTGCCCCAATGTTAGAGAGTGACGAGGAGGTGTGTTTTGAAGTAGTTAATCACTCCTTAGACTCACTTCGTAAAGAGTCGTCTGAGCATTTTGGCATACTCTACATAGGAGAGCATATACTCGAAGATGCAACAGATGTCACCCTATATGCTAATGCGGCGACATCTATAACACTCGAAAGCCACATCAATCATCAGATAGAAAAAATTGCCGAGTTGCAAAAATGGAAGAGGTATCATATTGATGGTATTGAGCAGATGCTGGCAGAGGTGAAGACGGATGTACATCTACAAGTGGTTCGTATGGACAGAGAGGGGGGTACAGATGATTCACTTGTGGCTTCGGTGGTGGCGTTGGTATTGGGTATGACACTCTATATGATTTTACTTATCTATGGAGCAATGGTGATGCAGAGTGTCATTGAAGAGAAATCGTCGCGTGTGTTGGAGGTTGTAGTCTCCTCAGTGAGTCCTTTTGAACTGATGATGGGCAAAATTTTGGGAATCGCATCTGTGGCTGTTGTGCAGTTGGTGATATGGGGCGTGCTCATTTGTGGCATTGGCTCAGTTGTGGTGCAGCATGTTGTGCCGACGGAACTCCTTGTGGCCACCTCTGACGGAACTCCCGGTATAGGTGATTTCCTTGCACTGGCCATGGATGTTCGGCATCTAATCATGCTTTTTGTCTATTTGTTACTCTTTATGATAGGAGGCTATTTGTTCTATTCGGCAATGTTCGCTGCTGTGGGTTCAGCGGTGGATAATGTGCAAGATGCTTCTCAGTTGCAAACGCCGGTGATGTTGCCTCTTATCTTGTCGATGTTGGTGTCTATGGCAGTTATGAACGACCCCAACACCTCATTGGCATTTTGGTTTTCCATGATTCCCTTTACATCTCCTGTAGTGATGATTTCTCGTATTCCTTATGGTATCGCCTCTTGGGAGATAGGATTGTCGCTTGTCCTTCTTTACTTGTCGTTTATTGGCATGGCTTGGGTTGCAGGCAGAATCTATCGGGTTGGCATATTCATGTATGGAAAGAGACCTACACTTAAGGAGATATATCGATGGATTCGCTATAAGTGACATTGCAAAACCTGAAACTTTACATATGAAACCAAAACTTTTTTTCTTGATGCTCTTAGGAGCGTTAGTTACAGAGGTTGCTACATCCCAAAATAAAGAATATGTGGCAGATGGAGAGGTACGTATCATCTCTTACAACATTCGGCTTGGAACAGCCCAGGATGGGGAAAATAGTTGGGAGTATCGTCGAGATGCAACTTTACGCCTTTTCGAGCGGGAAATGCCTTGTGTTGTAGGAGTGCAGGAGGCTCTTGATTTTCAGGTGGCATATATTGAGCAACACCTTCCACAATACGAACATGTTGGGGTAGGGCGCGATGATGGCAAACATCAAGGAGAAATCATGGCTATTTTCTTTCTCAGAGATCGTTATGACCTTCTGGAACACGGCGATTTTTGGTTAAGCGAGACACCCGATCAAGTGTCTCGAGGTTGGGATGGTGCATGCAATCGCACAGTGACATGGGTAAAATTGCAAGAGAAATCGACAGGCAAAGTGTTCTACTACTTCAATACTCATCTCGACCACAAAGGAAGAGTGGCGCGTCGCGAAGGTGTAAAACTGCTCGTTGAACGCGTGCGCTCAATTGCAGGGAATAAGAGTTGTTGCATCGTGGGTGGCGACCTAAATTCAACGATTCAGGATAAGATATTTGCTCCACTATTGAGCTATATGACCTCTGCACGGAATGCTCCGATAAGCGATGACAAAGGAAGTTACAACGGATGGGGGCAGGCTCCCAATTCGATGCTAATAGACCATCTGTTTGTTCGGAACATCAAATTACTGTCGTTCTGTACATTGGACGGTGATTACGGTGTGGACTACATCTCTGACCACTACCCCATCGAGGTAGAGGGGAAGTTAAAGTAGAGATAGTTTCTACGATTCATCGAGCAAAATAGTTTAAGATTGCCCGTTCCGTGCAACGACTATGAGTTTGCACGGAATACCTTTTGTACTCCTTTAATCCTCAAAATGGCATAGATGAGTGTATCAACTACATTGGTGGCAGGTACCTCTACGTCGATGGTTCCATTAATGAGACCTCCGCGTGAAGCGAGATTCACCGAGCGGATATTGAGCTTTAAGTCACGAATGACAACCTCCGTGATGCGATTTGCCATACCGGTGGTGTCAGCTGCGACAACCCGAATAGACACACGAAAAGCTCCTTCGGCCTTCTGTCGCCAACGAGCTTCGATGATGCGATAGGGATAGTTTTCGCGCATGCGACGTGCGTTAGGGCAATCCATACGATGAATAGTGATACCGGAGTTGATGGTGATAAATCCAAAGATGTCGTCGCCTTTGATGGGGTTACAGCAACGTGCAAGTTTATATTCAATATGGTTGATGCTATCATCGATGATGAGGGCATCTGTGGAATTTGTGACCTTTGGAGGTATTGTGGAGAGTTTGTTTTGCTCGGCAACAGCGGCATTGGCACGACGCTCCTCGTCAGCCTCTCCCGATAGCCAACGAGTAAGAATCTCTTTGATGGTAGCGAGGTCCACCTTTTGTCCCGATATGAGACTGTAAAGTTCCGTTCCCGTACGAAGCTTGTAGTATTTGCACAAATAAGCAACGGCTTCATCAATCGATATGGTGAATTTCCAGTTTTTTAGTTTGCGTTCAAGCTCCTCGCGACCTAAACGAGCACTTTTGGCCTGCTCTTCGCGAATAAAAGATTTAATTTTATTACGTGCCTTGGTGGTCTTGACAAAGGAGAGCCAATCCGCTTTGGGCATTTGATTCTTTTGAGTAAGAATCTCCACAATATCGCCATTGTGTAACACCTCTTTGATGGGTACGGCACGACCGTTTATCTTGCCTCCGGAACAGTTACAACCTAAGTTTGAGTGGATATCGAACGCAAAATCGAGTACAGAGGCTCCTTCCGGTAGTTTTCGCAAATCTCCATTGGGCGTAAAGACAAATATCTCTCCCGATGTGGGATGTTTGTCAAAACGTTGCGCTAAGGAGTGTGTTGTATCCTCCATTAACTCACGCAGGCGACTCAGCCACATTTCGCTGGTTAGTGCGTCTTGTCGCACGCCTTTGTAGCGCCAATGGGCCGCAATACCTCGTTCTGCGATGGCATCCATGCGTTCCGTGCGAATCTGTATCTCTACCCAGCGTCCATTCCCGGCTGACACAGTGGTGTGAAGCGATTCGTACCCGTTTGATTTAGGGATAGATATCCAGTCTCGCAACCGCTCGGTATTCGGAATGTAGAAGTCAGTGACAATAGAGTAGACTGCCCAACATTGGGTTTTTTCCTCTTCGGGAGCACAATCCAAAATGATACGAAGTGCAAAGATGTCATAGATGTCCTCAAATTGAACATGTTGTTTGTGCATCTTGGTCCAAATAGAGTAGATAGACTTCGTACGACTTTTGATGTGGTAGTTAAAACCTTGATGATTTAATCGCTCAATGATGGGCTCTAAGAAACGACGGATAAATGTCTGTCGTTCGCTTTCAGTCTCCTCCAACTTGTGATGGATATACTCGTAGTCGGCAGGTTCGAGGTAGCTGAGTGCGATATCCTCCAACTCGCTTTTTATGGAGTAGAGACCCAGTTTGTGGGCAATCTGTGCATAGAGGTTCAGACTCTCCCAACTCTTTTTGCGCCATTTATCACGAGGAAATATACGCAAGTTTCGCATCACCTCAAGTCGATCTGCCAACTTGATGAGAATCACACGGGGGTCTTCGGAGTAGCTGACAATCAGGTCGCGAAAGTTAGATGCCTGCTCCTTGGAAATTTTTAGGCGGATTTTAGAAATATTGCTCAAACCAATGACAATACCCAGAACTTCATCTCCGAAACGAGAACGAATCTCTTCTGTAATAGCCACCAAGTCAGCTCCTTCTGTAGTCGCGGCGATACGCACGACATCATGGAGAATAGAAGCCAAGGTGGAGTTACGTCCCAACCCGATTTCAGAAATGACAATCCGGGCAACGCGAACACCATGATCCAACAGAGGAGTGTGGTCGTATCGTTCAAGTCCTGCAAGCTTTTCTGTTGCATAGTCGAGAGCCTGATCGACGAGAGTCTGTGTCGTCTCAGAGAAATTTAATGCGACAAGTTGTCGCAGTTCACTATATTGTGTAGTATCCATAGGCATCTCGGTTTTTATGGGGCCAAAAACCCATGCAACAAAGTTAGTAAAAAATATGCCAAAAAAGCGGAGAACGCGGTGTGGTTACAAGAGTGATTAAAAATTTATGAAAAAACGAATGAGAAATAAATACGGCGCAATCTTTGCTTCTTTGACTTAAAAATCAAAAAGAGATGTTAGTAACAAAATTTATAGCTACATTTGGAGCGGATATAGTAGAGTGTAAATCTATTATGGGCGAGCGCAAAAGATATATTCCAACAGTTGGTGAAGAGGTGGGCAATGCCGTCTCTCATGGGGTAATGGTCTGTCTGACGTTGCTTGCTCTACCTTTTTCGGCAGTGTGGGCTTATGTCCACGACGATATATTGGCATCGGTTGCTGTAAGTGTGTTTGTCTTATCGTTATTACTGATGTTTCTCTGCTCGACGCTCTATCACTCCATGCATCCTGCTTCGCGGCATAAAGAGATTTTTCATATTCTGGATCATATCTTCATCTATGTGGCGATAGCGGGCAGTTATACTCCCATTGCATTGTCTGTGATTGGAGGATGGCAAGGTACATTTATCACGATTTTGCAGTGGAGTATGGTGCTGTTTGGTGTCATCTATAAATCGTTGTCTCGTCGTTCTATCCCTGCCGTCAGTCTGACTATTTACTTGGTAATGGGGTGGACAATCATCTTCTTTATGCCCTTGTTTATACGACATGCCTCCATTTCACTACTCACATTGATTGCGGTCGGTGGAGTGCTCTATACGATGGGAGCATGGGTATATGCACGAAAGGGCTTTCGCTACCACCACATGGTGTGGCATCTACTAATTAATTTGGCTGCAATATGCCACTTTGTGGCAATTGTATTCTGCCTCTATTAGTCCGCAATCGCTACACAATCACTCCCCTTTGGTTGAGAACGAGGAATCACCGTTGGGTTGGAGTGTGATATAACATTCTCTTATGGAGTGGATTTACTCATTTATCATTGTTATCTTGATTCTTTTGGCAGTGTCCGGACTTTTTGTGGGAGTCACTAACGATGCTGTAAATTTTTTGAACTCGGCGTTCGGGTCAAAAGTGGCATCACGCCGTGTAGTCTTGATGGTGGCATCTGCAGGAATAGCAGTGGGAACACTTACATCAAGTGGCATGATGGAGGTGGCACGAAATGGGATGTTTGACCCTTCGTTGTTTACTTTTCATGAAGTAATACTGCTTTATCTGAGTGTGATGATAGCCAATATTCTATTGTTGGACCTATTCAACACCTGGGGATTGCCAACGTCAACAACCGTCGCTTTGGTCTTCTGCCTATTGGGGGCTGCTGTGGCAATGTCCATCGCGCGAATCCAACATAGCGAGGTGTTGGAGTTGGGGGATATAGGGCTGTTTATTCACTCGGGTCGGGTGTTAGGAATTGTAGCGGCGATTTTACTCTCTGTAGTCGTAGCTCTAACAATTGGCTTGGTGGTGATGGCCCTTTCGAGACTTCTCTTTACGTTCCGTTATATGAGGGCTATGCATCGCTACGGCGCGTTGTGGTGCGGATTATCGCTTATGGCCATCATCTATTTTACTTTGCTGAAAGGGCTTAAGCCTGTATTGCAGGGCTCCTGGACTGAATCAATCATGAAAGAACATTTGCTCTACGTATTGTTTGTCGTATGGGGAGGATGCACGGTGTTGCTCTATGTATTGCAACGCTTGGGTGTCAATATCTTGCGTGTATCCATCTTAGGAGGCACATTTGCTTTGGCATTGGCTTTTGCCGGGAATGATTTGGTAAACTTTATTGGTGTACCTGTAGCCGGATGGGATGCCTATCAGATTGCATCGCAAGGAAAAGGAGCCTTTATGCGTATGGATGCTCTTAATGAGAATATTCCGGCTAATACTGAGTTTCTCTTGGTCGCAGGTGGGATAATGATACTCACACTATGGATTTCTCGTAAAGCGATGCATGTGACGGAAACAGAGCTAACGCTCTCAAGTCAATACAATGAGCAAACGCAACAAGAGTATGGCTCATCGGCCTTTGCTCGAGCGGTAGTCAGGGGTACTTTAGGAGTGGTGCGATATGTAGATACGTGGATTCCCAAGCAAGTTAAACGAATGTTAGCACGGCGTTTTGAGGTGGCGGATGTTGAACATACAGGCGCACCCTTCGATATGATTCGCGCGACCGTCAATCTAACCAGTGCTGCGGGGCTAATAGCGCTGGCTACAGCGTTTAAACTACCTTTATCAACAACGTATGTCGGGTTTATGGTAGCAATGGGATCATCGCTTGCCGATCGGGCTTGGGGACGGGAGAGTGCCGTGTATCGAATTTCGGGTGTGATGACAGTAGTGAGTGGGTGGTTCATTACGGCATTGGGTGGATTCTTAATGGCTTTGGGAATAGGATTGTTGTTAACATATGGAGGAAAAGTTGTGGTATTCATGTTGACATTGCTTGCCATATATGGTGTAATTAGAAGCAACTTTATCAAACGATCCCCTGCTGTAGATAAGACGGTAGTAGAACGACCGCGAGATGTCGTGGCGGAGATCGCTATGGTGACGACAGAAACTATGGTAGCAACAAGCCGTATCTACGACAAGACATTATTAGCATTGCGCAAGGAGCATAGAAAAGTGTTGCGAGCATTACGTGAGGAATCTGAGGCATTATACAATCAGATGAAGGAGCGCAAATATCGATTAATGTCTACCCTCAAGGTTCTTGGACATGATGATGTAGATTTGGCGCAATACTATGTACAAGCCGTAGACTATCTCAACGAACT
>CAYUJP010000001.1:52240-55211 GCA_964445055.1 uncultured Alistipes sp.
AAGTTGAGATGTTTTATATCTTTGTCGCAGGATATGTAAAATCTGGAAGGGATATGGATATAGCACGAAAAAAACGACATGAGAACATCGCTGAGTACATCCTTTATTTGTGGCAATTGGAGGATTTGTTGCGTGCATTGCAATTCAGCCCTGAGGCGATTTATTCGCAGCTTATAGCTCCTCGTAACTTACCCGTACAAGACCAACCTCTCTACCTGGAGTGGTATATGGACATTGTAAACCTACTTAAAAGCGAACATAAGGAGCAGAGTGGACATCTTGACCATACGCTACATCTGATAGCAGATATGCATAATCTTCACCTACAATTGTTGCAGTTGCCCATAGGAGCTCATTATCGCGAGTTGTATAGCCGATTATTCCCTGAGATGCAGAGGTTGCGATCGTGCTTCAATCACGAGTCTGCCAGTGATACGGAGATCTGTTTTAGGGCGCTCTATGCTACAATGCTCTATCGAATCAGTGGAGAAGGCAAACGGCAAGCCGTGACGGATACTATAGAGTGTATCTCTCCGGTAATCGCAGAACTTGCTACTATGTATGGCAAAGTGGAACGCGGCGAGGTAAACCTCTTTGAGGGACAGAGTGAGTCGTAGTGTCTCTCAATGAGAGAGATGATTTAATCCGATGGCGACGATAACCTTTCGCGCCACGATGGGGGTAGGGGTACACTCTGTTGCGCAGGAAAATCGAAAGCAACCATAACAGAGTGACTTCGGCTGTAAACCGTGCCATCGTTCCCTTCAATCTGTTGTAGGAGTGTCACACTTTTCGTGCCGATATGTTCAACTTGCGTCGTAACGCAGATTGTGTCACCCAGGCGTAGCTGTGTCAAATAAGAGGTATTTGTAGCAGCAGTGATAAAACGAGTGGGTGCAAACAGAGAACCGTGTCCCAACAACTCATCGAAAAAATGGCTCTTCCCCACATCAAAATACATCTGTTGTGCCACATTGTTGACGTGGTTGAAAGCATCGATATCCGAGAAACGCTGTTGAATAGGTGTGCGAGTGGTAAGAGGCATATTAGGAGCGTATAATCTGAATATTTCCATCCTCATCGAATGCGATGATGGAACTGGGGCGTTGGGTGGGGTGTCCCTCGACTCGTGGGTCAACGACATAATCTACTCCATCGATAATTTCACGTGCAACCTCGCTAAGGTTTTTGGGGGTATCTTCTCCAGAGATGTTGGCCGAAGTTGAAACAATAGGACGACCTAAACGACGTAAGATGCCTTGGCAAAACTCGTGATCTGGGATACGTATACCCAAAGTCCCCTCATCGGGAATGAGGTTGCTGGCAACACCTGTGGCTCCAGGAAGAATGAGTGTTAAAGGCGAAGTTGCCAACTCTTGTACTTCGAAGGCGATGCGCGGTGCACGATTCACATAGCGCACGGTCATATCAGCAGAACTGCACAGTACCAACATGGATTTCTTATTTTGGCTACGTTTGAGTGTGTAGATTCTGTTCACTGCTTCCTCGTTTGTTGCATCGCATCCAATACCCCAAACCGTGTCGGTAGGGTACAAGATGATACCCCCTTCGCGCAGTATCTTAGTCGTTGCATCAACTTCTCTTAGCAATCGCGTATTAGGCTTTTGTTCGTGTGCTTGCATATCGTTAACTTATTTGACGGGTAACACCTCGATCCAATAGTCATCGGGATCGGCAATGAAGTAGAGCCCCATTTTGTGATTCTCATAGCAAATCCATCCCTTGGAACGATGATACTCTCGAATTTCATCATAGTTACCGGCAACGCGTAGGCAGAGATGGCTCTCGTTTTCCCCCAATTCGTAGGCTTGTGGATGGTCGCGTAGCCAAGTGAGTTCCAATCGGAAGCCGCCTTCTGCACTTCCTAAATAGACCAAAATAAAACTTCCATCGGATGCCTCTTTGCGTGATAGTTCTTCCAATCCTAAAGCATCTCGGTAAAAAGCTATGCTACGATCGAGGTCGGTAACATTAATGTTAAAGTGATCGAATCGCGATACAATATTCATGATATAACGGAGTTATTGTTCGGCAAATATAGCAAAAAAATAAGAGTGTGAATTTGGTGAAATGTTTTGGCGAGTAAATTGTATCTCGCGTGCAAGAAGAGATGGGTAGTGATTATGAAACGGGTTTTTGTTGGATTGATGCTTGGAATAGCGTGTGCGCATGGCGTATATGCGCAACAGGTAGTACGTACTCATCAGAATCAAATATTCGCGCGCGAGTGGATGTTGCCGGACACTTTAGACGTGGTTCCTGCGGTTTTACCCCACAACCTGCTTCAGACAGAGCGTAAACAGCTCGGAGTGCCTTCGTTAGATTCAAACCTGTCGTATATCAGAATATGGCAGATGCCCGTGGAACATGTCATCGAGCTTCGTGCGAATAGTTGGGGACAGTGGTTGCTGGACGGGAGGGTACATTTGAGCAACGGACAAGCCTTCAATTGGCGATATGGACGTGTCGTATGGGGTGATGGTGCAATCTACCCCGGAAGTTATCGAGATGCCCGAACCTTGTCGTTCCCGCTACCCCATCGTTGAGATAGCAATCAGATGAGTTATTGTAGTTTAATGCGTTGCCCGATATGTAGAATACTGTTTCGACTGATGCCATTTAGTGAACACAGTTGTTGAATGGAGGTGTGGTATCTTTTAGCAATGGAACTCAACGTGTCACCTCGATGAACGGTGTGGTACGATGTGGAAGATGAATCGGTCGTGGATGTAGCCGTTGTGTAGTTGTCGACAACAGATAGAGTTCGAGATTTGCCACGCAGGTCATCGTAGGCGTGGCTTAGATCGGAGAGGCCAATGTTGATGGAGGTATCTACCCTTCGCAGGGAGTCGCGGAGTGTGTGACGGAGGAGCCACTTGTAGGTTGAACCCAGGTAGAAAATGCGAGCAGGAGCACCGTGGTCAGCACCGGGTAATTCGGTAAATCGAAC
>CAYUJP010000001.1:55311-57655 GCA_964445055.1 uncultured Alistipes sp.
ATATCGCGACCCATAGCTAATGCGTGCAAGCATCCATAGCGACGGACGCGTGCAAGATCATTTCCACAGAGGCTTTGCCCATGTAGAAAGAGAATAAGTGGCATGGAGCGAGTGGATGAATCCCGAGGTTGTATGTTATCTGGTAGATATAACCAAAAGTTGTAGGCATCAGGAACCGTATCGCGCATGGCATAGAGTTGAGCTACTGCATGCAGTGGCAGAAATAAGATGAGCAATAAGAGATGAATAACTCGCATGGCCACGAACTGTAGAATTAGGTAGCCGATGTAGACAATAAGGACAGGCATAAGCCTGTCCTTATTGTCGTTCGGACGAATTAGAATGGCAGATCATCTGCCGACTCATCTTTCGGTGTGACGATATTCTCCGAAGTAGAACCGACAGAGGTGTTGACTGCAGATGTAGTCGTATTTGCACTAACGTTAGGATTTGTTACCTGTTCGGCTTGGATGCGCCATACACGGATGTCGTTAAACCAACGTCCGTTATACTCATGCGAATCGATATTCACAGAGACGTTCACAACATCTCCTTCGTGTAATTTAGCCACATCGCTCTCTTTATTGAAGAAGGTGGCAACAATCTTCCTTGAGAATTGTCCACCATCGTTGTAATCGAATACAACTTCTTGGCGATGCCACGGTCCACGTGCAGATGTACCGGACGTGGCGGTTAATATCTTGTAAACAGTACCTTTGAACTCCATAATAGCTAATTTTTGTATAAAGAAGAGTGCGCCTCTAAAAGAAGAACGCACCCTTCGTTCGACTTAAGATGGTGGTTGTGTCAATAATTTAGGAGACAGCAACCCACCCCTACTTCTGCTCTTCTTCGGAAGACTCATCCTCAGCCTTTGCTGGCTCCTCTTTGACGGGCTCCACATAAGGTTTTATGTCAATAACCTCCACCGAGAACTCCAAAGCTTCGTTAGGCCCGATGTCTCGACCGGCCCCACGATCACCGTAAGCTAGGCTGTCTGGAATCCATAATGTAATCTTACCACCTTTACCAACGAGTTTCAATCCTTCGGTCCATCCCTTAATTACTCGGTTCAAAGGAAACTCTGCAGGCTCATTGCGTTCGTAGGATGAGTCGAATACCTTTCCTTTGCGCGTTTTTCCTTCATAGTTGACGACAACCACATCGCGATCATCTACAGCTATAGTGTCCTTATCTCCAGGACGTTCTATTTTATAGAGCAATCCCGACGCAGCCTTCTTAACACCCCACCGTTTAGCTACTTTGGTAAGCCATTTCTTCGATGCCTCAGCATTCTCCTGAGGGCGCACCTCCATGAAATAGTGTTGTAAGTACATTTGAACAGCCGTTTCGTCCATCTTGGCTACGCTGTCGCGAACATCTTCCATCGCTTTGAGAATCCATTTAATCTGCAAAGGAAGATCGCTATCTTTGATGTTACTTCCTAAATCGTTTCCAAATGCATAAGAGACCGAATCTCTCTCTCCCTCAGTGTCAAACATCGGTTCGGGTTCCGGAAGCGTATCCCGTAAGAGGCCTGTAGTATCGGTTGCAACCAATGCTTGCAGTTGCTTCTTCTGATAGGCAGCGTAAGCACGAGGTCCACGTTTATTCATAAAGTAATTGCGAAGCACGTCAATAGCCTCTTCATGAGTCTGCTTAGGACTGCCCAACGCGGCTTCTTTGACACCTTTGTTCATCTTGTCGAAGTCGAAAGGAATGTCGCTCATTTCGTATTGCATACCATAGCCGATATTGGCTCCTAATGCATACGAAAGAGAGTCAAACTTCGACAAACTACCCATGCGCAATCCCTGATTGCCACAGGCACACAACAGTGCAACGCCAACAAGCGTTGCAACTGATAACATCTTTTTCATTGCTATCTTAGTTTTTAAAAGTAAATCGAGCATATCACACAAAGGTATATAATTTCTATTGAATTGTTTTATTCAACGGAAATAATTTGCCGCTTTTGTGCACCAAAAGTAATATGCAAAACAAAATTACGCGTTCTATCCTATTTCGACAAACTGATGTTCTGCAATTCCGCCTCACAGTAGAGCGTTTCGTTTGCCTTTACCTTTAGCGAGTCATTTCCAGTAGCTCCATACGCCAGATTTGCAGGTATCCACAAACGCACCGTTCCTCCGCATCCAATCTGTTTTATACCCTCGCGTACTCCCAATGGGAGTGAATCTACTCGAATCCGAAGAGAATCGGTGGTAGAATATATCTCAGACCCATCGCGGCGTGTAATCTTCAGGCGGAGAACTACATGGTCAGTATCATTCTCAATGGATTGTTTGGCGTTACCTTCGGTGATAATATCATAACGCAACCC
>CAYUJP010000001.1:57755-60555 GCA_964445055.1 uncultured Alistipes sp.
ATATAGGCTACCGTATCGGTATCGCTTTTTAGACGCACACCGCTACCTTTGTGAGAGCACCCTTCGCATAAGAGTGCTATGGTAAGTAATAGATAAGCGAATCGTTTCATAGATTATCGTCTCTTTTTTGCAAAGAACAAGATGAGAATGCTTCCCATGATGGCCGCTGCAGTCGACCCCATTAAGATGGCAATCTTGCCTCGGTCAATCAAGTCTGTTGACGTATAGGCCAAAGAGTCGACAAAAAGCGACATGGTAAATCCGATACCCCCCAAACATGCTACAGCAAAGAGCATCTTCCACGTAGCGCCAGATGGCACAGCCGCCAAGTGGCTCTTGACTGCCAGCCAACTTGCAAGAAAGATTCCCAATGGCTTGCCAAGAAGTAGACCAAAAAAGATACCCATACCAACAGCTCCGGTTGTTTCGGAGGTGTGGAAGATGTTGAAGTAGGCAGAGGATGGGATTGTTACACCCGCATTGGCTAAAGCAAAAATAGGCATGATGAGAAAAGTTACATAGGGCGTTAAAGCATTCTCCAAACGATAGCTCATTCCCATAGATTGAGATGAAAGTTTATCCATCTGACGCAGGTAAAAACGATGCTCTTCGTTAGGGAAGTCGTCCTCTACCCCATCCTCATCGAGGTCATTGTTGGCAATTAGTAGGTGTTTCTTCAACCACGGCATCTTATGAGCAAAATATTCGCGATTGTAGCGAGGCTCCATAGGAATGAGTAAAGCCATAGCTACACCTGCCAATGTGGAATGAATGCCGGAGTAGTAGAAAAGGCCCCAAATGAGTACGGCGGGGACGAAGTAGAATGCCATGCGTTTCTCGCCCATGCGCCCCATAAGATAGACTGCAAACATAATCAGCAGTGCAAGAAGCAGGTATCCCCACTGTAACTCTCCGCCATAGAACAGCGCAATAACGAGAATGGCTCCCAAGTCGTCAGCAATTGCAAGAGCGGTGAGAAACACTTTTAAAGAGATTGGAACACGGTCTCCGAGCATAGAGAGGATGCCTACAGCGAAGGCAATGTCCGTTGCAGTGGGGATGCCCCATCCTCCTGCTGCGGGCGTTCCATGATTGAAAAGGGTAAAAATTACGGCTGGCATGAGCATGCCACCGGCAGCTGCCAACACGGGGAGAATAGCTTTACGAAATGAAGATAGATGACCACAGACCATCTCACGCTTGATCTCCAAACCCACTGTGAAGAAGAAAACTACCATCAAGCAGTCATTGATGAACCCCTCGACGGTTAGTCCTTTGGGAAAGGCCCAATGAAATGAATCATTTTCAATGTTGAGAGAGAGTTTAGTCTCCAATAATTCGTGATAGATGTCGGCCGTAAAAGGTAGGTTTGCAAGCAACATGGCAACGGCTACGCACGCCAACAGCACTACACCTCCGGCCCATGGGGCCTCCATAAAGCCTCGGCTGCGAAGATTCATTGCATAACGCGTACGAACCCAGCTATACATGGAAAATAGACGCATATGTATAATGTTATGAATTACTAACTAATGTCATACCACACAACCGATAAAGAATACGAGCAGCTGTCGAGGCATCGATGGACTCATCGTTGCATACGACTGTCTCCACCACATCAAATCCAATGATTCTACGTCCAGAACGAACTACTTCGTGTAGCAGATACAGCGCCTGATTGAAAGAGAGTCCTCCGGCGACAGGGGTACCCGTGTGAGGACAATACTCCACCGAAAGCGCATCGATATCGAAACTAATGTACACTTCATGAGGCAATTCAGCAACAATCGTGCGACATTGTTCGGCCCAAGTGCAACCTTCGAATAATGCGGTAAACAACTCTACATCGGAGAATAGACGAATGCGTTGCGACTCGCGTGCTAAGGTCGCCTCCGCATCGCAATAATCTCTTACGCCTACTTGGACAATGCGTTCTACAGCAGGAATGCGATGCAAAATGTTATACATAATGGAGGCGTGCGAGAACTCGAAACCTTCGTATGCTTGACGAAGGTCACAATGGGCATCGAGATGCAGAATGCCAAAGGATGAGTGTTGTGTGGCAAGTGCCTGAACTAATCCTAATGGGGTAGAGTGGTCTCCTCCGACAAGTCCGACTATTTTTCCTTGGGCTAACCACGATGTTGCTTGGCGTTGAATCCGGTTGTTCATCCAGCTGCAACCCTCATTAACACGCTGTAATCGTTGAGCAATTTTCGCATCTGTACTATCTCCACCCTTCTCCAGATAGTGCATAATATATGTCGCGTCTGAGCGTAGATTCTGTGAGCGACTAAGCATTGATTCATCGCAGGCAACTGTGGCAATACCCGCTTGCCATGCGTTGGGAGAGAGCTCGTCGTAGAGGTCTAATTGTGTAGAGGCTTTAATCAAGGCTTTGGGAGCTTGGGCGGTTCCTGCTCCATAGGAAGCTGTAACATCCCACATTGCTGATATGAGAATCAAGCGAGCTTCTTCTGTGGAAAAAGGAAGGCCAAAGAAGTTGCCGTTGTCTTGACCTACCCCATTGGGGTCAAATGTTTCTATCGCGCTCATATACTAAAATAGATACCTCTCATGTGGCGTAAAAAGCACTCTATTCTACCTGTCTACCTCCATAACAGAAGACAATCCAGAATATCGCGCAAAGATACGAAATTATCCAAAATTCGTTACCTTTACCTCGGTTTTGTAAATAAAAATCCTCGTGAAGGTTGTTATAGATAGTGCAATTCCTTTCTTGAAGGGCATATTTGAGCCCTATGCGAAAGTGGTATATCTTCCCGGTATCAATATTACG
>CAYUJP010000002.1:0-38559 GCA_964445055.1 uncultured Alistipes sp.
ATTTTGGTTTTATCAGTTCATAAACATGCGTTGCTTCCCGCGCTCATGCATGGAGGTCAGGATGTCGAGTTGGGGTGTGAATGTACATATCTGTGCAAGCGAGCACTCCCGAATCACCGGATAGAGTTCACCCGAGACACTGCATAGGCGCATCAGAATCGCCTGTGTCTGATAATGCGAAATCCGCATGCACCGCAACGCAGCGTTCAGCAACAGATTGATCGTTCCATAGAACATGGAGCACAGAAGCATCTCCTCACTCAATCCGCAAGAGGCAAACAGAAGCCCCTGTGCCACCGAATAGCACCCCGGCGTGTCGCCCTGTGCCAACGCCTGTTGCCAACGTCTCAGAAGTGGGTCGTCAAAGAGATGCAACGCCAGCTCCACCAACTTCCGCCCCATGCGGCTACTCATCAGCCTGCACTCCGTGCCACTCTTGTGAAGCCACAACCAACGGTCAGCAGCAACTACCCTATCGTATGCTGCAGCGCACCACCCGCGATGCACGTGCAACGCTACCACACCATCGGTGAAGGCCACTTGACGCACCTGCGTATGCACATAGGCCTCCAACTCGCGTTCGTTCGTCACCACCCCCTCGGCCACTGCCGTCTCCAATCCGTTGGAGAAGGCAAAGGCCCCTATCGGGAAAGCAGAGTCCGAGAAGGCAATCATCCGATGCAATTGTGCAGCATCGATGGGTTGCTTGTCAATGGGTGTGGGCATGACACTTCGTCTGATGCGATTGCAACAACTCGTTGTCCATACCGGCGACACCGAACAACCTACGCACCTCATGAGGGGCCAAGTAGGGAATCACCTGCGCACCGGGCCGGAACGTATAAGCGACACCCTCCAACCGATGGGTTCTCATCACACTCTCCATCACACGCCGGTCGACCGTCAGCGGAACATACACCTTCGTGCCCTTGACAACGGCGGGCCAATGTTGATTGCCCAATGCATGTCCCAACTCAAGCGCCACACGCACAAGGGTCTCCGCATGCGCATTTGACAACGCCCCCAAATCGGCAATCATCACCTCATTCAACTGCACGCGAAACACGGTCAGGCACCTTGTTTCCTCGTCGAATGCAAGGATATCGCCATCGGCCACATGGTTGCCTCGGTCGAGCTTTACGGCATAGGTGTCGCTGGCATCGTCCGCAACAACAAATCTGCTTTTTTGTGCCGTCCATTGGTCGAGTTCGACATACCGAACCTGCAATTTACGAGCCTTCATACGCCACGTGGGCTCCTTGATGTTTCCGAGGATTGCTGTATATATCTTCATCGCAGTCACATTAACTAAACCAATAGAGTTGTCCCAAAGCAAAGCTCTTGGCGGGTTTGATGTACGCATGAGCCCCGTTTACCCAGACCTTGAAGGTCTCGGGGTCTACTTCGATTTGAGGCGTCGCCCCATTGAGCACCATGTCGTACTTCGTCAATTGGCGTGTCCGCTGTACGGGCAACACCTGACGCTGCAAGCCCAGACGCTCTTTGACTCCTCGCTCCCAAGCCGCAGTCGAGACAAAGGAGATGGCCGTACTGCGCAACGTTCGCCCCATGGCACCAAACATGGGTCTGTAATAACAGGGCTGAGGTGTCGGCAACGAAGCATTTGCATCGCCCATGTTGGCCCAGCTGATTAGGCCCCCTTTGATAACCATCTTGGGCTTTGCCCCGAAGAATTGAGGCTCCCAGAGCACCAAATCAGCGACTTTCCCCTTCTCGATGGAGCCTACATAATCCGATATTCCGTGGGTAATGGCCGGATTTATCGTAATCTTTGCCAGATACCGCAACACACGGAAATTATCATTCTCCTCCGTATCTTCCGCTAACCGTCCCACACACGCCTTCATGTAGGAGGCCATCTGAAAGGTTCGCATGAACGACTCCCCCACTCGTCCCATAGCTTGCGAGTCGGACGAGACCATCGACAGCACGCCCAAATCGTGCAGGATATTCTCTGCCGCCTGCGTCTGCGGTCTCACACGACTCTCGGCAAAGGCAACATCGGAGGGAATCTTGGGATTCAGATTGTGGCACACCATAATCATATCGAACAGTTCCGCCTGAGAATTTACGCCAAACGGGAGCGTCGGATTCGTCGATGAGGGTAACACATTGGGCATGGCCGCCACCTTCAGCAAATCAGGCGCATGGCCACCACCGGCCCCCTCGGTGTGATAGGTGTGAATGGTCCGCCCATCAAATGCCGCAATCGTATCCTCTACATAGCCACTCTCGTTCAGGGTATCCGTATGGATGGCAACCTGCACATCGTAGCGATCGGCCACTTGCAGAGCCATCTGTATGGCAGCCGGTGTAGAGCCCCAATCTTCGTGGATTTTCAATCCGCAAGCGCCTGCCTCAATCTGCTCTACCAAAGGCTGCTCAACCGAGCCGTTTCCCTTTCCCAACAGACCGATGTTGATAGGTAGTTCCTCTACCGAACCCAACATCTGCTCCATGTTCCATTGTCCCGATGTGATGGTCGTACCATTGGACCCGTCGGTCGGGCCTATTCCGCCACCAATCAATGTCGTAACGCCGTTGCTCAGCGCAGCATAGGCCTGTTGAGGTGCAATCATGTGTACATGGCCATCAATCGCTGCAGCTGTCAGAATCAGGTGCTCTCCGGATATGGCATCCGTCGCAACGCCCGTAACCAAATCGGGATGGACTCCTCGCATGATGTTGGGATTTCCGGATTTACCCACCCCCGCAATCTTTCCATCTTTTATACCCACATCGGCCTTGATGACCCCCAATATGGGGTCCAAGATTGTCACATTGGTAATCACGAGGTCCAATGCCCCCTCTCTCGATGTCATGGTATTGGCTAACCCCATGCCATCGCGAAGGGTCTTGCCACCACCATAGACCACCTCGTCGCCATATCCGCGCAGGTCTTTCTCTATTTCGACATAAAGATTTGTATCGCCCAATCGGATTTTATCTCCCACAGTAGGGCCAAAGAGGTTGTTATACTCTTGACGTGATATATTCTCCATAATCGTTACTCGTTTTTTGTTTCCATCGGTGGCTCCGACACCTTGAATCCTGCACTGCGGAGCATCTGCAAAGCACGCAATCGGATTGGGAGGTAGACGGGAGGGCACTCATCGCCCGTATAGCCCATGACCAACCCATTAAACCCGATTACGCGTCGCTTTCCTCCATAGGGAATCGCCTCAACCTCCTTTTGGTCACCGGGTTCAAAGCGTATGGCTGTAGTGGCCGGGATATTGAGATGATAGCCAAAGGCGATATCTCGATTGAACTCTAAATAGCGATTCACCTCAAACAGATGGAAGTGAGAGCCCACCTGTATGGGTCGGTCACCTGTGTTTCGGATGGTGAGTTTGATGCTTCGATACTCCTGATTGTAGGCTATCGGAGCACTCCCCAAAATAACATCGCCTACAGCAACCTCCTTCGTGGGCTTAAAACCGCACTGCCCGGGATATAAGCGGTTCATCCCTTCGTGCGGGGTCTTCGCTTGCTTCTCTGATGTACTCATGATTCTGTGTTTTATCGGATAGGTTGATGGATACTTACCAAACGTGATCCATCGGTGAATACAGCCTCCACTTGCAGCAACCCAATCATCTCGGCAACACCCTCCATCACATCACCACGTCGCAACACCGAGGAGGCCTCTTTCATGACCTGCTCCACATCTTTCCCTTCACGAGCGCCTTCGAGCACGGCAGAGGTGATGTAGGCAACCGCCTCGGGGTGATTTAGTTTCAACCCTTTGGCCTTTCGACGCTCCGCAATGATACCCAGCGAGAGCAACATAAGTTTATCCAACTCTTTTGGTGTTAAATGCATAACCTATTCGTTTTATAAATACTACACGTTATTGATTTTGGTACTAATTTTGTGCCCGTCAACACGACACGCCTTGCGGTACAGCAGGGCCAACGGTTCTCATTTTTACGCTATCTACTATGTTTAAAGCAATGTTTATCGCAGGTTGTGGAGGATTCTTAGGAACCTGTTTACGCTTCCTCGCAGGAAAAATCAGCGGACTGCTCTTCGCCACTCCATTTCCCTATGGGACCCTAACGGTCAACTTGGTGGGGTGTCTACTCATCGGCATCTTTTCCGCACTTGCCGAGAAGAGTCAGTTGTTATCTTCGTCAATGACCCTCTTTCTCGTCACCGGATTTTGCGGAGGACTCACCACATTCTCCTCCTTCTCCAACGATAGTTTTCTGCTTTTACAACAGCGACAATGGATTTACGTTGCAGCCTACCTATGTAGCACACTCTTCGTGGGGCTACTGTTTGTGTGGGTCGGACGGCTGTTGGTGAAGGGTTAACCCCTCACCAATCGGGCCGTCGGTGCATACTCAAACACGGAGGCTATTTGTTGCATCCACTCCGCAATAGAGAGATGCTGCGGACACCGCCCCTCACAACGTTTACAGTCGATGCACGCGGAGGCCTTGGCGTGTGTGTGCCCCTGTTGTTTGTATGATGCCACCAAGATATCTGTCATGCGATGAGCTGTCCGCATCTCCTCATTATAGAGACTCATATACTCGGCAATCGGTATCTGCTGCGGACACACCGGCAGACAATATCCGCAACCCGTACACTGTATGGGCATCTCGCGACGAATCGCGACCGCTGCACGCTCCAGAAGGCGATGTTCCTCCTCGCCAAGAGGGGATTCTATCTGCATGGACTCGATGTTTGTCTTCATCTGTTCCCGCGTGTTCATGCCACTCAGCACGATGTCTACCCCCTCCAGCTCGGCCACAAAGCGAAGGGCCCATGTCGTGGCACTCCAATCGGGATGTAGCGCATGCATGGCACGTTCTACGTCGCCGGGCAATGTTGCAAGGGTGCCCCCTTTCAACGAGCACATCGCCACTATCGACTTACCATGCCGTCTTGCCACCTCATAGCAGCGTTGCGACTGGATGGGCGTTTGATTCCAATCGAGATAATTTATCTGCAACTGTACGAAATCGACCTCCGGATATGTCGTTAGAATTCGGTCTAACAGTTCGGGGGTATCGTGAAATGAGAAACCCACCTGTCGCACCCGTCCCAATTGCTTCTGCCTGAGCGCAAACTCAAAACTACGAAATTGCTCGGCACGCTCGAAAAAGAGGTGCGTTGCACAGTGCACCATGTAGCGGTCGAAGTAGGTCACACCACATCGCATCAGTTGCGACTCAAACAGTTGTTCCTGGTGCGCTTCACTCTCAATCAGCAACGTGGGAAGTTTGTCGGCAAGTTGAAAGTTTTCGCGCAAATGTCTTCGCACAAGCGTTCGATGTATGGCCTCTTCGCACGCACCGTCATGATAGGTATATGCTACATCGAAGTAGCTCAGTCCATTGGCCAGATACAAATCGACCATCCGTGCCAACTCCACCTCGTCAATCGAAGTAGAATCGCCCTGTGATATCAAGGGCAGGTGAGAACACCCAAATCCCAACACTCCTTTCATAAGTTACTATGCTCTTTGTATGTAACGAACAATCCATTTACAGCCGATTATTTGCAGTGCAATACCGGGCAGGCCCACACGAACATCTTGCAGTGCCACCCACAAGGAGCCCGACATTGCCCACTCAAGCAACATACCCACCCCTTGCGAAGATGCGACAGCCCATGTTAGCCACAACAGCGACGTCTGCCGTTGATGGGCATACAGATATCCCGCCAATAGCGCCAAAGCGATGGATTTGGTTAAGATAACCGGCAACATCGCCCACATAGGCATACCAAACAGCAAGGCATTGACCAATGGAGCAATCATAGCAACACTCAACCCCATGCCCCATCCGTAACAAGAGGTTGCCAACAGGGTGAAAAAGTAGAGCGGAAGCAACATAGCACCTCCTTGTGGTAACAAATGGCATAACTGAGTGAGCATCAGACTGCCCAGCACAAAGAGCGTGGCTATGCCATAGCTTTTCCAGCCCATACGACTCCACGCAACCGATTGAAGAGTTGTTGTTTTCATAATCTTATTTGTTAAAGGTGAATATCTATCCCGCCCCATAGGGTAGTACCGGGCATCGGGTATCCTTCATTGATTTCGTAGGTGCTATTCAGCAGATTCTCTCCGCGAAGGCTAAGACGAATCCATTTTGCCAACTGAAATGCCACACGAGCACTCCACAGCATGTAGCGGTGCTTCTCTATAGGTGTCAGTGTTACGTAAAGGCCATCCACATAGTTCACACTGAGGAATCCGCTCCATCTGTTCTTTGCAAAATCAATGCCGGAGTAACACTTATGTGTGGGGACAGCCACAACCGGATAACGCATGTGGAGATAACTATAAGCGATGCGTGCACTCCACACCTTCGTGATGCGATAGCGCCACGTTGCCTCAACGCCCTGATGATTCACCTTGCCGGTATTCATCCAACGCTCCGTGCCATTCTGCAACAGCGACGAAATCTGATTGTCTCCATAAATCCAGAATCCACAGAGGCTCCATGCCATACGCTGATTCAACACATCACCTGCCACCGATAGTTCGTAGCTCATCACCCGCTCGGGACGTAATTCGGGATTTTGTTTGGGCGAGAGATACATCTCGCGAATTGTCGGGAATCGAAAGCCTTTGCTGACACTTGCCCGAAACACGATGTTCTCCATGGCATTGTAGGCAATACTACCTTGAGGAATCCACTCCGTTCCAATCACAGAGTGTGTGGCAACACGTACCCCGACATGAGCCATCACTCGGGTGGCCAACCGTTGGCTTATCTCGACATAGCTTGCTGCTTGATGACAGGTTTTATCAACAAGTAGCACTTGCGCCTCACTATCTCTATATCGATTGTAGGCACGACCTCCATATCGGGTCCATTCTACACCACATACAACCTCTCCACCCTCTGTGTAGCGCCAACACTGCTTGCCCGAGCCGCCCAACACATAATCGTTTGAGTGAAAGAGATAATCTTGCGGTTGCGATGTTGGAGAGTACCCTTCGTCAATAGCGTGATTCCCTCGATTTACGAAAAAGAGATACTGCCCCGATAGTGTCGCGGAGGCATAGCTCAATAGGGCCGATGTGTTGAGCCTCCTTACATCGGCATCGTTGTCGATGAGAGGGGATGCAACCGTTCCCGGATTTGAACTTACGATACGTGTTCCTTGGGCATTTATCTGCACAAAACCTATTTTGCCGATATCTACCTTCAGCTTGGCGTATAGGGCTTGTTGCTGAAAATCCATGTTGCGTCTATGGCCATCGGAACGACGATATGAGCCGGCTAACAGACACTGGAAACCTCGTTTTTGGAAACTCCCCACCCCTTCCGAGCGTAACGAATTGTAGGAACCGCCCTCCGTATGCGCCTTGAGATGCAACCCCGAAGCTGATGCTGATTGTGTAACGATGTTGATAACGCCACCCATAGCACCACTGCCATGATGTAACGACGATACGCCTCGCGTCACCTCAACACGCTCCACGAGTGTAGTCCCCAAGGCATCGGCTATAGGATGCCCCATGATTCCGACATACTGCGGAACACCGTCTAATAATACGCTCACACCTGTCGTAGGACTACCTCCGATACCTCGCATCGATATACCTCCGGCAGCACCGGTCGATACGCCATAGCCCATAACGCCTCGTTCTGTTGCATAGAAGCCGGGAATCTGTTCTGATAGAAGCGAAAGCAGCGATACACCTTGATGCGATTCGATAAGTTGACGATCTATCCGGTCCGGTGTGCCCACGCCACGCACCTCCTTCCGTGGTGACGATTGGCCTGCTACGACCACCTTATCAATGGGGTGAACGCGTTCCATGGTGTCAACGACCTGTGCACACACGGTATGAGTAGCCAGCACACTCAACAGCGACCACACGCAGTAATGACTAATACACATGAGCCTCTTCGGTCTTGTCCACTTTTCCCAGAAATGTAGCTATTGCAGCCAACCGCTCACAATCTGTCGCGGTCGCATCGCATCGTAACTCCAAAGGACAACAAGCATCGTCGCGATGATTTCGAATACACGATACCTCTTGTTTGTATTGCACACGCACCTCTTTGGCGCGTAGGAGTGTCAATGCCTCCGTGCTCACCACATCGGCATATACACACTCGACACCTCCAAGGATGAGAAGGGTCGCACTTGCCTTGCCCACCACCTTATCACACACCTTTGCTTTGTACATAAAGATGGGTGACTGATGTAGCAGGTCGTACAAATCCACCACTCCACGACGTCCGAAGGTACGGATAACACCTCTATTCTTTACCACGCAGGAATATCCTCCGGAGTGCATCAATCTGATTAGTTGTTCCATGATTCGATATTTAGTTCCATCGATATTCAACTTTGATGCCAAAAGGAAAAGGGCTCCACAAGGAGCCCTTAGGTAGGAAACAGGTCGATTGGGTGTCAATCGCTACTCGTCTTTCCCATCGAAGAAGTAGGTGGCATAGTTATACCCAACAAAATCATACACCTTACGGAACCGGGCCATACGTGCTCGGAACTCTTCAAACTCTTTCCGGTCGTAGGCCCATGCCGTTTCGGCTATGGCTGCAATACGCGGCAACAGCATGTGCTTCACTTGGCGATAATCCGGAATAAATTCTGTCCACAGGTTGCCTTGTACACCACGAATATAGACTCTCTCCGCCTCCGTCAGCCCTTCGTATGGGTCAAGTGCATACACTTGGCGCATGGTCAAGACGCGCTGTTGTCCCAGGGGCTCTAATTCAGGCTTGGCACTCTGCCGATAGTCAAGATAGCAATGGCTGTTAGGGGTCATGATTACAGGATTCCCCGCCTTTGCAGCGGCGATGCCCCCTTTTGTTCCTCGCCACGACATTACAGTTGCCGTCTTGGATACTCCTCCTTGTAGAATCTCGTCCCACCCTATCATCTGTCGGCCATGGGACAGCAACCACTCTTCAATGCGATGGGTGAAATACCCTTGCAACTCCTCTTCGTTGTGCAAACCCTGCGCCTGCATCTGTTGCTGACAATAGGGGCATTCATGCCAACGAGTCTTGGGACACTCATCACCCCCGATGTGAATATACTGCGAAGGGAAGAGTTTGATTACCTCCTCCAGTACATGAGTCAGGAAGGTAAACGTACTCTCTTTGCCTGCACAGAACACATCTTGACTGATTCCCCAACGCGTCCACACCTCATATCCCTCGCCTCGACATCCCAATTCGGGATAGGCTGTCAATGCGCCCATGCCATGTCCCGGCATCTCTATCTCGGGAATGACCTCAATGTAACGTTCGGAGGCATAGTTCACCACCTCTCGGATTTCTCGTTGTGTGTAGTACCCACCGTGCGGAATTCCATCATACTCACTTGATGTACGCGGATGCCCCACAAGTGTCTCTTTGCGTATCGCCCCTCGCTTGACCAATTCCGGATAACGTTTGATTTCGATTCGCCACCCCTGATCATCTGTCAGATGCCAATGGAATCGATTCAACTTATGCAAGGCAAGGATGTCGATAAAAGATTTAATCTCATCGACCGTCATGAAATGTCGCACCACATCGAGCATGGCACCTCGATAGCCGAAATAGGGACTATCCTGTATTGCAACGCAAGGTGCAGTTCCTTGCCCCTCAACCAGAAGTTGGAACAAGCTCTGTAATCCATACAACACCCCTTGTGCCGACCCTCCCGCTACATGCACCGATGCCGATGAGACTTGTAGCGTGTATGCCTCTCGCTCTAAAGTTTTGTCGACCGTCAAAAAGATTGGTCTCTGCCGAGCATTGGAGGTGCTCTTTATCTGCAATTTGCTTCCAACGATTGGTTCGACCATCGAAGCAAAGAGTTGTGCAACACGATGCAACTCCTTGTCTGAATCTGCAATCAGCACTGTTCCCTGCTCCACGCGAAAGGTTCCCGGCAACAGCTCCACCTGCTTGGGCTTGGGGACGATTGATACCGTTCTTTCTTGAGCACATGTCGTCGCTACGCCCACAAAGGCTAAAAAGAGCCATAAAAGATGTTTCATATCCGTCATTTAGGTTGTTTCGTGAACAAAGATACGCACATTCCGCAAAAGGGGCACCTTCTTGCACACTGTTTTTGCCGGATAAGTATGTTTTTTAGCCACGAAATAGTATCTTTGTTATCAAAACACATTCAAAACAGACTTTACTACTATGCGAAAATTACTGTTAAGCACACTGATGAGCCTCCTCTTTGGGTTTTGCATCTCTTCACCGCTGAAATATGTCGATGCTTCTACATTGACATTCATCAACAAAGCACAGCCGACCGCGAACCCCTATTATCGTGTGGAGGTGGACAATTACCCCGATTTATCGAGTGGAGTACGTCGTTTTTACACCTACCCGACAGGTATTGCTGTTGTCTTTCGTACAGACAGCCGAACCATAGGGGCGCATTGGACTTTGGCCAATTCGAAACCGGGAACGCATGTACCCGTGCTATCGCAGAAGGGACTTGACCTCTATATCAAGCGCGATGGCAAATGGGTATTTGCCGGCATCGGGCGCCCCGAACGCGATGTTGCCGAACATACAGCTACGATTGTCGAGCACATGGACGGCGAGGAGCACGAGTGTTTGTTGTATCTGCCGCTTTTCGATGCCGTAAAATCGTTGGAGATAGGTATCGACTCCACAGCACATATCGCACCCATCGACAATCCGTTTCAGCATCGTATCATCGTCATCGGCTCCAGCATTACACACGGAACAGGCGTCAGTCGTCCCGGAATGGCCTATCCGGCACGTCTTGAGCGAGCTACGGGATTCCAATTCATCAACTTAGGAACCAGCGGCCTCTGTAAAATGGAGCAATTTACCGCTAAGGTAGCTGCACAATGTTCTGCAGATGCTTTTCTTTTTGACTGCTTTTCCAACCCTTCTGCCGAGCAAATCAACGAGCGACTGGTGCCTTTTGTTCAGACCATTCGGGCTGCACACCCCAACACGCCACTGATATTCTTGCAAACCGAGATACGCGAAAGTCGCAACTTCAACGAGAAGATTCGGAAATTTGAGGATGACAAACGCGCTGCTGCGGCATCTGCCATGAAAGAGTTGATGAAGAACGATCGCAATATCTACTTCATCAATCCGGGTATGCCTCTCGGAACAGACCACGATGCCACCATCGATGGAATTCACCCATCGGACATGGGACACGAACGCATACTGACAATCATAGAGCCTCAGATTGTAAAGATTCTCAAAAAGAACAATATTCGTTAGGCGTTGCCCCTCGTTAAAGGACACCTTTGCTGTGCGAGCGATTTGCACACACCCCATACAACAAGTTAGCCCTGCCTCGTAAGAAGCAGGGCTAATCTATTTAGCGAACCCTTAGCTCGCGACCATTATAGCTCTTGAGCCAACCCTTCGGGAATAGGTTTATCGCGATAATAGCCCGATTCCAATTTGTCTCGTACAGACTTAAACGCCTCGATGGTGTATTTTACATCCTCCAAGGTGTGTGCAGCTGTCGGGATGACACGCAGGATAATCTCGCCACGCGGGATAACCGGATAGATGACAATCGAGCAGAAGAGGCCGTGATTCTCGCGCAGGTCGACAATCAGATTTGTAGCCTCGCTCACACCACCCTTCATGTAGACAGGAGTCACAGGCGAATTTGTAGGACCAATGTCAAAGCCATTCTCCTTCAATCCACCTTGCAGTGCACGTGTAATCTCCCACAACTTCTCTTGATACTCCGGATGTTTACGAATCAGGTCCAAACGCTTCAATGCGCCTATCACCATCGGCATCGGCAAAGACTTCGCATAGAGTTGCGAACGCATGTTGTAACGCAACAGGTAAATCAGCCATTTCGGGCCACTCACAAAAGCACCTATACCTGCCATAGACTTGGCAAATGTATTGAACAACACATCGACACCATCTACAACACCGAAGTGAGCTGCAGTGCCACGTCCACCGGGGCCCATCGTACCGAAACCATGTGCATCGTCGACCAGCAGGCGGAACGAGAAGTCCTTCTTCAAGGCAACAATTTCATCCAACTTACCACAGTCGCCCTTCATACCGAATACGCCCTCGGTAACGACAAGAACACCGCCACCCTGTTGTTCGGCCAACTCCGTAGCGTGTTGCAACTGCAGACGCAATGACTCCATATCGTTGTGTGCATACATGAATCGCTTTCCCTTGTAAAGGCGAAGACCATCCATGATGCAAGCGTGAGCCTCGGCATCATAAACCACAACATCCAATGCACGCGGTGAAAGCAGACAGTCGATGATGGAGATCATTCCCTGATAGCCAAAGTTGAGCAAGAAGGCATCCTCCTTGCCGACAAAGGCGGCCAACTCACGCTCCAGTTGCTCGTGATACTTGGTCTGACCACTCATCATACGTGCACCCATAGGGGCTGCCATACCAAACTCGGCCGCACCCTTGGCATCGGCCTCACGCACTTCAGGATGATTTGCCAATCCCAAATAGTTATTCAAACTCCAGTTCAGCATCATCTTGCCACGGAAACGCATGTGCGGACCCAATTCGCCCTCAAGTTTCGGGAAAGCGAAATAGCCGTGCGCAATCTTCATATACTGACCGATTGGGCCTCCGGCATTCTTTTCAAGACGATCGAAAATATCTACCATATTCTTTATTTTTAGTTAGTCTTCCTACTTTACGTATTTAACCAGACAAAAGTAAAAAAATCTATCCTAAAACGCGAATCCGATGCTTCATTTTTATTCTCTTATCTTTGAAATACGCATTTATACGCATTTCCTTCTCTTTTGACACGCTATTTCTTGTTGATTCAGGGTTTTATCAGTCAAGGGCTCTCCAGAAAACAGCCGGAAGATTCCACCCGATGTACAAACTAAAGCATTGGCGTTCGCTTTTGAATTTAAATGTGTACATTTGCCACATGACATCACTGTACAACCAGATTATCTTTGGCCCTATTCACTCGCGAAGATTGGGCCTATCGTTGGGCGTCAACCTGCTCCCTATAACCTCGAAATTGTGCTCGTTTGATTGCATCTACTGTGAATGTGGCTGGAATGCCGATCACCGCGGGCAACGTCGTTTCAACACTCGCGAAGAGGTACGCTCCGCGCTACAAGCAGCGTTAGCACAGATGGTTCAAGCGAATACCCTACCCGATGTGATTACTTTTGCCGGCAACGGTGAGCCTACGCTACATCCCCATTTCGAGCAGATTATCGCCGACACGCTACAACTCAGAGACCAACTTTGCCCCACGGCCAAAGTGTCTGTATTGAGCAACGCCACGCAACTTGGAAGAGAGGATGTACATCGGGCGCTACTACAAGTCGATAACAACATCCTAAAATTGGATTCGGCACTCGATGCCACGGTGCAAATCATCAATCAACCCGCCGGGAATTACCGTGTGAAGCAGGTTGTCGAGCAGATGCAACGTTTCGATGGGAAGATGATTCTGCAAACGATGTTCTTGTCGGGACAAATCAACGGTCACGCCATCGACAATACGACCGAAGTAGAGGTCGAGGCCTGGCTGCACGTCGTCGAACAGATTCGTCCGTCAAAGGTGATGGTGTATTCGTTGGATAGAGATACTCCGTGCACATCTCTGCAAAAAGCGCCTCGCGAAGTGCTACAGCGAATCGCATCACGCGTTGAGCAACTGGGAATAACCTGTTCTGTGGCTTAATTCAATCCTTGTAGGATAGCTTGATAAATGCCCGTTTCATCGAACCCACACTGTGCATAGAGTTCGGCAGGCGTGCCATGTTCAACAAATGAAGTATCGGGAATTCCAAGTGACCGAACCTCAACCGACATTCCTTCACGGTCAAAGAAGTCGCGCACAGCGCTTCCCACACCCCCTCGAAGCACCCCATCCTCCACAGTGATTACGCGGGCAAAATGGGTACCTACCTCTCGTAGCAACGCCTCGTCCAAAGGCTTGGCATACCGCAAATCGTACCATGCAACCCGATGTTGCATAGCATCGGCTCGCTCTATCGCACGATTAGCCACATTGCCAACAGGGCCTATCGTTAGCACCGCCAAGGTCGTACCCTGTCGTAGACACACACCTTTACCTATCGGAAGTTGTTCGAAGGGTTGTTCTCGCCAAGCCACACCGACACCTTTGCCACGTGGATATCGGATAACAAAAGGTTGGTTGCTATAGAGTGCCGTATAGAGTAAATTTCGCAACTCTCTCTCATTCAGCGGAGATGCAATAGTCAGGTTGGGGATGCACCCGAAATAGGCCAAATCGAATGCGCCATGGTGTGTTGCCCCATCTTCGCCCACCAATCCACCGCGGTCTAAGCACAACACCACAGGCCACTTCTGTATCGCCACATCGTGAATAACATTGTCGTAGGCTCGTTGCATGAACGTTGAATAGATATTGCAGAAGGGTATCAACCCTCCTGCCGCCAAACCGGCTGAGAATGTAACCGCATGACCCTCGGCTATGCCCACATCGAAACACCGCTCAGGCATTTGCTGCATCAGCAGGTTCATGGAACATCCCGAAGGCATCGCCGGCGTAATCCCGACAACTCGTCTATCCATTCGTGCCAAATCGACCAACGTTTGGCCAAAAACATCTTGATAGCGGTCGCGCCCATCTGATACAGAGATACGCTCACCCGTCTCCGGGTTGAATCGACCCGGAGCGTGCCAGATACTCTGAGCGTGCTCCGCCGGAATATAGCCTTTTCCCTTTATTGTCATCACATGGAGCAATTTGGGGCCATCTATCTCCTTCAGTGCTCGTAGTACAGTGACCAAAGCACCCACATCGTGCCCCTGCACAGGGCCAAAGTAACGGAAACCAAAACTCTCAAAGAGATTGCTCTGTTGCAAAAGGCCATGCTTGACACCATTCCAAGCTCGACGACACAGTCCGAGCAACAAAGGGACATGAGAGAAACACCGCCACAAGCGGTTTTTCAGTGCATTGTACCGACGGGAAGTAGATATGCGAAGTAGGTAGTTCTTCAGTGCTCCCGTTGCTTGATCGATGGCCATGTTGTTGTCGTTGAGGATGACCAACATGTCGGTCTTACGACTGACGCCCGCATTGTTCATCCCTTCAAATGCCAAGCCTCCCGTCATGGCGCCATCGCCAATCACTGCGACAACACGCCGATGTTCTCCGCGCAATTCAGCCGCCTTTGCCATACCAAAAGCCGCTGAGATAGAGACCGAGCTATGACCACATCCGAACGAATCGTAGCGACTCTCCGACGGTCGTGGAAAACCACTGATTCCATTCAGTTTACGATTGGTTTTGAAAGCATCTCTACGGCCTGTAATGATTTTGTGCGCATAAGCCTGATGCCCTACATCCCACACCAAACGGTCGTCGGGGACATCGAAGACATAGTGAATAGCTACCGTCAGTTCTACAACACCCAAACTTGAAGCCAAGTGCCCCGGATTAACCGCACACTCCTCAATGATAAATTCGCGCAATTCATCACAATACTCGCGCAACTCTTCTATGGAGAGTCGTTTCAGGTCTTGAGGTGAATTTATGCTATACAACCACTTATATTGCACCCGCTTCATGCGAACAAAGATAACATTTTTTCTGCAATAAGTTTTTCTCCTCTGTGTCGAAAGATGACATCAGTAGGACTCTTCGTGCACGCCCTTCACCGCTCTACCGCTGGGATCATTCACCCCTTGAAATGAAGCATCCCACGCCAAAGCCTCCGCTGTGGAGCAGGCAACACTCGGAACACTCGGGACACATCGCGCAGCACTCGAACTGGGGAAGTGCTCCTCAAAGATAGAACGATAATAGTACTCCTCCTTGCACATAGGCGGATTTATCGGAAAACGTTCTGCGGCATGTGCCATCTGTTCGTCGGTAACCAGGGTAGTTGTCAGCTGTTTGAGTGTGTCAATCCAGCTATACCCTACGCCATCGCTGAATTGTTCTTTCTGTCTCCACGCCACCTCTGCGGGCAATATATCCGCAAAAGCCTCGCGTACAATCTTCTTTTCAATGGTCGTTCCGGGGCACATCTTTGCCTGAGGGTTGAGACGCATCGCCACATCGAGAAACTCCTTATCCAAGAATGGAACACGCCCTTCAACGCCCCATGCAGATAACGACTTATTGGCACGCAAACAGTCGTAGAGATGCAGTTTTGAGAGTTTTCGCACGGTCTCCTCATGAAAGGCCTGCGCTGTTGGGGCCTTATGGAAATAGAGATATCCGCCAAACACCTCGTCGGCCCCTTCGCCACTCAGGACCATCTTAATACCCATGCTTTTAATGACTCGAGCTAACAGATACATCGGTGTCGACGCACGTACCGTAGTGACATCGTATGTTTCGATGTAGTAGATTACATCGCGAATTGCATCGAGTCCCTCCTGTATCGTATAGTTGATTTCGTGGTGCACCGTGCCTATGTAGTCCGCCACACAACGAGCTTTGATGAGGTCCGGTGCGCCCTTCAGCCCGACAGCAAAAGAGTGAAGTTGGGGCCACCATGCCTCAGAACGGTCACCACTCTCTACTCGCTTTGCACTATACTTCTTCGCTATGGCAGATATCACCGAACTGTCCAACCCTCCCGACAACAACACGCCATAGGGAACATCGCTCATCAACTGACGCTTCACGGCCTGTTCAAGAGCCTCGCGCACCGCTACAACGGACGCCGGATTCTCCTTCACGGCATCATACTCCATCCAATCACGCCGGTACCAACGTGTCATCTTCCCTTCAGAGCCTAAATAGTAATGTCCCGGGAGGAAAGGTTCGTAGGTATCGCACATACCCTCCAATGCCTTGAGCTCGCTGGCACAATAGACCGTACCCTCCTTGTCCTTGCCTATGTAGAGAGGAATCACCCCTATAGGGTCACGTGCAATTAAGAAGTCATCGCGCTCCTCATCGTAAAGAGCAAAGGCAAATATTCCATTCAAGTCCTCAAGGAACCGGACTCCTTTTGCACGATAGAGTGCCAAAATCACTTCGCAATCGCTACCTGTAGCAAAGGGGTACTTCCCCTCGAAAAGAGTGCGGATTTTCTGATGATTATAGATTTCTCCATTCACCGCCAACACCTGTCGTCTATCCGGGCTATAAAGGGGCTGTCCGCCACTTTGAGGGTCGACAATAGACAGTCGTTCGTGCGCCAAAATCACATGATTGCCAACATAAATACCACTCCAATCGGGACCTCTATGACGTAGCCGTTGCGACATTTTTAGTGCTTTTGTTCGCCATACGGCACTCTGCTCCTTGATGTTGAATATTCCTACTATTCCACACATAACGCTTGCTTTTCCGGGGTTATTTCTTCACTTCGACAAGGGTTATACACCGCTCGCAACAGCAAATATATGTATTTACCACCGTTTTTGGACGCATCCGGGCAGATATTTACAGGTGATATCTCCAACAGGATTGCAAACAAACAAACCGCCACAGCCTGCAACTCTTTTACAAAGATACGATTAGCGTCCTCTGTTTTTTGATTTTTTTTCGTATCTTCGCCATATATAACCATTGTAAATTTTTGTCATGACCATGAAATACAAACGCATACTTTTAAAACTCAGCGGTGAATCGTTACAGGGCAATCAAGGATACGGAATCTCAACGGAGGTACTGCACAGCTATGCGACCCAAATTCGCGAGGCGGTTGAGCAAGGCATTCAGGTTGCCATTGTTATCGGTGGAGGCAACATCTTCCGCGGACTCCAAGGCGCAAAACGTGGATTCGACCGTGTAAAAGGCGATCAGATGGGGATGTTGGCTACCATCATCAATTCATTGGCGTTACAATCTGCATTGGAGGATGCTCAAGTGAAGGCTCGCGTACTGACCTCCATTCGCATGGAACCCATCGGGGAGTACTATACGAAGGCCCTTGCCCTCCAATACTTGTCAGCCGGTGAGGTGGTTATCATCGGAGGTGGAACCTCCAATCCTTATTTCTCCACAGACTCCGCCGCTGCGTTGCGTGCCATTGAGATTGAAGCAGATGTATTGTTGAAGGGGACACGCGTCGATGGCATCTATACGGCAGACCCCGAAAAAGACCCGACAGCTACAAAGTTCAACGAAATCACATTCGATGAAGTCTATCGACGAGGCCTCAAAGTCATGGATATGACCGCATTTACTTTGTGTCGAGAGAATCGCATGCAGATAGAGGTATTCGACATGGATACTCCGGGGAATCTAATGCGATTGCTTTCGGGTGAGAACATCAGCACATTGGTTCATCTGTAATCAAAATATTCTACCGCATGACTCGCAAAGGTCCAAACAATCGACTGCTCGTTGTCTTACTGTTACTGATTGCCCTCGTGGGAGTGGCCATGTGGTATGCCGACCGCATCGTACAACAAGACACACCGAAGGAGGCTATGGATGCCACATCCGCCGTAAAGGAGGGCGATAAAGCTCCCGATTTCACAGTGGAGATGCTGGATGGAAGTTCGTTGCAACTATCCTCATTGCGTGGTAAGGTAGTACTACTCAACTTTTGGGCGACCTACTGCCCTCCTTGCCGAGAGGAGTTGAGCCATGTTCAAGAGCAACTTATCGACCGTTTTGCGGGACAATCCTTCGTTTTTCTACCCATTTCACGCGGTGAAGAACGTGACATCGTAGCGCAATTCTGCGCCCATCGTGGCTATACGTTTGCAGTTGGATTAGATGTCGACCAGCAGATTTATCATCGGTATGCCTCGAACTATATCCCGCGCAATTTTCTCATCGACAGGGAGGGACGAATCGTAAAGACAACCATTGGTTACGACGAACAAGAGTTCGCCGAGTTGGTGGCATACATTGCGCACACCTTGGACAAGAACTAAAAATCAACACTTACAAATATGTTAGAGACAAAAACTATCATCAGCGAGGCCGAAGACCGTATGCAACGGGCTATCGACCATCTCGAAGAGGAGTTGGCAAACGTACGTGCCGGCAAAGCCTCCACAAATGTGCTCAATGGTGTCATGGTCGATTATTACGGCTCACAGACCCCTGTTTCTGGTGTTGCGAGTGTCACTGTACCCGATGCCAAGACCATTCTGATTCAACCTTGGGATAAGAAGATGATACGTCAAATCGAGAAAGCAATCATCGATTCAAATATCGGTTTGGCTCCCTCCAATAACGGAGAACAAATTCGACTCTCAATCCCACCTCTCACCGAAGAGCGACGCAAACAGTTAGTGAAGCAGGTTCGCCAAGAGGCTGAGACAGCTCGAGTCAGTCTACGCAATGCACGTCGCGATGCGGTAGAAGGCTTCAAAAAGGCCCAAAAAGAGGGAATGCCCGAAGACGAGTCAAAAGATGGCGAGAACTTGGCACAGAAACTTCTGGAGAAATATACCAAATCTCTTGATGCCGCATTAGACCGTAAGGAGAAAGAGATTATGACCGTATAGGACCTCTCTTTTTTCATACTAATGAACGACGAGACTACACTTACACATAGTCTCGTCGTCTCTTTTTAATTCTTGTGGAAATCAGGACTCTAAAAATGTCTAAAGGAGTCCGAACAGGCTGACAAACGACAAGATGGGCGGTAACTCATCGTCACCGCCCATCCTATCGGAACTGTAGTAATAAACTACATCTTCTTACCTACATTGGTCTTCTTTGCAACCTGAGCTCCCGACTTAGCAGTCTTGGCTGCAGTCTTGGCCTTTGCATCGACAACCTTCGCGTCCTCAACGGCATCCGTCTTCTTTGCAGCAGACTTACGGCTACGACGCGTTTTGGTCTTCGTCTCGGTGGTAGTAGCCTCAGGAATAATGCCCAAGGTGTACGCATCATTGAAGTCTACGAACTCAATGATGCACATATCTGCACCATCACCCAAACGGAAACCTGTCTTCAGGATACGGGTATAACCGCCTGCGCGCTCAGCAATCTTCGGAGCAATTGTACGGAACAACTCCGTCACTGCCTCCTTCTGCTTGAGATATGAGAATACCACACGACGCTGGTGGGTGGTGTCCTCTTTGGACTTGGTCACCAATGGCTCAACAAACTGACGCAATGCCTTCGCCTTAGCAACCGTTGTCTCAATACGCTTATGCAAGATGAGCGACGATGCCATGTTCGACATCAATGCCTTGCGATGGCCCGCCTGACGGCCGAGGTGATTGAAATTCTTATTGTGTCTCATAGTTAGTCTTTATCAAGTTTGTAAATAGATACATCCATGCCGAACTTCAGATTGAGCGAGGTCAGCAGTTCATCCAACTCGGTCAACGACTTTTTACCGAAATTCCGGAACTTCAGCAAGTCGCTACGATTCAGACGTACCAAATCGCCTACCGTATCGACATCGGCTGCCTTCAGACAGTTCAGTGCGCGAACACTTAAGTTCTGATCCGACAACTTTGTCTTCAACAGTTGACGCATGTGCAACACATCCTCATCGAACTCCTCCGTGCCGCTATTCTCCTCCATATTGATGGTAATCTTCTCGTCGGAGAAGAGCATGAAGTGCTGAATGAGAATCTTTGCAGCCTCTTTCAAAGCCTCTTTCGGGTGGATAGAACCGTCGGTTGTAATCTCCAAATTCAACTTCTCGTAGTCGGTCTTCTGCTCGACACGATAATTTTCAATCGAGAACTTTACGTTCTTGATAGGAGTAAAAATCGAGTCGATGGGCAACGTACCGAATTCGCTCTCTGCAGGGGCATTCTCCTCTGCGGGAACATAACCGCGACCCTTACCAATTGTGAGGGTCATCTGCATCTTTGTTCCGGGCGCGAGATGGCAAATGACCAACTCGGGATTTAACACCTTGAAGAACGAGAGGTAATTCGAGATGTATCCTGCTGTAAGCTCTGTCACTCCGGCCACATTGACGGAGACCTTCTCGCCCTCCTGATTGTCAACAGTACGGATGAAACGAATCTTCTTCAGATTCAGGATAATATCGATCATCCCCTCCATCACCCCGGAGATCGCAGCAAACTCGTGATCGACACCAGCCACTTTGACTGTCGTAATTGCAAAACCCTCAAGCGAAGAGAGCAGGATACGACGCAGAGCGTTGCCGATGGTCATTCCGAATCCAGGCTCCAACGGACGGAACTCAAACTTTCCGAACGAAGAGGTGGACTCAAGCATGATGACCTTTTCAGGTTTCTGGAATGCTAATATTGCCATAATTGAATTCGTTGTTAGATTACACTACTTAGAGTACAATTCGACGATCAGTTGTTCCTTGATGTTCTCAGGAATCTCCTCACGCTCCGGCTTCTGCAGGAACTTGCCACTCATCGTAGCACCATCCCACTCCAACCATGCATAACGACTCTTCGAAGCACCCGCCAACGAATTGGTTATCACCTCGAGACTCTTTGACTTCTCGCGAACAGAGACTACGTCGCCTACACGCAACGAATAGGAGGGAATATTCACCACATTACCATTGACGCAGATGTGACGGTGCGAAACCAACTGACGTGCGGCTGCACGTGTAGGAGCGATACCCAGACGATAAACGACATTATCCAAACGGCACTCCAACAACTTCAACAGGTTCTCACCGGTGATACCTCCCATACGAGCTGCAGCCTCATAAGTACGTGCAAACTGCTTCTCGAGCAAGCCATAGGTAAACTTTGCCTTCTGCTTCTCGCTCAACTGCTCACCATACTCAGAAACCTTCTTACGCTTACGGGCAAGACCATGCTGACCGGGAGGGAAGTTTCGCTTTTCGAGCACTTTATCCGCACCATAAATAGCCTCGCCAAAACGACGGGCGATCTTCGATTTAGGTCCTATATATTTTGCCATTTCTTTAACTTTTTAAAAATCTTTTGATTGATGTTAGCTCTCGACCGTACAAGTGTTATACTCTACGACGGTTAGGAGCACGGCAACCGTTGTGAGGCATCGGTGTAACATCGATAATCTCCATTACCTCGATACCAGCACCATGGATGGTACGAACGGCCGACTCACGACCTGCACCCGGTCCCTTTACATAAACCTTCACCTTGCGCAAGCCCATATCAAAGGCTACCTTTGCGCAGTCAGCTGCAGCTGTCTGTGCAGCATAGGGAGTATTCTTCTTCGAGCCGCGGAAACCCATCTTACCGGCCGAAGACCAACTGATCACCTCACCAACCTCGTTGGTCAGCGTGATGATAACGTTGTTAAAAGTCGAGTGAACGAAAGCCATGCCTTGAGCACCCACCTTGACAACCTTCTTCTTAACTGTTCCAGTTTTCTTTGCCATAACTCTCTTCTGCTATTACTTAGTTGCCTTTTTCTTGTTTGCTACAGTCTTCTTGCGACCCTTGCGAGTACGAGCATTGTTCTTTGTGCTCTGACCACGAACCGGAAGACCTAAACGATGGCGGATACCGCGATAGCAACCGATATCCATCAATCGTTTGATGTTGAGTTGAACCAACGAACGGCACTCACCCTCTACTTTGATGCCCAACTCGGCAATCGTAGAACGAATGGCTCCGACTTGGTCGTCGTTCCAATCCTGAACCTTCACATCGTAGCCGATACCTGCAGTATCCAAGATCTTGCGGGCTGTCGAGCGACCGATACCATAGATGTAGGTCAGACCGATCTCACCACGCTTGTTTTTTGGTAAATCTACACCAACTATACGTGCCATAAATTACTTTTTTCTTTGCTAATTAATCGTTAAAATTACCCTTGGCGCATCTTGAACTTGGGATTCTTCTTGCAGATCACGTAGAGCTTACCCTTACGCTTCACGATCTTACAATCCTCGCTACGCTTTTTGATTGATGCTTTTACTTTCATAATTTTCAAGCAATCTTTTGGTTATTTGTACCGAAAAGAGATTCGTCCCTTGGATAAATCATAGGGTGTCATCTCCACTTTCACCTTATCTCCGGGAAGGATTTTGATGTAGTGCATACGCATCTTTCCCGAGATATGGGCGGTGATTACGTGACCATTGTCCAACTCGACACGAAACATCGCATTCGACAACGCCTCGATAATCGTTCCGTCCCTTTCAATCGCAGTCTGCTTTGCCATAGAGTCTTCTCTCTTGCTTACATGTTTATTGCTTCCTCGATAATACTGAAATCCGTCAAGACATCGGGTCCGCTCTTACGAATCGCTACCGCAAACTCGAAATGAGCCGCAGGCTTGCGATCCCTTGTGCGTACCGTCCATCCGTCGCGTTCAAATACCACCGCTTTGGTTCCCATGTTAATCATGGGTTCGATGCAGATTACCATCCCCTCACGGAGCAATGGACCTCTACCTCGCGCGCCATAATTCGGAACACCCGGGTCCTCGTGCATCTTCCGACCCAATCCGTGTCCCTCAAGTTCGCGCACTACGCCATAGCCGAATGATTCGGCATAGGCCTGCACGGCCGCTGATATATCGCCCACACGATTTCCAGCCTTAGCCTGTGCCGTACCCTTATAAAGAGCCTCTTTGGTGACCTCCATGAGTTGCTTCACATCATCAGCAACCTCTCCTACAGCAAACGTGTATGCCGAATCACCAACAAACCCCTTCATAAATGTACCGCAATCTACCGAAACGATGTCGCCCTCTTTCAGAACTTGCGACGATGACGGAATACCATGAACCACCTGCTCGTTGACCGAAATACACAAGGAGGCAGGATAGCCCTGATACCCCAGAAAAGCCGGAACTGCTCCGTGCGAACGAATGAACTCTTCGCCAATACGGTCCAACTCCTTCGTCGTAACGCCGGGTTGGACATGGCGTCCTACCTCAGCTAAGGTACGGCTCACGAGAATATTATTCTCACGGAGCAGTTCTATCTCTTCTTCGTTTTTTAGATGTATCATCTGTTTCAAAAACTCTAACGAACAATCATCAGTAGCGTCCCTGAATGCGTCCGGTCTTCATCAGACCATCATAGTGACGCATCAAGAGATAGCTCTCTATCTGCTTAAGAGTATCGAGAATCACACCCACCATAATCAACAGCGACGTACCACCATAGAAATAGGCGAACGACTGTTGCACATTCAAGAACTTCATGGCCAAAGCCGGCAATATAGCCACAATAGCCAAGAAGACAGATCCGGGCAACGTAATTCTCGTCATGATGGTATCGATGTAGTTCACAGTTGCCTTACCGGGCTTCACACCGGGAATAAAGCCACCATTGCGCTTCATATCTTCTGCCATCATTTGAGGGTTGATGATAATCGCTGTGTAGAAGTAGGTGAATGCGATTACCAACACCGCAAGCGTAATGTTATACCAGAAACCCCGCATATCAGCATAAGCGCCGGCAAATCCGGGAGCCATCTTGGTGAAGAGCATCGGAATAAACATCAGTGCCTGTGCAAAGATGATAGGCATTACGTTTGCAGCATTCATCTTCAGTGGGATGAATTGGCGTACACCTCCATACTGTTTATTTCCGACAATTCTCTTTGCATACTGTACCGGCACCCTGCGGACTGCCTGTACCAATGCAATTGTTACCATAAATACCAGGAACAGCAAAACCAACTCCAAGATGAGCATAATGACGCTACCGTCTGATGTGTTGAGACGTGAGCTCACCTCAGCCAACATGGCATGGGGCAGACGAGCGACGATACCAATCATGATGATGAGTGATATGCCGTTGCCGATACCCTTGTCCGTAATCTTCTCGCCAAGCCACATGATAAACATGGTGCCGGCTATCAAGATAATGGTTGCATAAACAACAAACCAAGCTGAATGGCCGTAGATAAATGCTGTTGCAGGTAAAGTATGGAACAAGTTAGCGACATACGCCGGACCTTGGATTGCGAGGACAACAATCGTCAGGAGGCGCGTCCACTGATTCATTTTGCGGCGGCCACTCTCACCCTCCTTCTGCATCTTCTGGAAGTAGGGAATCATGATTCCCATCAACTGAATGATGATAGAGGCGGTGATGTAGGGCATTACTCCAAGTGCAAAAATAGCTGCGTTACCAAATGCACCACCAGAGAATACATCCAACAGCCCCAACAGGCTGTTGCCATCCATCTGGTTGGCCAACGCAGAACCCTCGCCCAAAGCGTTAGGGTTAATACCCGGAATAACCACAAAACTACCCAGTCTATACACAAGCAGGAGGCCCAACGTGTAGAGAACACGATTGCGCAGCTCCTCAATCTTGTATATATTCTTGAGGGTTTCGACTAACTTTTTGTTGGTTGCAAGCAACGCCACGATAACCAGCAGTACAAGCCCAACAACGATGTAGTGATTCATAAATAAAGGTTTAGGACGGTTTCATTAGAGCTTCTCCACACTACCACCGGCAGCGACAATTGCAGCTTCAGCACTCTTAGAGAAAGCATGAGCCTTTACGCTCAACGCCTTCGACAGCGTACCGTTACCCAAGATCTTTACTCGATCGTTTGTCGAGACAAATCCTGCTGCTACAAATGTATCGAATTCCACAGCGGTCAGCTCCTTCTTAGCTGCCAACTCCTCGAGTGTCGAGAGGTTGATTGCCTTGTACTCCACACGCTTCAGATTTGTAAAGCCAAATTTCGGAAGACGACGCTGCAACGGCATCTGACCACCTTCGAAACCAAGCTTCGACTTGTAGCCTGAACGCGACTGGGCACCCTTGTTACCACGGCCCGAGTAACCACCGTGACCCGAACCGGCACCGCGACCTACACGCTTATCGTGATGCGTAGCACCTTTTGCAGGTTTAAGATTATTTAATTCCATGTGTTCTGAATTCGAAGTGTTAAACTTATTTTACCTCCTCGATTTTCACGAGATGTTTTACGCGCTCGAGCATTCCCTTGATGATGACCGAATCGCTGTGCTCAACGCTCTGATTGATCTTCTTCAGACCCAAAGCATCGAGGTTCTTACGCTGTTGTGCCGAAGCACCAATACGGCTCTTAACCTGAGTGATCTTCAATGTTGCCATGATATCCGTCTTTGATTAACCGTTAAACACTTTGTTCATCGAGATCCCACGTACCTGAGCAACACTGTATGCGTCACGCAACTCGCACAGAGCCGCAATCGTTGCCTTCACAAGGTTGTGAGGGTTCGACGAGCCTTTGCTCTTTGCCAACACGTTCTTCACGCCTACCGACTCCAACACGGCACGCATTGCACCACCGGCGATAATACCGGTACCGGGAGCTGCCGGACGAATCATCACGAGCGAACCACCGAAACGCATCTCCTGCTTGTGAGGAATTGTACCGTTGATTACCGGCACCTTGATGAGGTTCTTCTTAGCGTCTTCAACGCCTTTTGCAATAGCAGCCTGCACCTCGGAAGCCTTGCCCAGACCGTAACCTACGACGCCGTTCTCGTTACCTACAACCACGATCGCCGAAAAGCTGAATGTACGACCACCTTTTGTTACCTTCGTAACTCGCTGGATGCTTACGAGCCGGTCTTTCAGCTCGAGGTCGCTTGTACGCACTTTCTTTATGTTCGTATTTGACATATCGCTTAGAATTTAAGACCGCCTTCACGTGCGGCATCCGCTAACACTTTAACTCGTCCGTGATACAGGTAGCCATTACGATCGAACGCAACAGTCGAAATACCCTTCTCCGTAGCGCGCTGTGCGGCCAGTTTCCCAACCAAAGCTGCTACTTCGCTCTTGTTCTTGCCTGCTGCAACCTCAGCAATCTCCTTATCCAACGAAGATGCCGTTGCCAATGTAATGCCTGCCAAATCGTCGATGAACTGCACGTAGATCTGCTTATTGCTACGGAACACAGTCATACGGGGCTGAGCCGGCGTACCGCTCACGATCTTGCGGATACGCATCTTGATACGCTCTCTTCTTTCGATTTTATTCAATGACATAGCTGATTCGTTTTTTACTATTTAGCACCCGCAGACTTACCGGCCTTACGACGCAATGTCTCGCCTACGAACTTGATACCCTTGCCCTTATACGGCTCCGGCTTACGCAACGAACGGATCTTCGCAGCCACCTGACCAATCAACTGCTTGTCGATGCTCTTCAAGGTGACAATCGGGTTTCCTTTCTTCTCGGTAACAGCAGTAGCGGTTACCTCTGCAGGTAATTGCAGATAGGTATCGTGCGAATAACCAAGGCTCATCTCCAAGACGTTGCCTTTCACTTCGGCCTTAAAACCGACACCTACCAACTCCTGCTTAATCTCGTAACCCTTCGATACACCGATGACCATGTTGTTGATCAACGCGCGATACAAACCATGCAACGAACGATGACGAGGCTGGTTGGTCGGACGACTTACGAGAACCGCCGGAATCTCCTTACCGGAATGTGCCTCCGTGTGGGTTCCCACCTCTACCTTTATGTCCGAATCAACCTTCTGACTCAGTGTCCCAAGAGGCCCTTTCACGCTTACCACATTGTCAGCCGATACCGTAACGGTAACGCCGGCAGGCAAGTTTACAGGTAATTTACCAATTCTTGACATTTGTACTAAGTTGTTTGATTAAAAATACTAAATTTCGCTCGACTAATAGACGTAGCACAGAACTTCACCACCTACGTTCTCTTTACGAGCCTTTGCATCGGTCATGATACCCTTCGAAGTCGAGAGGATAGCAATACCCAGGCCATTGAGCACCTTCGGCATCTCCTCCACCGAAACATACTGGCGCAAACCGGGACGGCTGACACGCTTGAGGTTCTTGATGGCATTGCTCTTGGTTTGAGCATTCCACTTCAAAGCGACTTTGATGGTCGGATGGCCCTTCTCATCGGTGTCGAACTTGTAAGCGAGGATGTAGCCCTGCTCGTAGAGAATCTTTGTGATCTCCTGTTTAATTTTTGAACCGGGAGCTTCAACCACCTTGTGGTTGGCTTTCACCGCGTTTCTAATTCTGGTCAGAAAGTCCGCAATAGGATCTGTCATGATGATTAGAAATTAAAATTAATATTAAATAAGTTAACTAAATGCGATTCAGTCAGTTGCCCGTCTGTTACGCAGGCTCTAACCACATCGCTACCCACTTGCATAGCGTGCGAACGCACACAACAAGTGCGCAAATATACGCAGAATTTTTCGAATAATCTAAAAATCAGCTACTTTTTTCCTTTTAGAGAATTCGTTATCCGCGATAGAAGAGGCCTCCCATCCATGCAAACTTCTACAGGAACGTACCTTGCTTTCAGATACGCACAATGTTAGTACACTTGTGTGAACTAACATGTCCGTACATATCCTCCAACTCTCCGGAACGGCACCATGCATCGAAAAATCGACATGCACAAGCCTATCCCTGCACAAATGGAACTATGTCTTCTGATATCACATCCCTCGATGCACCCCGCCACCAAGAAGTTACCGCCAAACAGCGACACTTTCCTCAATCTTGGCGTACATCTACACGGATCCAACACCCGTATAAGGTTTTCTACATCCGAAGACCGTCATGTATAACGCACAACAGACCTTCACGGGCTAAACACCCTCCGTAAAGCACCTATAAGCAAACCCGACCCGGGAGCATCACTCCCGAGTCGGATGCAACTACCAACTAGCCTTCTTTACACCCGGGATCAGACCTGCGGAGGCCATCTCACGGAACTGAATACGGCTAATACCGAACTGACGGATATAACCCTTCGGACGACCGGTCAACTTACAACGGTTGTGCTGGCGAATCGGATTCGAATTACGAGGCAGTTTCGACAGAGCGACCCAAGCCTCCTCATGGTCCATCTCACCGCTCTTCAACTTCGCAGCGATCTCCTCGCGCTTGTGAGCGTAACGATTTGCAAGTTTTTCACGCTTTACCTCGCGTGCCTTCATTGATTCCTTTGCCATAAACCTTAGTTGTTCTTTTTAGCATTCTTGAAAGGCAGACCGAACTCACGCAACAGTGCATAAGCCTCTTCGTCGGTCTTTGCCGTCGTTACGAAGGTAATCTCCATACCGAAGATTTTGGTAATCTTATCGATATCAATCTCCGGGAAGATAATCTGCTCGGTGATACCCAATGTATAGTTACCTTGACCATCGAACTTCTCGTTGATACCTTTGAAGTCGCGGATTCGAGGCAGAGCGACCGCAATAAGACGCTCCAAGAACTCGTACATCTTGTTCTGACGCAATGTCACGCGAACACCAATAGGCATACCACGACGAAGTTTGAAGTTCGAAATATCCTTGCGAGATTTCGTCTGCACTGCCTTCTGACCTGTAATCTGAGTCAATTCGGCCTGAGCGACATCGATGAGTTTCTTGTCGGCTACAGCCTGACCCATACCCTGGTTGATGACAATCTTCTCGAGTTTCGGGCACTGCATCACGCTCGTGTAACCGAACTCTTTCATAAGGGTAGCAATGATTTGCTCCTTATACTGTGTCTTAAGTGTAGGTACGTATGCCATTATTTAATCTCCTCCCCTGACTTTTTAGCGTAACGAACTAATTTCCCCTTCTCACCTGCCTTGCGGCCGATACGAGTAGGCTTTCCACTCTTCGGGTCGATTACTTGAAGATTAGATACATGGATTGGAGCCTCCTTCTCGACAATACCGCCTTGAGGATTCTTCGCGCTGGGCTTCTCTGCTTTCTTACACATGTTCACGCCCTCGACGATAGCCCGCTGCTTTGCAGGATCTACGGCAAGCACCTTGCCCTGCTTTCCACGGTTATCACCGGCAATGACGCCGACTGTGTCGCCCTTCTTGATATGTAATTTGACTGACATAACTGTTCTGTGTTTTTTTGATTACAATACTTCAGGTGCCAGCGAGATGATCTTCATGTATTGGTCACGCAACTCACGAGCTACCGGACCAAAGATACGTGTACCACGAATTTCACCCTGATTATTCAGCAACACAACTGCGTTGTCGTCGAAACGAATGTACGAACCGTTGGCACGACGAATCTCCTTGGTGGTACGCACGACGACTGCCTTCGACACGGCACCCTTCTTTACATCACCCGACGGCGATGCGCTCTTGACGGCTACCACGATTTTGTCGCCGATGGATGCATAGCGACGCTTCGTGCCGCCCAGCACACGGATACAAAGAACCTCCTTTGCACCGCTGTTATCGGCTACTACGAGCCTACTTTCTTGCTGTATCATAATTACTTCGCTCTTTCAATGATTTGTACTAATCTCCAACGCTTCGTTTTACTCAGCGGGCGGGTCTCCATAATACGTACAGTGTCACCCTCCTTGCAAGTCTCATCGAGGCACTCTGCAACAAACTTCGTTGTTTTGTTCACAAACTTGCCATAGATAGGATGCTTCACCTTACGCGCAACTGCAACCACAATGGTCTTCTCCATTTTGTTGCTGACAACCAACCCGATACGTTCCTTTCTAAGATTTCTTTCCATAACGGTCTTTAACATTTAGGGGTTTTCTGACTCAGAATTGTCAGCATACGAGCTATATCTCTGCGAGTCTTCTTGATAATCGAGGGGTTCTCGACAGGCGATATGGCGTGCTGCACCTTCAGTTTGGCGAGCTGAGCCTTCTCGGCCTCGATACGCTCCTGCAACTCATTGACGGATAATTCCTTTATTTCAGCGCTTTTCATGTCTTACTCTCTTAGATTGATGATTCAACGTAATCACGTCGTACAATAAACTTGGTCGTAATAGGCAATTTCTGCGCGCCGAGACGAAGAGCCTCCTGTGCAATCTCCATGGGTACGCCCTCTGCCTCAAAGAGGACACGTCCCGGGGTAACAGGGGCAACAAATCCTTCGGGATTACCTTTACCCTTACCCATACGCACCTCAGCGGGTTTCTTGGTGATTGGTTTATCCGGGAAGATTCGAATCCAAATCTGTCCCTCACGCTTCATGTATCGGGTGATTGCCTGACGAGCAGCCTCAATCTGGCGACCTGTGATCCATGTCGATTCCAATGCCTTGATGCCGAACGAACCGTATGCAAGTTGGTTGCCTCGCTGAGCGATACCCTTCATACGACCCTTCTGCATTCTTCTAAATTTGGTCTTTTTTGGCTGTAACATAGCTGTACTTTCGCTTTAAAAGGTCCTACTTACTACTTGTTGTTATTATTGCGACGCTTGCCACGCGGAGCTCCTCCACGAGGGCCACGACCCTGTGCACCTTGCTGGCCACCATGCTGCGAAGCCGAAGCTCCGGCAATCTCAAAGAGGTCGCGCTTGCCATACACCGTACCATGGCAGATCCACACCTTAACACCGAGGATACCGACTTTCGTCAGTGCCTCTGTGAGGCAGTAATCCACGTCTGCACGGAATGTATGCAATGGAATACGTCCCTCCTTAACCGTTTCGCTACGTGCCATCTCGGCTCCACCGACACGACCGGATACCTGTACCTTGATACCCTCGGCACCCATACGCATCGTCGAAGCGATAGCGGTCTTCACGGCACGACGGAAAGAGACACGGCCCTCCAACTGACGGGCAATATTCTGACCTACGATTACAGCATCAACCTCCGGACGCTTTACCTCGAAGATGTTGATCTGAATCTCCTTGCCGGTGAGTTTCTTCAACTCCTCCTTCAACTTGTCGACCTCTTGACCACCCTTACCGATGATGATACCCGGACGAGCTGTCGAAATCGTAACGGTCACCAATTTGAGCGTACGCTCGATGATAATCTTGGAAATGCTTGCTTTGGCCAGACGTACATTCAGATACTTACGGATTTTAGCATCCTCGACCAACTTGTCGGAGAAATCCTTGCCGCCGTACCAGTTGGATTCCCAACCACGAATGATACCAAGACGATTTGCTATTGGATTAACTTTCTGTCCCATTGTCTACTTGTTTTCTTCGATTACCATTTTGTCCACTACAATCGTCACATGATTCGAACGCTTGCGAATACGATGTGCGCGACCCTGAGGAGCTGCCTGAATACGTTTCAGCATACGACCACCGTCAACGAAGATCTCCTTAACACAGAGTTTTGTATCCTCAAGACGCTCCGAGGGATTCTTTGCCTCCCAGTTGGCAATTGCCGACTTGAGCAACTTCTCCACACGAATCGATGCTTCCTTCTTCGAGTAACGAAGGATACCCAATGCCTTATTGATTTCCACGCCACGGATAATGTCTGCTACCAGACGCATTTTACGGGGCGAGGTCGGGCAATCGCGCAGAACAGCTACCGCTTTCTGCTGCTTCTCGGCCTTGAATTTCTTGGCCATTTCAGATTTTCTTGCACCCATTGTCTACCTATTTTTTCTTGTTACCCGCATGACCACGGAAGTTACGTGTTGGAGCAAACTCTCCCAGTTTGTGACCAACCATATTCTCAGTTACGTAAACGGGAATAAACTTATTTCCGTTGTGGACAGCGATCGTCTGACCTACGAAATCAGGCGATATCATACTTGCTCGCGACCAAGTCTTGATAACAGACTTCTTATTGCCTTCGGCCTGAGCGATAACCTTCGCTTCAAGTTTCGGGTCGATAAACGGTCCTTTTTTTAATGAACGGCTCATTATGTTACTCTTTTAATTATTTTTTCTTTCGTGAAATAATAAACTTCGAGGTCGTCTTCTTCGGGTTACGAGTCTTATAACCCTTAGCCAACAGACCCTTACGCGAACGCGGGTGACCACCCGACGCACGACCTTCGCCACCACCCATCGGGTGATCTACCGGGTTCATCACGACACCACGGTTGCGCGGGCGACGACCGAGCCAACGCTCACGACCTGCCTTACCCGAACTCTCAAGCGAGTGGTCGATATTCGACACTACACCGATTGTTGCACGGCAGGTAACGAGTACCATACGAGTCTCTCCCGAGGGCAACTTGATGATTGCAAACTTACCCTCACGAGCCAAAAGTTGAGCATAAGAACCGGCCGAACGAGCCATTGCGGCACCCTGACCGGGGTAGAGTTCAATGTTGTGAATAATCGTACCCAGAGGAATATCGCTCAGGAACAACGTATTGCCCACCTCGGGAGCAACACCTGCACCACTCATCACCGTCTGACCAACTTGCAGGCCATTGGGTGCAATGATATAACTCTTCTGACCGTCAGCATAAACAATCAATGCAATGCGTGCGGTACGATTCGGATCGTATTCAATCGTCTTTACAGTAGCGGCAATGCCATCCTTGACACGCTTGAAGTCCACATTACGGTACATCTGTTTGTGACCACCGCCGATGTAACGAACGGTCATCTTACCCGTATTGTTGCGACCGCCCGAGCTCTTCTTGACGCTCAGCAACGACTTCTCAGGAACGTTTGACGTAATCTCCTCGAACGTTCCGCCGATCTTATGTCTTGTACCTGCGGTAACAGGCTTAAACTTTTTTACTGCCATCTTCTTTAGATATTACTGTAAAAATCGATTTTATCTCCATCCTTCAAAGTGACAATTGCCTTCTTGAAGTTGTTAGCACGACCCTCGAGTAAGCCGGCCTTCGTATAACGGCTCTTCTGCTTACCCATATAGTTGATGGTGTTTACATCCGTCACCACGACGTTGTACATCTGCTCGACGGCGTTGCGAATCTGCAACTTGTTAGCTCTCACATCAACGATAAAACCGTAGCGGTTCAGTTTCTCGCCCTGAATCGTCATCTTTTCGGTTAAAATAGGCTTAATAATGATTTCCATGTCTGTTTACGTTTTAAGCTAACATTACGTTCAAAACACCCTCTGCGCCCTCTACCAAAACAATCGCCGAAGCGTTCATGATGTCGTAGGTGCAGAGATTCTGTGCCAATACCGGCTTGATAGACGGGATGTTGCGGCACGAGAGCTGCAGATTGACATTGGTTTCAGGCAGTACGAGCAGCACCTTCTTGTCATCGACCTTCAAAGCCTCAGTCAGAGCTACCACCTGCTTTGTCTTCGGAGCCTCCATCTTGAGGGCCTCCAACACCTGGATGGCATTTGCCTGAACCTTGTAAGAGAGTGCACTACGACGAGCCAATTGCTTAAGTTTCTTGTTCAACTTGAAACTGTAATCGCGAGGTACCGGACCGAAGATACGACCACCACCCGGGAACAACGGCGACTTGATAGAGCCCGAACGAGCACCGCCCGTACCCTTTTGACGCTTCAGCTTGCGTGTTGAACCTGCAACCTCATTACGTTGCTTCGATTTGTGAGTACCCTGACGCTGGTCAGCCAGATACTGCTTCACGTCGAGGTAAATAGCGTGGTCATTAGCTTCCACGCCGAACACAGAGTCAGAAAGAATCACCTTACGACCTGTCTCTTTTCCTTCAGTGTTTAATACAGCTAATTCCATGACTACTTCTCAATTGTTAAATAAGAACCTTTTGCTCCCGGAATAGAACCCTTAACGAGGATAAGGTTGCTCTCGGGAATCACCTTCAAAACGCGCAAGTTGAGTACTTTCACCTGCTCGCCACCCATGCGACCCGGAAGACGCTTACCAGGGAACACACGCGAAGGATACGACGAGGCACCCAACGAACCCGGCTTACGCTGACGGTTGTGCTGACCATGCGTCTGGCCACCGACACCACCGAACCCATGACGCTTTACAACGCCCTGGAATCCACGGCCCTTCGATATCCCGGTTACATCGACCCAGTCCTCCTCACTGAAGAGGTCGACGGTGAGCGTGTCACCGAGATTCACTTCCGGCATCTCCTTGAACTCGGCAAGCTTGCGCTTGGGAGTGGTGTTTGCCTTCTTGAAGTGTCCTAACAAACTGTTGCTGGTGTGCTTTTCACTTTTGTCGTCATAGGCAATCTGGACAGCCTCGTAAGCATCTTTCTCGAGGGTCTTGATTTGCGTAACCACACACGGACCAGCCTCAATCACAGTGCATGGTATGTTCTTACCCTCGGCACTGTACACGGAAGTCATTCCGATTTTTTTTCCAATTAGTCCTGACATTTTAGTCTTTAACGTTTGTTAATAAAGTGATTTTCTTTTTGCTGTGGAAGTCAGGAGAACTCCCTAAGGATACTCCCTCTTCCACTCTCGCTTTCGGGGAGGACTCGGCGGACTACCGTTCACCTCCCTATGGTTCGTACAAAATTTTTATCCGAATAAAACGGGATTACCGGCTTTTGAGAGCAGGCAATCGCTCATCAGACCTTAATCTCAACCTCAACACCCGAAGGAAGCTCCAGCTTCATCAGTGCATCGATGGTCTTTGCCGTCGACGAGTAGATGTCCAAGATGCGCTTGAATGTGCAGAGTTGGAACTGCTCACGAGCCTTCTTGTTGACGAAGGTCGAACGGTTGACCGTGAAGATCTTCTTCTGCGTAGGCAGAGGCACCGGACCGCTGACAACAGCACCTGTGCTCTTCACAGTCTTGACAATCTTTTCGGCCGACTTGTCTACGAGATTGTGGTCGAAAGACTTTAACTTGATTCTGATTTTCTGACTCATATCGCTTACTTATTCTATATCCTTATTCTTGTGACCACTCTTCTCGATAATCTCCTTTGCAAGGTTTGCAGGAACCTCCTCAAAGTGAGAGAACTCCATCGAAGAGGTTGCACGACCCGAAGAGATGGTTCGCAACACAGTCACGTAACCGAACATCTCCGACAGTGGCACCTTTGCCTTCACTACACGAGCATTGCCCTTCGACTCCATGCCTTGAATCTGGCCACGACGCTTGTTCAAGTCGCCGATGATATCACCCATGTTCTCCTCAGGAGTAAGCACCTCCACCGACATAACCGGCTCCAAGATTACGGAACCTGCCAGCGGAGCTGCATGGCGATAACCATTACGTGCGGCGATTTCAAACGAAAGCTGATCGGAGTCCACCGGGTGGAACGAACCATCCTTCAAAGTCACCTTCATCGAGTCCATTGTGTAGCCGGCCAAAGCACCGTTCGACATGGCAGCCTCGAAACCTTTCTGTACAGAGGGGATAAACTCCTTCGGGATGTTACCACCCTTCACCTCATCGACAAAGGTCAAGCCAACCTTGCCCTCTTCGGCAGGTCCAATCTCAAAGATAATATCAGCGAACTTACCGCGACCACCCGTCTGCTTCTTGAATACCTCACGATGCTGAATGGTCTTCGTAAGTGCCTCCTTGTAGTTCACCTGAGGTGCACCCTGGTTAATCTCTACACCGAACTCACGCTTCAGACGGTCGACGATGATATCGAGGTGCAACTCACCCATACCGCTGATGATGGTCTGACCACTCTCCTCGTCGGTACGTACGGTGAAGGTAGGATCCTCCTCAGCCAACTTGGCAAGAGCGATACCCAACTTGTCCAAATCCTTCTGAGTCTTGGGCTCTACAGCCAATCCAATCACAGGCTCGGGGAATGTCATCTGCTCAAGAACGATAGGTGCATTCTCGGCGCAGAGTGTATCACCCGTGCGAATCTCCTTGAAACCGACAGCTGCGCAGATATCACCGGCAGTAACCGTCTCCAACGGGTTCTGCTTGTTGGCGTGCATCTGGTAGATTCGGCTGATACGCTCGCGCTTGCCGCTACGTGCATTCAACACATAGGAACCCGCGTCGAGTTTACCCGAATAGACACGGACGAAAGCCAAACGTCCCACAAACGGGTCCGTAGCAATCTTGAATGCCAAACCGCAGAATGGGTCGTCCTCAGAGGCGTGACGTACCTCCGGCTCATCGGTCTTGGGGTTGGTACCCTCAACAGCCGGAACATCCATAGGCGACGGCAAGAAGGCGATGATGCTATCGAGCAACTTCTGCACACCCTTGTTGTGGAACGACGAACCGCAAAGCATCGGGACGAGCTTCATCTGGATGGTAGCGGTACGAATTGCAGCGAGCAACTCGTCTGCAGTAATCGAATCCGGGTCGTCGAAGAACTTCTCCATCAGCGCATCATCAACCGAGGCAACCTCCTCGATGAGTTTGTTACGCCACTCCTCGGCCTCAGCCTTCAGGTCATCCGGAATCTCGCGAATCTCAAAGTTGTCGCGAACGGTCTTATCGTCGAAGTAGTAGTAAGCCTTATTATATATAAGGTCTACGATACCCTCGAATTTATCCTCTGCACCGATGGGCAATACAACAGGCAGTGCAGTTGCGCCGAAGTGCTCCTTGATTTGCGCACATACGGCAAAGAAGTCGGCACCCGTACGATCCATCTTGTTGACGTAACCGATACGAGGTACGTTGTATTTGTCAGCCTGACGCCAAACCGTCTCCGACTGAGGCTCAACACCACCGACTGCACAGAATGTTGCCACAGCACCATCGAGCACGCGCAGAGAGCGCTCGACCTCGACGGTAAAGTCAACGTGTCCCGGGGTATCAATCAAGTTAATCTGATACTGCTGATCCTTGTAGTGCCAGAAGGCGGTCGTTGCAGCTGAGGTAATCGTGATACCGCGCTCCTGCTCCTGAACCATCCAGTCCATGGTGGCGCCACCCTCGTGTACCTCGCCGATCTTGTGAGTCTTACCCGTGTAGAAAAGAATACGCTCCGATGTGGTAGTCTTACCGGCATCGATGTGAGCCATGATACCGATATTACGTACGTAGTGTAAATCTCTTGTTGCCATTTTCTACGCGTTTTAGAATCTAAAGTGAGCAAATGCCTTGTTGGCCTCCGCCATGCGGTGCATCTCCTCTTTACGCTTGAATGCAGCACCCTGCTGATTGTAGGCATCTACAATCTCACCGGAGAGCTTCTCCGCCATCGACTTGCCGGCGCGCTTACGAGCATAAAGGACAAGGTTTTTCATGGAAATCGAAATCTTGCGCTCCGGACGAACCTCCGTAGGAACCTGGAAGGTCGCGCCACCGATACGCTTCGACTTTACTTCGACTTGGGGCGTGATATTCTCAAGAGCCTGTTTCCAGACCTCCAGCGGAGATTTATCAGCATCCTTCATCTTCTTGCCCACGATCTCCAACGAATCGTAGAAAATCGAGTAGGCAATACTCTTCTTACCATCCAGCATAAGGTTGTTCACGAAACGTGTTACCAACACATCTCCGAACTTGGGATCTGGAAGTAGAATTCGCTTCTTTGGCTTAGCTTTTCTCATTGTTTTCTATTGTCTAAATCTTTTTTCGACTTACTTCTTCTTTGCGGGTGCTGCCTTTCCTGCCTTAGGACGCTTAGCTCCATACTTCGAACGACGCTGCAGACGACCATCGACACCTGCCGAGTCGAGTGCGCCACGCACCAAGTGATAACGAACACCGGGGAGGTCCTTCACACGACCACCGCGCACCAGCACAATCGAGTGCTCCTGCAAGTTGTGACCTTCACCGGGGATGTACGCATTCACCTCCTTGCCATTGGTCAATCTCACACGTGCCACCTTACGCATTGCCGAATTAGGCTTCTTCGGGGTTGTCGTGTACACACGAGTGCAGACACCTCGACGCTGGGGACACGCAGCGAGGGCCGGAGACTTACTCTTGTCCTCCATTGCCACTCGTCCGTTTCGTACTAACTGTTGAATAGTTGGCATTTCTTAAAACGTTTTTGTCCTTTAATTTGTTAATATTCACCAAGCTTTCTCGCTCGGTTTCGGTTTCCATAACATCCGAAATGGACTGCAAAGGTAATTATTTTTTTTGAAAAATCGCTTGTTCACCTCTTTTTTTCGCTGATTTTCCGACATTTTAGCCGAATGTACATATTTTATTCTTATCGTTTTTTGT
>CAYUJP010000002.1:38659-41577 GCA_964445055.1 uncultured Alistipes sp.
CCGCAAAAAGTGAGGGCATCTGCACACTCGGGTTGCAGATGTGGCGAAAAGTTGTTATCTTTGTCTCCACAACCGGGGGATTAGCTCAGCCGGCTAGAGCGCTTGCATGGCATGCAAGAGGTCACGAGTTCGAATCTCGTATTCTCCACCTTTCCGAGAGATGTTGCACGCGATGCACCATCTCTCGTCTGTTTTTTCGGGGCCCAACGGCTACATCACAGTCTCTTCCTTAGAGACCTCACCACGCACGCAAATTTACGTAAAAAGTTGTGAATTAGGTATATCTAAGCGAAGAAAAATTTCCTTTTTGTAGAAATCGAGGTACGATATCGACGTGCGTTCCGCCGCGCACCCTTGCAGGACATACGCCAAAGCCCTGTTTTTCTCCATGTGAGGTCTCTAAGGAAGAGACCTCACCACGAAACCCCTATCATGTTGTCGGATAAACCAAACACAACCATCTGATATGAAACGAATTATTGCAATCGCATTGCCACTGGCGATGCTCGTGGCGACCTGCGTCGCACAGCCCAAGAGCAACAACAAGAGTTTGTGGAAGACCGCCCGCAAAGAGGCGAAGGCGCTCACCCAAGAGGGGTGGAAGGCCGACGGGTCGCTACCGTTGGAGAATCTGCTCTACAACCACTATCAGCAACTTGCCGATGCCAACAACCAAGAGCTCATCGGCAACGTCATCGGCAACACCTCGGTCTCGACCCTGAATCAGGGACAACAGTGGGCCACCACCATGGTGTCGGTCTCCTATGCCAAGCAGGCCGGTCAGACCGTCCGTGGACGCCTCGCCTCGGAGGTAGGTGCCGGCGTGGCAGGTGCTGCGGCGGCCGACTCCTTCTACGAGGGCTATGAGAGCAAGGTCGAGAAGGAGATTAAGGGCGAACTCCATCGCAGCTTCTCCATCTATCGCGAGAAGCAGGATGGCGGCATCGACTACAAAGCCTACTACATCGTCAACGAGGAGCGTGCCTCGAAGGCGCGCATCCGTGCCATGCAGTTGGCCCTGGAGGAGTCGGAGTTTGCTCGTGCCAATGCCGAGCGCATCTCCGCCTTTGTGCAGGAGGCATTCAAGGTCGAGGCGCAGTAGGAGGCCATGAGACAGAGGCTGACAGCGCTCTTGCTCATCCTCTACGCCCTGCCGGGCGTTGCCCAATCGGGGAGAGTCACCTCGGTACGTGTCCGAGGTGAGTTCTCCGTTGTGTTGGCATACGCCGACATCACGGGACGCGAGGCGACCCAACGTGCCGAGGAGGATGCCAAGCGCAAGGCGTTGGAGCAGGTCTGCGGCTCACGTCTGAGCATCTGGGAGCAGTTGGAGAGTTCGTCTGCCGGCGACAGTTTCAACAGCCTCGCTGTCAGCCAAACCGACGGCGAGATTGTCGAGTTTGCGATTGTCGACGAGGGACAACAGCCGGGAAGACGCTCGGCGGAGACCCTCTTCTACTGCGTGGCCGATGTGAAGGTACGGCAGGGCGTAGCTCCCGACCCCGACTTTGCGGTCACGGTCAGCGGGCTGAAGAGTGTCTACTTGGCCGGTGAACCGTTGCACTTTGCGATTCGTCCCCACCGCGACTGCTACATGAAACTCTTCCTGTTCGACGATAACCGCACAGGCTACCTGCTCTACCCCAATCGCTACGACTCGGCACAACGGTTTGTGGCCGGCACCGATGTCGACATCACCCGCTCGCCTGCCTACGAATTCTATCTCACCAAGAGCTCCTCAGCCCGGCGAGAGGTAAATCGGTTGGTGTTTCTCTTCACCAAGAGCGAATGTCCCTGCCCCTTCAGCGAGCAGGAGACCTCGCGTGCGGAGATAGAGCGATGGATTGCCTCCATCCCTAACCCCCAAAGATACCTTCACATGGCCCTGATTGAAATCCGAGACAACTAATTCCCGTCACCAAACACACGCTTTTTCACAAACAATTGATTCACCATGAACATCAAACTATCGTTTCTGACCCTCTGCACCCTCTTGACAACATCCATTGCCATGGGACAAGAGCCTTTTAAAGGCAACAATAGGAAGTGGGGTGTCAAAAAAGGCAACACGGTTCTTGTTCAGCCTCAATACGATAACGTTGGTTACTTCTATAAAGGCTTTGCAAAAGTGAAACTCAATGGCAAGTGGGGACTTGTCGATGAAACCGGAGAAGTAGTTGCTCAGCCTATATACGATGAGGTTGATTCCTTCTCTGGCAACCTTGTAAAGGTGAAACTCGATGGCAAGTATGGATTTGTCGATAAAACCACCGGGAAGGTAGTTGCTCAACCTCAATACGATTGGGTTGGATGCTTCTATGAAGGTCTTGCAGCAGTGAGACTCAATGGCAAGTGGGGACTTGTCGATAAACTAGGCACGTTCTTTAACACAAAAGCCGAAGCAAAAAAAACTGTCAAAGAAGCAGCTATCGTATCGATCGGTTACCAAGCATATCTCGCCTCCCATACACCCTCATGGAGCGATTTCCTATCCCAAAAAAACATCACAGAGAAGGATGCAACAACACTCAAGCAAGAGATTGAGCGAGAACTAACAGTATGGCAACAAAAGGGAGAGTTCGAGACCACCGCCCAATGGCAGGCGCGTGTCAACGAGCAGACTCGTGCGGCAAAGGCCAAGGAGATTACCGCCCGCGTTCAAGAGGCTTATAATCGACAGATGACCAAGGCTCACGCCCAATACGAAGCGACCATCCGCTCCATCTCCGATGAATATTGCGCTACTAAGGCTCGGCTATTCTCTGCACAAAACTTCAAGTTGGAATCCTACGATGCCGACAACGAGACCTTCCTGATTCACTCCTCTGTGGGAGATATACTTCTGCCGGTACCCACTGCAGAGGCCCCCTCCTTCAAGCAACGGTGGGCAGACATCCAACGCGAGGTGCAGGCAACGT
>CAYUJP010000003.1:0-9229 GCA_964445055.1 uncultured Alistipes sp.
GGTGAGGAAACAATGAGCTGAGGCGTTCTGCCCGGTCATCATTGTTTCCTTCTTTGTTGTGTTGAGTCTCATTGTGGTGGTAGCTCTAACTGTTCCTACACTAAGGAGGTGCAAAGATTTAGTTTTGTAAATATACTAATACTTTCGGAGGAGTTCGTACCTGATTTAAAAAGAAAAAGCATTGATTTTGGGTCCATATACCGTACAAATCAATGCTTTAACCTGAGTGATTCCGGAGCGGTTCGAACGCTCGACCCACAGCTTAGAAGGCTGTTGCTCTATCCAACTGAGCTACGGAACCCCATTGTGTTAGAGTGCTTTCATCGTTGAAAGCAACGCGCACAAAAGTAATACAAATATAAGGAGATTCCAAGTCTTGTACCAAAAAATAGCTATCTACTATAGACTTGATACTTGGGTCCACAGGGAGATTATTTGTCTACTGATGTTGTGGTGCGAGTAAGTTTGTTAACCAAAGAGGTGATGGTCGGCTGAATCCATCGAATGATGAGCCCGATGAGGAAGGCCGATATGATAGTCCCTTCCCGAATACCGATGATGTTACGAGAGAGACACAATGACAATACGACACCGATAAGAACAAACGTAGTGTCGGAGGCTATCTTTACCCGACTAAATTCGATACCGGTTACGCGTGATATTGCCAACATGGCACCCTCTCCGGCGAGTAATAGTACACCGGCTGTAATTTCCAGGCTGATGCCAATAGCTTGTACAATGCAACTTGCAAGCATTAGTAATAGTTGATAGTGATACGATGCGGTAGATAGGGGTGCCGTGATAGCCACTCCGATATCGCAGAATAGACCAAAAACAATAGCCACAAGCAATTGCATATATTGAATCTTCTCGAAGTTACGCCGAAGTAACATTACTTGTAGAAGAATGAGCAATACATGTAATAGGATTGTGTACTCTCCAATGGTGAACCGTGGAAGCTCGAGACTGAGCACATAAGGAGGACACGATATGGGCGATATACCCAAGTTGGCCTGTACTCCCATGCCGATACCTATCGCCATGATGAGTAGCCCGGTAATAAAAATTAAGTAGCGAATCAGGAGTTGACGTATGTTCATGTGGTACATTGATTTATGAGTAATTAATCTCGGCAAAGATAGATTTTTTTTAGAAAGTAGCCAAGTGCGTTCCACGAGCTCTGTTTGTGAGAAAACCTTGCTGATGAAAATCGTAGTGAACAGATTTTTAAGGAGTAAATTTGGCTACTTGAAAAATTATATATACCTTTGCCCCGCTTGAATCCAAACAAGGGTTTGTGCGAATTAACTAATTAACAATTAAAATTTTATAAGCAAATGGCTGTTAAAATTCGTTTGGCACGTCACGGAAAGAAAGGTGCGCCTTTCTATCATATCGTTGCCGCAGATAGCAGAGCGCCACGTGATGGTAAGTTCATCGAGAAGTTGGGTACCTACAACCCGATTACAAATCCTGCTACAATCGAGCTCAATTTTGAACGAGCATTGGATTGGTTGATGAAGGGCGCACAACCTACGGATACTTGCCGTGCGATATTGTCGTACAAGGGTGTCCTCTATAAGAAACATTTGTTGGGTGGCGTAGCAAAAGGCGCATTCACAGAATCGGATGCTGAGGCCAAGTTCAACAAGTGGATGGATGAGAAACAGGGTAAGATTACGTCGAAGGTGACGAAACTTGCTACAGATGCTAAGGCTGCGGAGAAGGCTCGTTTGGCTGCAGAAACCAAAGTAAACGAAGACCGAGCAAAAGCTCTTGCAGAGAAGAAGGCTGCTGAAGAAGCGGCTGCTGCCGAGGCTGCTGTTGCCACAGAGGAGACACCTGCAGAGGGTGAGGCTACTGTGGAGTAGTTTGGTAAGTTAGCTCGATTTTGCAATATCACTCTTCCGGCACATTTGATGTGCCGGAAGTTTTTTGTTGATAGGGAGTCGTTTCCGACTCTCATTTTTTTTGTGTACTTTCGCACAAATGTATCACCGTTGAATGCTACACGATTGATAGAGGCAGGTAATGGCAACGGTGGGCAAATAGATTTTGCGTATGAAGCAACCTGTAGCTAAAATAACGAAACCGTTTGGGGCGGAACAAGGTGGAGGAGTGATTCTATCCCTCTACACTGAGTTCCCTGAGGATTTCTCCGCAGACACAGAGCCCCTATTTGCTCTTGTCGATGGACTGTGGGTACCCTTGTGGTGTGAACGGTTCGACCGTCGTGGAGCAACGGGTGCTCAAGTTGTGTTTGCTGATTTGGATAACGCAAAGCGTCTATCCGAATTCATCGGTCGAGAACTCTTTATCGAACGCGATGTCGCTGATGATGATGAATTTTATATGGAGGACTTGATTGGCTTCGCAGTTCAGGTGAACTCAGGTGAGCGGGGCGAGATTACAGACTTCTACGACAATGAGGCAAATCCATTGATTGAAATCACTGTAGCTGATGAAACTTTTCTCGTTCCTGCTGTGGAGGAGTTCTTTACGCACATCAATTTTGAAAGGCGAAGAGTTGTACTTACACTTCCTGAGGGACTGCTAGAGGTGCAACGTAACAAGGAGGAGCAGTGATGGCAAAGCGTGTTGTGGTAGGTCTCTCAGGGGGTGTCGATTCCTCGGTGGCTGCATGGTTGCTTAAAGAGCAGGGATACGATGTTGTAGGGTTGTTTATGATCAACTGGCACGACACGACGGGAACGCTTGAGGGCGATTGCCCGTGGCACGATGACCGCGTTTTTGCCGAGTTGGTTGCTAAGCGCATAGATATTCCATTGCATACAGTAGATCTTTCGACGCAGTATCGCGAGCGAGTGGTAGATTATATGTTCGACGAATATGCCAAGGGACGTACACCTAACCCCGATGTACTGTGTAATCGAGAGATTAAGTTCGATGTCTTTTTGAAAGAGGCTTTGAAGTTAGGAGCCGACTATGTGGCTACGGGGCACTATTGTCGCAAGGAGTGTTTCACGGATTCAGCGGGGAATCCCTATTATCGGCTGTTGGCGGGTACAGACGATAACAAGGACCAAAGTTATTTCCTCTGCCAACTCTCGCAAGAACAGCTTTCGCGGGCTCTCTTCCCTGTAGGAGGGCTTCTTAAACCCGAAGTGCGTCGGATTGCCGAAGAGCAACATTTGGCTACGGCACGTCGAAAGGACTCTCAGGGAATCTGCTTTGTCGGAAAGGTGGACCTTCCTGTCTTTTTGCAGCAAAAGTTGGCTTCAAAGCGGGGAAATGTTCATGAGATACGACGCGATTGGCGAGGTTATCAAACGCATCCTGATAGTTCGGACCTGCAAGCGTTGGCTGAACCCTTTCACTACACGGTTCGCGATGGCAAGAAGATAGGAGAACATGGTGGAGCACACTTTTACACCATTGGCCAGCGTAAAGGATTGGGTATTGGTGGACGTAAAGAGTCGCTTTTTGTCCTGGCAACCGATGTTGAGGCAAATGTGATTTATGTAGGGGAAGGCGATTCGCATCCGGGACTCTATCGACGTGCACTCTTTATGAAGTCCGATGAGTTACACTGGGTGAATCCATTGCGGCGGATGATGCCGGGTGAACGAAGTCGATTCCGTGTCAGAATTCGCTACCGTCAGCCTTTGCAAGGGGCAGAACTTATTTTAACCGAGGCGGGAGGTTATTTGCTCTTCGATGAACCGCAACGAGGTGTTACTCCGGGCCAATTCGCTGCGTGGTACGATGGCGAAGAGTTGGTCGGATCGGGAGTTATCGACCGTTGATGTATAACAAGAAAGCAAAAAACGTATGATGAACCTAAAACGATTGAGTATATTGATTGTCGCACTGATGATGTGTGTAAGTACAGTGTGTGGACAGTTTCGTATAAATGAGCAGACAAAACTCCCCGAATGGCTCTTGCAAGGTAAGGTGTTGCTCACCGTTCCGCAAGAGGGGTTATGGTCAATCTCTACAGCATGGCAAGACAATTGGATGACCGATTGGCACCACGCAAATCCTACACATGTGGAGCGTAGCGCCGATTGGCAGGTGCTCTCCGGTGAATTGACGCTGCCACAAGGAACGCTTCAATTGCGTGATGCCTATCGGCAGGTGCGTCCGGGATTGATACAGTGTCGACGGCGTTTCGAATGGCGAGGTGCCGATACGCTATACCAAGTGAATCTCTCGGTGCGACTGCGTTTGACAGGACGGCAGATGCAAGTGTTTATGCCGGGTATCCTCTACTATGGCAATCAAAATGGTGCACGAGTGAATCCACAGGCTATCCCGACTTATGTGGGAAAATCGGGTGAGTTTGCAATTTTTGAGGATCATCGTTTCCCGATGCCCTTTGCAATGCTTGAGAGTGCCGAAGGAGGCTATGCGGCAGCGGTGCATACAGTGCCGAGTCCGGTGCGTGGTGCGTCTTTAGCCGACCAATGGTGGTCGTTGGGTGTGGAAGCCGCTGATGGATATACCGATTTTGTCCTTTACACAGGCCCTATTGGATACAATGGACAGCATGGCGTTGCCAAGGCTTTACAAACATCTTCGATGGCATACGGCCCCACCTATCTCGATATGGAACCGGGTCGTATCATCGAGAAGGAGTTTTATGTAGAGTTGTATGACATCGAACGCGAAGGTACCGGATTCCAACGTCCGGTTTATACTGCACTCGATCTCTACAAACCGTATTTTGCCGAATCGTTTCCCGAATATAAGACAATCATACAAGATAAATATCGTTTCGCATGTAGCAGATGGATGGAGTCGGCACAGGGTGTGGCAGGTTTTGATATGTACGACCCTTCACAGCGTCAGGCTATTGTTATGGGGTGGTGCGGACAAGCTGATTCTCCGGGTTATGCGCTGCAAGTGTTGGAGGCAAAGTTGAATGATCCGTCTATTCACGACCGTGTGCAACGCTCCTTGGATTTTCTCTCTACGGCTCCCGTAGATACCCAAACCGGAATGTTCCCTGTGCGTTATAGCGATGGGTCCTTTTCAGGGGAAGGTGACCCCGTCTCTTGCGGTCAGGCCATGTATAATTTTGCCAAAGCGGTGGCTTATGCTCGCAAGACAAAGAGCTACGACACCTCGCATTGGGAGATGTTCTTGCGTAAGTGTTGCGAAGGTCAAAGTCGCCGAATCTTGCGCAAAGACTGGAACCCTCGTTCTACGGCAGAGGCCTTCTGTATAGCCCCGCTAATGATGGCATCGGCTCTGTTTGATGAGCCGACATATGCAACTGCGGCGCGCAAATCTGCACAACTTTATGCCAATCGACACCTTGCAATGAACGGCTGTTATTGGGGCGGAACTTTGGATGCCACCTGCGAAGATAAGGAGGGAGCGTGGGCGGCATTTCAAGGTTTTTTGACCCTCTATGATCAAACGCACGAGGAACAGTATCTCCATTGGGCAAAGCATGCGATGGATGTTTGTTTGAGTTATGTGGTGGTGTGGGATATTCCATTACCGGCAGGTCGTATGTCTGATTTTCGTTTTCGCTCTACAGGGTGGACCGTTGTCTCTCCACAGAATCAACATATCGATGTCTACGGAGTACTGTTCGCTCCGGAGATTTATCGCATGGGAACCTATCTGCAAGATGTTCGTCTTCAACAACTTTCACGTGTGATGTTTCGGTCGTGTGCACAGCTCATAGATATTTACGGCTCGCAGGGAGAACAGTTGCAACAGACTAACTTCGCGCAACGAGGTGACATGCAGCATGTTCATCGATTGCGAGGTGGATATGCCGAACGGTGGACTGTGTTTTGGATTACAGCGCACTTCCTCAATGCTGCGGCAAAGTTTGAAGAGATGGGGGTAGAACCCTAAATCCCATTGTGAATTGTAGCCACCTGTTTTACCAATTGCTACTCTGTGAACTACGTCCGTAGGGTGAAAATTGGTAGAATCGACTATGGTTTGCTCTTTTTTGAATAAAATAGTTGCAGAATAACGAAAAAAAAGCTAAATTCGCCATCCGCTAAAAATCTGTATAGAACAGAATACTAAATAAATATATTAAAAAATTTTATAATTATGGCAGATGTAAAACGTGTTTATACTTTTGGCAACAAAGCAGCCGAAGGTAATGGTAAAATGCGTGAGTTGCTGGGTGGCAAGGGAGCCAATTTGGCAGAGATGAATCTGATTGGTATTCCCGTACCTCCGGGTTTCACCATCACTACGGATGTTTGTACCGAATACTACGCGCACGGAAAAGCAAAGGTGATAGAGTTGTTGCGCCCCGAAGTGGAGCGAGCAGTGAAACATATTGAGACCCTGACAAAGATGACATTTGGCGACAAGACGATGCCTCTGTTGGTGTCGGTTCGCTCGGGTGCGCGAGCATCTATGCCGGGAATGATGGATACGATATTAAACCTCGGCATGAATGATGTTGCGGTAGAGGCCATTGCAAAACGAACGGGGAATCCCCGCTTTGCATGGGACTCCTATCGTCGTTTTGTGCAGATGTATGGCGATGTTGTCTTGGGTATGAAGCCACAGTCTAAAGAGGATCACGACCCCTTTGAGGTGATTATCGAGGCCCAGAAAGCAAAACGTGGCGTAAAACAGGATACCGAGTTGACCACGGACGATTTGAAAGAGTTGGTAGTTGCATTTAAGGCTGCCGTGAAGAAACAAACGGGTGAAGAGTTCCCGACAAATCCATGGGATCAGTTGTGGGGTGCCATCTGCGCTGTGTTTGGTTCTTGGATGAATGAGCGTGCTATTCTCTACCGTAAGTTGAATAATATTCCGGCAGAGTGGGGTACGGCAGTCTCTGTGCAGGCCATGGTCTTCGGTAATATGGGCGACAACTCCGCTACGGGTGTGGCTTTCTCGCGCGATGCAGCTACGGGCGAAAATATCTTCAATGGAGAGTATCTCATCAATGCGCAAGGTGAGGATGTTGTTGCTGGTATTCGTACGCCACAACAGATTACCATCGAAGGTTCAAAACGTTGGGCAAAAGCTCAAAACATATCGGAAGCAGATCGTCAAAAGAAATACCCCTCTTTGGAAGAGGTTATGCCTGCCGTATATCAGGAATTGAATGAGATTCAGCACCACTTGGAACAATACTTCACCGATATGCAGGACATTGAGTTTACCATACAAGACGGTAAATTGTGGATGTTGCAGTGTCGTAATGGAAAACGTACGGGCGCTGCTATGGTGAAGATAGCCATGGATATGCTCCGCGAAGGGCTTATCGACGAGAAAACCGCTGTGTTGCGTTGCGAGCCTGCTAAGTTGGACGAACTGTTACACCCCATCTTCGATAAGACAGCCATTCGCAATGCCGAAGTATTGGTAAAAGGTCTTCCGGCATCTCCGGGTGCCGCTACAGGTCCCGTAGTCTTCTTTGCCGATGATGCCGAGAAGGTATTCTCCACCACAGGTCAGAAAGCGGTATTGGTTCGTATCGAGACTTCGCCCGAGGATTTGAAGGGTATGCTCGATGCAGCCGGTATTCTTACAGCACGTGGCGGTATGACCTCACATGCAGCCGTAGTCGCTCGTGGTATGGGAAAATGCTGTGTATCGGGTGCCGGTGAGTTGAAAATCGATTACAAAGCACGTACCATTGAGGTGAATGGTTATACCATTAAGGAGGGCGATTGGATTTCGCTCAATGGTTCGACCGGTGAGGTCTATCTCGGTCAAGTTGCAACTCGGGATGCGGACTTGAGCGGCGACTTTGGCAAGTTGATGGAGTTGGCCGGTAAGTACTCCTCGTTGCGTGTACGTGCCAATGCAGATACGCCCAAGGATGCTGAACAGGCTTTTGCTTTCGGCGCCGAGGGTATAGGTCTTTGCCGTACGGAGCACATGTTCTTCGAAGGAGATCGTATCAAAGCGGTACGTGAGATGATTTTGGCTGATGATGAGGCCGGACGTCGTGTGGCATTGTCGAAATTGTTACCTATTCAGCGTGGTGACTTCGAAGGTCTGTTCCGCGTGATGAAGGGTTATCCTGTGACGGTTCGTCTGTTGGATCCGCCTCTGCATGAGTTTGTTCCTCATTTTGAGAAGGAGCAACGTGAGTTGGCGGCCGAGATGGGTGTCTCTTTTGAGAAGATTGCCGCTAAAGTCGAATCGCTTAATGAGGTGAACCCAATGTTGGGACATCGCGGTTGTCGTTTGGGTAATACCTACCCTGAGATTACGGAGATGCAGACGCGAGCCATTATTGAAGCTGCCATGAACGTGCGTGCTACGGGTGTGCCTGTGCATGTCGAGATTATGGTGCCGTTGGTGGGAAATCACAAGGAACTACGCTATCAAAAGAAGATTATCGACCAAACAGCCGAGACGGTCTTCGCTGAGCGCAACGACAAGATTGATTACATGGTCGGTACGATGATAGAGGTACCTCGCGCTGCTGTTACGGCCAATCAGATTGCCGAAGTGGCTCAATTCTTCTCGTTTGGTACAAACGACCTTACGCAGATGACATTGGGCTTTTCGCGCGATGATATCGCCAAGTTCCTGCCTACCTATTTGGAGAAGGGTATCTTGAAAAATGACCCCTTCCAGATATTGGACCGTAATGGTGTAGGCCAGCTTATACGCGAGGCCGTATTTAAGGGACGTAGCACACGTCCTCAACTGAAATGCGGTATCTGTGGCGAGCATGGCGGTGAGCCTTCATCGGTGGAGTTCTGCCACTATGCAGGTCTGAATTATGTAAGTTGCTCGCCCTATCGTGTGCCCATTGCACGTTTGGCTGCCGCTCACGCAGCCCTTACGGAAAAGTAAGAGCGCTTAGCTGATAAAAGAGGTGGTCGTTTGCATCTGAGTGCGGACGCCACCTCTTTTCTCATAGATATGTACCGTTTCTGATTTGTGAAATTTGGGTCGAAGCATTGCAAGTAGTAAAATTTTTTTACTATCTTTGTGTCTGTATTAGGAATAGTTGACGCGGGAGTAGCTCAGGGGTAGAGCATTAGCTTCCCAAGCTAAGGGTCGCGGGTTCGAATCCCGTTTCCCGCTCGGAAAACGAGGCATTGAGGCCGGACGGATTATGTCGGTTTCAGTGCCTCGTTTCATTGTACCTTTCCTACTTCACGATTGTGTAGGTCATATATACAAAAAGAGTTTGCTACGGTTTCCCTAATAGCAAACTCTTCTGCTGGAGGTCTGAAGCGGATTCGAACCGCTGTACAAGGTTTTGCAGACCTTTGCCTAGCCACTCGGCCATCAGACCCTATTCTAC
>CAYUJP010000003.1:9329-11245 GCA_964445055.1 uncultured Alistipes sp.
GTACAAGGTTTTGCAGACCTTTGCCTAGCCACTCGGCCATCAGACCCTATTCTACAACACCACCGTGAACCATGGAATACCATCTGTGCTGTCGGTGACGTGTTTCGAAGTGCAAAGATATAAACTTTTCTCTTTTTTGCAAAACTTCTGGGTGAACTTTCCGTATTAGGGGAAAATTTTCTACCTTTACCATGAAAAATCTACAAAAAATGGGTATCGATGACATTGCGCTTACCATGATTCCCGGGTTGGGAATACGAGGAGCAGTTCACCTATTGGAGATATTTGACTCTGCTGAGTCTATATTCTCTGCATCGATGTCCGATTTGTTGCATACGGCTGAATTGCGTGAAGATATCGCACGATCAATAACCAAAAAATGTAGTCACTCGCAAGCGGAGAAAGAGTTGAACTATTGCCGCAAGCACGATATACTTCCCATCAGCTCTACAGATGCAACATATCCTCCGTTGCTCCGGGAGATACCTGATTATCCGCATGTACTTTATGTGCAGGGAAATCCCCAAGTTTTGTCTCGACGTTGCATCTCGATGGTCGGCACGCGCCGGATATCGACTTATGGCCAGCGACTGTGTAACGACTTGGTTCACGGATTGGCCGACGTTCGAGGACTGGTAATTGTAAGTGGGTTGGCATTTGGTGTTGATGTGGGATGTCACCGTGCTGCGATGGATTGTGATATCCCTACAGTGGGGGTCTTACCCAATCCATTACCTGAGGTAACACCTGCACAACATGCCAACATTGCAAAAGCCATGTTACAAAGTGGAGGGGCATTGGTTTCGGAGCTACATTCGCAGAGTAAATTGCGTGGCCAATACTATCTGCCACGCAATCGGCTCATCGCGGGCCTTAGTGCCGGGACGGTCATTGTCGAGTCGCCGGCGAATGGCGGTTCGTTGGCTACGGCTCTCTTTGCAGATGGCTATGGACGTACGGTCATGGCTCCCCCGGGACGTATCACGGATGGTACATCGTTTGGAACAAATGCATTGATTCGCAACCATAAGGCAGTGCTGATATGCACTCCTCGCGACATCATCGAGGAGTTGCAATGGGAGTTGCAACTCTCTACTGAGGAACAAAAGGAACCGATAGCTACACCCGAACTGACTGCAGAAGAGGAGCGTATCTTGGCTTTGATGGGCGATGACCCTATCTCGTTGGCGGAACTACTTGTGGCAAGTGATGCAAATTATGCCGACTTGAGCGTTACGCTCATGGGGTTGGAGCTATCGGGTGCAGTACGTCAACTTCCCGGAAGCCGTTATGAAAAGTTGAGGTGATTATGCAATTAATCGATACACATGCTCATCCCTACGATGTTGCATTTGACGCAGACCGTTGCGATGTGATTGCTCGTGCTCAATCAGCCGGTGTGGAGGCATTGTTGCTTCCGGCAATCGACTCATCGAGCGACGAAGCGCTCTTTGCAATGTGTCGTGCTTATCCTGCTTACTGTTACCCCTTAATAGGATTACACCCCACCTCCATTGATGACTGTCGCGATTGGAGGGTTGAAATAGCGCGCGTGAAAGGCTACTTGGATGCACTTCCGGATGGGATTACACGCTTCTACGGGGTGGGTGAGATAGGTCTCGACTACTATTGGGATGATACCTATGCCGAAGCGCAACGCGAAGCCTTCGTCTCGCAACTTCGACTTGCTGCAACGTATAATTTGCCTGTAGTCATTCATACACGGGCAGCTTGGACAGATATGATTGCACTTATCGCGGAGCACTCCCAATGGACGCAAGCGCGCGGATTGCGCCCTCGAGGTGTATTCCATGCTTTTAGTGAGGATGCTTCCGTGGCAGAGCAATTGAGTGCGTATGGCGATTTCTACTTCGGCATAGGGGGCGTTGTGACCTTTAAGCGAAGCCAAGTGGCCG
>CAYUJP010000003.1:11345-39570 GCA_964445055.1 uncultured Alistipes sp.
GATTTCTACTTCGGCATAGGGGGCGTTGTGACCTTTAAGCGAAGCCAAGTGGCCGAGACTGTGAAAACATTGCCTTTGGAGCGAATTCTTTTGGAGACGGATTGTCCCTATCTGACGCCTGCTCCACATCGAGGACAACGTAACGAATCGGCATACATCTCTTTAATTTGTCAGAAAGTTGCGGCACTCAAAGCACTCTCTGTGGAGGTCGTGGCAGATGCAACGACAGCGAATGCTCGCCAACTTTTCGGGTTAAGTAGCTAAAATGAGTTTATCATGAGACCTTCGGTTCTTCTAATTTATACAGGCGGTACCATTGGAATGAAGACGGATCCAGAAACGGGGACGTTGGTACCATTCGATTTTACGGCTATCTACGATGAGTTCCCTGCCATTCGTTCTTTAGGGGTGCAAGTCGATGTACAGTCTCTGCTTCCCATCATCGACTCCTCGAATGTAACACCCGATAGATGGATTCATCTTTCGCAGGTAATTCGCGACAATTACACGCATTACGATGGTTTCGTCGTTCTGCATGGTACGGACACGATGTCCTACACGGCGTCGGCGTTAAGTTTCTTGTTAGAAAACCTCTCCAAACCGGTGGTGTTTACGGGAAGCCAGATACCGATAGGCGTCTTACGTACAGATGGACGTGAGAATTTGATTACCGCTATTGAAATTGCTGCAGCGCGCGACGAGTGTGGCCCCATTGTGCCGGAGGTGTCGCTTTACTTTCAGAATCGGCTCTTTCGGGCGAATCGCACCATCAAGCAGAGTGCTGAGGAATTTGCCGCATTTCGTTCCTACAATTATCCGGCATTGGCGGAAGTTGGGGTCAATATTACCTATCACCGTGAGGTGATACGGTATCCTAAGCAACCCTCCTTACAATTAGATATTGCTGAAACATTGGAGAATAGGGTGCTTATTATTAAACTCTTCCCGGGGATTCGGTGCGAAGTCCTTCAAGCCATGTTCTCCGTTGGTGTGCGAGGTGTCGTGCTGGAGACCTATGGTGCAGGAAATGCTCCAACAACCGAGACGTTCATCCAAACAATCAAGGATGCCGTATCGCGCGGTATCGTTGTGGTAAATGTGACGCAATGTAGCGGAGGCTATGTGGATATGGAGCTTTATGAAACGGGGCGGATGCTCAGCGAGGTGGGTGTCGTTTGTGGTAGAGACATGACAACAGAGGCTGCTGTCACCAAGCTGATGTATGTTCTGGGAAAAACAAGTAGTCGGGTGTGTGCTGTTCAACTATTGCGTCAATCGTTGCGTGGTGAATTTACCGATGAAGAGGTTGCATGAACCGAATATTTTTTCTATATTTCGCACAGTTTAACCGCAAAAGTGAAGTACTTTTGTGGAGCAAAACAGACGTATGGTCAAATAGTGTATTGATAATCAACTATTTGTCTTCATTGTGTGGTGTGCCCAAGAGAAAACGTACAATAGGTGGTAAGTTACGTATTTTCGCGTGATGCGGTTTGAAGAGATGAAAAAAGAAGGTATAATTTGAGTAAAAAAGAGCCCAAATTTTAAAAAGCAATAAAGAATTAAAAACACAACAAATTTTATTAATTAACTAAACGTATGAAAAAACTTTTTTTGATTCTGTCAGTAGCCATGCTTTCGCTTGGTACTGTTGATGCTTTCGCTCAGGAGGAGACTGAAGCTACAACCGAAGAGGTAGCTGTGGCTGATGTCGAGGAGGTTGCACCCGTAGCTGAGGAGACCATCGAGGGTGAGACAATGCACCACGTGTTGATGCAGAAGTTCCTCGAAGGTGGATGGGGCTGGATGCTTCCGGTGCTTCTCTGCTTGGTCATTGGTTTGGCTGTAGTAGTTGAGCGTATCCTCTTCCTCACTTTCTCGACCATCAATTCGAAGAAGTTTGTTGCAAACATCGAAGACGCTTTGAAGTCGGGTGGTGTGGCTCGTGCTATGGAGGTTGCTCGCAACACTCGTGGTCCGATTGCTTCAATCTACTATCAGGGTCTGTCGCGTTACGACCAGGGCTTGGACGCTGTAGAGAAGTCGGTTGTCTCTTACGGTTCGGTTCAGACCGGTCAGATGGAGTCGGGTCTTTCGTGGATTGGCTTGTTCATCGCCTTGGCTCCTATGTTGGGATTTATGGGTACCGTTGTCGGTATGATTGGCGCATTCGATGCAATTCAGGCTGCCGGTGATATCTCTCCGACGTTGGTTGCCGGTGGTATCAAGGTCGCTCTGTTGACAACTCTTATGGGTCTTATTGCAGCCGCTATTCTGCAGTTGTTCTACAACTACATCGTATCGAAGATCGATAGCCTCGTAAACGAGATGGAGGATACCTCGATTACCTTGGTCGATCTGCTGACGGCATACAAGAAGTAATAAGGACCAACAAAGAGTAAATAAAAAGTTATGAAAAAAATATTAAGTGTATTGTTGGGCGCACTGATGGCCATTACAGTTGTAGTAACGGGATACGCTATTGCAACCAGTGGCTCGCAGGAGTCAATCAGCGCAAACCTCGTTTGGGGGTATGTGTTGATGGCGGTGGCTCTCTGCTCTGTGCTCCTCTGCACCGTCTATGGCATGGCGCAGAATACGGCAACAATCAAAAGCACCCTGCTTTCGGTAGCTTTGGTTGTCGTTGTGATAGCTATCTCGTACTTCGTTGCGCAGGGACACGACACTCAGATTGTCGACTTGGCCAACGATAGTTTCTTCGATAGAGGTGAAACGGTGATTGCAGACGCAAGTATCATCGTAACTTACATTGCTGCTGTAGCGGCGATTGCATCGGCTCTCTTTTCGGAGGTTGCTAAATTATTCAAGTAAGAGAGGAGTACACAATGGCAGAAGATAAAAGAAAAGTGCAGACAATCAATGCCGGTTCAATGGCCGACATTGCCTTCTTGCTGTTGATCTTCTTCCTTGTCGCCACGACCATGAACACGGATACGGGTCTGATGCGTGTCTTACCGCCAATGCCTGATCCGAATCAGAAGCAAGACGATATCAAGGTGAAAGAACGTAACCTTCTCTTGGTCTTTGTTTCCAAAGGTAACAGCATCATGGCAGGTGGTCAACCGATGGACATCCATCAGTTGAAAGACAAAGCCAAGGAGTTTATTCTCAATCCGATGGACGATGAGAACCTTCCGGAGAAGGAGACGAAGGAGTTTGAACTTCCTGATGGTAGCAAGTGGGTGTATCCCGTTAGTTCGGGTGTGATTTCGCTCCAGACGGACCGTGGTACAAGTTACGAGACGTATATCATGGTTCAGAACGAGCTGACACGCGCTTTCAACGAGGTACGTGACGAGGTGTCAAAGAAGAAGTTCGGTGGAGTTAAGTTTGAGGATTTAACCCCCGAACAGCGTGATGTAATAACCAAGGCAGTGCCCCTGAAGATTTCGGAGGCAGAGCCGCGTAATGTAGGAGGAAAGAAGTAATGGCAGTAATGAAAAAGAAGGGTGGCAAAGGCGTGCCCCCAATCTCAACGGCCTCGTTGCCGGATGTGATTTTCATGATTCTCTTCTTCTTTATGGTCTCTACAACAATGCGTGACCAAGAGCTCTTGGTGCGTTACCAAGTGCCGCAGGCAACTGAGGTACAGAAACTTGAGAAGAAGTCGCTGGTTAGTTTCATCCACATTGGTGAGCCGACTCCGGCCATGCAACTGAAGTTCGGTAAAGCCCCTCGTATTCAACTCAACGATTCCTATCGTACAGAGAAGGATATTTTGGATTTCATCGCTGCAGAGCGTGATAAACTCAGCGAGTCGGACCGTGCCATGATGACTGTATGTCTGAAGGCCGATAACTCGACAAAGATGGGTATTATCACCGATGTGAAGCAGGAGTTGCGTCGTGCAAATGCATTGAAACTCTCCTATGCTGCATCAAAGTCGATGGGATACTAATTTAAGATAAGCAGATAAAGAGAGTGCGAACAATTTCGCTGTTCGCACTCTCTTTATCTTTATGTTTGTGCCTATCTCAAGATGACAGCATTGACCAATCTAACACCGGATACCTCATTGATGCGTTCGCGCAACGCCTCTCGTTGAAAGAAAAGTTCTTGTCGGATGACACTCGACTGCAACCGCACATACAAAATATGATTCTCTAACTTTAGTTCTCGAGTCTGTTGTGCAATGGGCTCCCCAACAACTTCGCGCCATGTCTCCGGTAGTCGCCCCTCGGCAACTTTGGCGGCTATGTAGGGACGTGAGAAGAACTCTTTGAGTAGGTCACCAAATAACATGCTTTGTGTACGTCTCATAGCTACTTTTTATTTCGGAAATGCTCTGTAATAGAACCCGACTGCACGGTGTAAAGCCGATATGCTATCTCTTTGCATTCCAATACCTGTTCCAAACGAATTTTATTGCAGTCGGTGATGATGGTTTGCCCAAACTGTTTGCCGGATACGAGAGTCATAAGCCGCCCGACACGTTCCAAATCGAGTTTGTCAAAAAGGTCATCCAACAGGAGTATCGGAAATTCACCTTTCTCCTCAGTGAGGATATGACACTGCGCCAACTTGAGCGCAATTAAGAAAGATTTTTGTTGTCCTTGTGAGCCATATTTGCGCAGAGGGTGTCCATCAATGAGCAGTTGTAGATCATCGCGATGAATACCTGCGGTTGTAAATTGGTTAACCACATCGCGTTGCCGACTCTGCTGAAAAAGTTCCATAAGAGGTTGCGAATGTAACTCTGAACGATAGTTGAGTGATATATGCTCACGACCATCGGCCAAATGTGCATAAAACGTCTCTACCAAGGGTTGCAATCGGTTGACGAAGTCCATACGTTTTTTGTAGATGCGTTGCCCATGTTCTGCCAATTGCCGGTCGTAGATGAGTAGCATATCCTCGTCGCATCCATTTTTGAGGTACTTGTTTCGCTCGGCAAGTATGGCATTGTAACGCATCACCGAGGTTAGATACCCTCTGTCGAATTGCGATATGCAGGCGTTTAGATAGCGTCGTCGCTCGTCTGCTGCATCGATTACCAATGTGGCATCTGCAGGCGAAATGATAACGATGGGAATCAACCCTACATGATCGGAGATTCGGTCATACTCCTTTCCGTTGCGTTTAATGCTCTTCCCACCACGTCGTGCAAAGGTGCAGGCGATTTGTTCGCCTCTGCCATCAGACCGTTCGTAGGTACCTTCAGCACAGAAAAACTCCTCACCGTGTCGGATGCTCTGTGTATCGCTCATTGCAAAGGCCGATTTACACATGGAGAGATAGTATATCGCATCAAGGATGTTGGTCTTCCCTGCACCATTGTTCCCGACAAAGCACGTAATGCCCGGCACGAAAGTGATATCCTCTTGTGCAATGTTTTTGAAGTTTATCAGCGACAGACGTTTAAGATACATAACTTCCGAATTTGTTCGCCTCTTTGATGACACTCCAACGCATCATTCTTTAGGAGGAGAAGTTGTCAAAGATACAAAAAAACGAAAAAAAGAGAGGGCTACAGTGGGATATTAAACAAAAAAATGTATTTTTGTAATTCAATTGGAGAAAAGCAAAATATAAAGATATTATGGCAAAAAATCAGGAGACGGCAAATGCTACCGACCAGAGCATTGGTACTGCGATGAGCCGCACGGAACTTTTTTTCGAAAACAATGGAAAGGCGCTCACCTTGGGCTTGGTTGTTTTGGTGTTGTTGGGAGCCCTTTGGGTCGGCTACCGTAAGTTAGTTACCGAACCCCGGCGCGAGAAGGCTGCCACCTTGCTTGCCCAGGCACAAAGCCGTTTCGAGGGTGAGGGCGTTGATTATATGGTCGCTCTCAATGGCGATGACAATGGGGCCGGCTTTTTGGAGGTAATCGAGAAGTATGGTTCGACACCCGCCGGAAATTTGGCAAAACATTATGCAGGTATCTGTTTTCTTCGCGAGGGCGATTTGACAAATGCCGCAATCTATCTCGCAAAATATACTCCGGTAAAGGGTATTCCGGGAGCTATCGTCAATGCACAGAACTATGGTCTGCAAGGCGATGTTGCCGTAGATGAGGGCGATTATGCAAAGGCTGTGAAGTTCTACAAGAAAGCCGTAGATGCCGCTGATAACAACCTCACAGCCCCAATGTTCTTGCTCAAGGAGGGTAAGGTCTACAAGGCTATGGGTAATAACGAGGAAGCTAAGGCTTGTTTCGAACAGATTGCCACCAAATATGCGGCCTCCTACGAAGCTCGTGAGGTAGAAAAATATATCAACGCACTTTAGGTAATATCTTTGAAAAGCAACTACGATGGCTACAAAGAATCATAACTTGTCGCAACTCAATGCTCCATTACCGTCGGCGGAGGAGATGAAGTTCGGTATCGTCGTAGCCGAGTGGAATCCTGAGGTAACTCAAGGTTTGCTGAGTGGGGCTGTGCGTACGTTGCGTAAAGCAGGATGTACCGAGCAAAACATCTTGATTAAGTATGTACCGGGAACATTTGAACTCTCATTGGGAGCTCAGTTCTTTGCCGAATATACGGATGTTGATGCGGTGATTGTGCTGGGTTGCGTCATTCAGGGTGACACGCGTCACTTCGATTTTGTTTGTCAGGGAGTGACGCAAGGAGTGATGCAGTTGCAATTGCAATGGAATATGCCCATAGCCTTTGGAGTGCTTACGACCAATGATATGCAACAAGCCTTGGATCGTTCGGGTGGCAAGTTGGGCAACAAAGGTGATGAAGCCGCTGCTGCTGCTATACAGATGGTTTGTCTCCAGAATGAGATGGATACAGAGGAGACAGACCCTGATCGCAAGACGGTAAACTAAGGACCAATTCATACTAAAGAGAGGGGAGGATAATCAGCCGTTATCCTCCCCTCTCTTTGTAGATGTGCGGGCAATCCATAAAAAATGGGATGAACCATGTTCATCCCACACCGACTGCATACAACGATGCAATCATTGCTGTAATCGCGAGTTACTCGGCAACCTCAGCCTCAGGAGCAACCTCAGCTACTTCCTCAGCAGCAACCTCAGCGTCCTCAGCTACTTCCTCAGCAACCTCAGCCTCAGGAGCAACCTCTTCTGTTGCTACTTCCTCAGCAGCCTCAGCCTCAGCAGGCTTGTTGTTGTTACCGGCGCAAGATACCATAGCGGCAGCAGCAACTACAACGATGAAAGTGTAAACCTTTTTCATAGTGAAATAAATTAATGTTATTACCGATGCAAATATATCCATTCGTGTGGAATTATCAAAATAAATAACCTAAAAATGCAAAAAAAATGCAAAATGGATTAGAAATAATTCTTTTTTAGGCCATTAGAGAGTCTGATGATTTGATTTTCGACCCATGTGCGCCTGTTTTTGCCGGATTTGTTCCCTATTTTGTTAGTTTGATGGGGCTGCTATTCCTCATCTGTAGTCAAGGGCTCACCCTCGGATGTTCCAATAGCAGAGGCTCTTCGTTCGATAAAATCAGTGGCGCTCATATTCTCCCTACTTAAAAAAGCCTTTGGAAAGTGTACGCGTATCCGTTCCAAAAGAATGATGGCCTCTTCGGCGGTAGCACAATGACAAGCTGAGACCTTGAAATAGGGATTGTCATAGCTCATAGCAACATCCAATCCCGGAAAATTGCTCTCGAAATTTCGGACAGTCTCATAAGCTTCGCTACGTGCATGGGAGCTATTGCTGACAAACAGCGTGATGCGCCACCCTTCGTGACGCCGTTCGGTGAGGGCTCTCGAGGCTGTACGAAGTGCATTGGTAGCACCGGGCTCCTCGACAATCTCTACTTGTCCGCTACCGATGGGTGTCGATAATTGTTGTTTGAAGTTCTCGAGTGTCTGCGCAGAGACATTCCGAGCTGCAAATGCTAAAAGAGTGGCTACAATCCAAGTTGTCTGTTTCATTATTCAATACGTATATCCTCTAATCCAACTCCAAATGTATCTAAAAAACTTGAGAATGACATGCTTCTGCTAAAATTTCTACGCCGCTTATCCATACGAAGCACTCCGGTCGTACGAACGACAGCTTGCTCTGCTTGTTCCGGGGTGATTTTCCGCATGAATTGATAGAGGGCAAAGGGCTGAGGTGTGCGTATACGCCATAGAGTGCGAAATGTTGAGTGACTATGAGCCTCTATTTCGATGGGCTCAATGAGCGTGGCGGTGAGTAACTCGCGACCTTGGTCACTTAATGTAAATTGAAGCTGCTCCATCCCGACGATGTGTGTCCCGCTGTTGGACACTTGAAGTTCCATCTGGGCTCCGGTCATCCCATGCAACTTGAATCCGGTAGATGAGATTTGAATGTCGCGTTGCAGACTTCTCCCACAACTACAGAAAAGTAGTAGCAGGATGAAGAGCAAGGTGTGATGGATTTTTGTCATTTCTCTGCAATATACATATGTGCAATACCAAAACTTTGGCTCAAAGCGCGTGTGTTGCGAAACCCGCACTCCGATAGAATCTGTAAGAACGCTTGTGGCTGAGGAAACTCATCTACCGATTGTGGCAAATAGTCGTAGGCCTGCCTATCGTGCGACATCCGACCACCTATCCAAGGAAGTATGGTGTGGGCATACCACTCATATAGTTGTTTGTATAGAGGTAATGTCGGCGTGGAGAACTCCAAGATGACAAGATGCCCCTTGGGTCGTAGAGTCTCTCGGAGTTTGAGTAATCCTTGTCTGAGATTACCAAAGTTGCGAACACCGAAGGCAACGGTCACTACATCCATACTCTCGGATGCTATCGTGGTTTGTTCGACATCACCTACTTTCAACTGAATCCGAGTGGAAAGCCCCGCTTTAGCGATTTTTTGACGAGCAATCTCAAGCATCTGTTCCGAGAGGTCGACTCCCGTAATCTGTACATTGCTCATTTTACGCGCCATGAGTAGTGCCAAATCGCCTGTGCCGGTGGCCATATCTAAGATATGTGTAGGTTGCATCTTCTGGACAACCTTCAAGGTGCGCCATCTCCAAAGTCGGTCGATGTTTAGCGATAGCGTGTGATTGAGTCGGTCGTAGGTTGGTGCAATGTTATCAAACATGTTACGAACCTCGGCGGTCTTGCTCTCGTGGGTATTGTAGGGTTTCATAATCAGTCTGTTTTTATGGCTTCGCCGGGGCGAATGCGCGAGATGATGGCTGTAGGCAATAACAACAGTATCAATATTACCACAACACTACAAATGTTTAGGACAATCCAATAGTCTATATTTATGGCAATGGGCACCTCGTTGAGTAGGTAGCCCGATGGGTCGAGTCGTAGCAGGTGATAGTGCCGCTGCATCCAACAAACTGCCAGAGCAAATACATTCCCGATGAATAATCCCTTCCCGATGAGGAAGAGTGCTCGATAGAGAAATATTTGTCTGATTTGTCGATTGGGCATACCCAACGCCTTCAGCACTCCTATCATTCGTGTACGCTCAAGAACCAAAATCAATAGAGCCGAGGTCATATTGAAGAAAGCTACGACCAACATGACAATGATGATAACCAACGCATTTACATTGTGGGCTTTCAACCAATCAAATACAGCGGGAAAACGTTCGGGCAACGTGGTGGCAACCACTGTCTCGGTTTCCGAAGAGAGAGATAGCCGTTGTTCTACACGTTCGGCAATCAAAGGTAACTCATCAAAGGCATCGACCTGCAACTCGTATCCGCTTATCTCATCGGACTGATAGTCTGACAACCGTTGTACATTACGCATATCTGTCAGTGCAAGTTGTTCCATCTCATCCATGCCTGTGGAGTAGATTCCACACACTTTGAAACGATCGCGACGAGGGGTTTGGTTGATATCGAGAAACATCATCTCGATACGGTCTCCTACGTGAAGTTGTAGAGAGCGTGCAGTGCGTGCAGATATGAGCAATTCTTTGTGCCGTATGCTATCTTCCACAAGAGGCAGTGTCCCTTCGGTGAGTTGTCTTTTGAAGAAACGGAAATCGAACGTACTGTCTACACCTTTTAGCGTGATACCCTCTGTTGCCTCTACGGTACGTGCAATGCCACTCTTCAGTACAAAGGGGGTCACAGCCCGAACTCCGGCAACATGTAATAATGTATCCTTGGTTTTCTCGGAGTATATGATTGCTTGATTGCCGGACAGATATCCCATGGAGATGTCGGATACAAGTATCGGCGCAGAAAACCCGATAAGACGATCCGTAATCTCGCGCTTAAATCCCATGATAATGGCTAATGCGATGAGAATAACAGCGATAGAAATGCTGACAGAGAGTGTAGCTATACGCGACATGACTCCGGGACGACTTCCGGAGGTGCTCATGGCAGTACGCTGGGCTATGAAAAACGATAGATTCATGTTGCCGTCTGTCTGAAATAGTTGTTAAGAGTCCTCACCCTCGTCGAGTAAAATCATACTCAGTGGAAACAACTCTAAATTTCTATGCAAAGTAACACATTTTTTCCTACTTTTGTAGTCGATAGTCTCTGTTTCCTGAAAATGTGATGTTCGGCAACTGTTTTGTGTGCGAAAATAGTCGATTGATAGGAGAATAGAGGCTCTCTATAGAGCGGATGAGACTTCTGATAGTAAATTAAAATTGTAAAATTATGACACAGATGATGTTTATGCTCCAAACGGGGTACTATGGTAATTCGGGCTATTACGCTGGAGCATCGTATGGACCCATAGGTTTCTGGCTACTTCTTATCATCATTGGTGTAGCAGGATATATTGTCCAGTGGCGGTTACAGTCGGTTTTTGAAAAGTATGCAAAGGTCTCCTTCCCGGGAGGCCTAACAGGGGCTGAGGTGGCGGAGAAGATGCTTCGTGACCATGGAATACACGATGTGCGGGTTACCCATGTATCAGGTCATCTCACAGATCATTTCAACCCTCAAACAATGACGGTAAACCTAAGTGATTCGGTCTATTCTTCGCGGAGTGTTGCAGCTGCAGCCGTGGCTGCGCATGAGTGTGGTCATGCGGTACAACATGCTCAGGAGTATGCTCCCTTGGTGTTACGTTCGCAACTTGTCCCGATTGTGAATTTTTCCGCCCGTACCGCAACGTTTGTGCTATTAGCCGGTATGGTTGTATTGGCTACCACGCAGAATACGTGGCTTGTTTGGATAGGAATAGGACTGATTACAGTGTCTGCCCTATTCTCTGTAGTTACGCTCCCTGTCGAATATGACGCTTCTGCACGAGCTTTGGCGTGGCTGCAGACAAGTGGATTGATGCGAGGTGAGGAACTTTCGCATGCTCGTACAGCACTGAGATGGGCTGCGCGGACCTATTTGGTGGCAGCGTTGAGTGCTGTTGCTTCGGTGCTTTACTATGTCATGATTGTCATGGGCCGAAGTCGTCGGGATTAATTGGATGAAGATAGACGACTATACCCAACGCAGTTGGCAGGCCGCTTTTGCACTCATCGTGGTGCTTGTCGTTGTGTCATTTATCCCGGCACAACGCATTGGCGGTGTGCAGTTGCGCCGAGCAAATATCTTGTCGGATGTCTATCAATTTCGCGACCACATGGTGGGGAAACCTTCTGAGCTACCTCTTGATGATGAGTTTGATGGCGATTATCATCGCTACACGACAGAACTCAAGGAGCGTGCTATGGACTCTACCGCGTTGCTGCCTCCTGCCATCGATACAGATACAGTCGTGTTGCCTCAGACTACGTTTCGTTGGGCTCTACCACAAGAACGTGTAGTGTTACGTCCGCTTTTGACGGATAGTCTCTCTGTAGAAGCATCGCTCACACGTATCGAAAATTTTGACACACTTCCGGATGGAGCATTTGTGGCATTTTGTCAGCGTCTCGCCCAACCACATCGAGATAGGCCTGTTCGTATTGCGGTGCTTGGAGACTCCTTTATAGAGGGAGATATTCTTACCGTAGACGTGCGTGAACAGTTGCAACAGCGCTATGGGGGGTGTGGTTGTGGGTTTACCCCCATTGCCTCGCCACTCACCGGCTATCGACGTAGTGTGAAGACACGTTGGGAGGGGTGGACGAACTACAATATCATGCAACGACGAAACACTCCGGAATCGTTTCGTGACGATTATTTTGTCTCGGGGTGGATTTGTAAGCCTGCATCGCAGGCGACCGTACGATGGGAGGGAACCACATTCCGTCGAGGTGTCGATAGTTGTGAAGTTGCGAGAATTCTCTTCCTTGCGCAACAAGATTGTTGTGTGCAACTCACTGCCAATGATACATTGAAGCAGACCTTCTTTATCCCCGCCGCACGTGATTTGGTGCGGCAGATTGTGGTGGAGATGCCTCTTGCATCCTTGGAGTTGACGTTGCTCGAAGGAGCAGATGGGTTTATCGGTTATGGTGCTCAATTTGAAAGTTTGCGAGGTGTAACGGTCGATAACTACTCTATTCGAAGCAATAATGGGCAGGCGTTGTTTGGAACGTCTACGACAATCAATAGACAGATAGCAGAGATGGCTCCCTACGATTTGGTGATACTGCAATATGGTCTAAATATCATGCAGGAGAATGTAACAAACTATTCGGGCTATGCATCGCGTGTCGAGAAGATGATTTCATTGGTACGGGAATGTTTTCCATCGGCTGCTGTGATGGTATTTTCAACAAGTGACAGATCTGTAAAGTCGGAATCGGGATATGCCTCCATAAACTCCGCTTCGGCAATGATTCGGTGGCAACGCCAAGCGGCAAAAAATATGGGTGCCACATTCTGGTCGGTTTACGATGCCATGCAACGTTATGGCGGCATGGAGCGATTTGTGGCGAATGGATGGGCCGGCAAGGATTACACCCATATCAACTATGCCGGAGGAGGCAAAATTGCCGATGCATTTGTGAAGGCTCTAAATGTCTATGTCCAAGAGTGTGTGGCCGAACAACTCCATGCAGAGGAACCTATTATTGATAGTGTGCGAGTTATCTCCCTGCAAAATGAGCTCGCTCCAATATTGAAATTCTGTCAACCCGATGGAACATATCCACGAGATAGCGAATAGCGCCCTCGCCCTGCTAAAATATAATCCCTCTTCCCCATTGCTTTTTAGTAGTGGCCTCTTTTTATTCCTGTTTACCGCTTTTGCTTTTGTTTATGGTGCGTTGCGATATCGCCCGACGTTGCGTGTATGGTATGTCATCGCCTTTTCGCTCTATTTCTATTACAAATCGAGTGGCGTTTATCTCTTGTTGCTGGTCGCTATCTCGGTCAGTGACTACTTTATCGGAGCACTCATCGGTCGTACCCATCGTCATGCTTTGAAGAAACTTTTGGTCACTTTGAGTGTCGTGGCTGACTTATCGGTGTTGGGGTATTTCAAATACACCAATTTCTTTGTGGAAATTTTCCGAGGTATGTTTGGCGCAGGATTCCTTGAGTTTCAAAATATTTTTCTCCCTGTAGGTATTTCGTTCTTTATATTTCAGTCGCTGAGCTATACTATTGACATCTATCGGGGTACTTTGCGTCCATTGAATCGATGGAGCGACTATCTCTTTTATCTCTCGTTTTTTCCCCAGTTGGTTGCAGGACCCATCGTGCGAGCCTCTGATTTCTTGGGACAGATTCGTCAAAATCCGGTGCGCGTAACTCGGGAGATGTTTGGTACAGCTGTATACCTCATTGCAATAGGCCTCTTCAAGAAAGCGATTGTCTCGGATTACATTTCGTTGAATTTTGTCGACCGTGTGTTTGATGACCCTGCTCTCTATTCGGGGTTAGAGTGCTTGGCTGCAATATATGGTTATGCGCTGCAGATTTACTGCGATTTCTCGGGCTACTCCGATATGGCGATAGGTATTGCGTTGTTGTTGGGCTTCAAGTTTCCCAAAAACTTCGATGCCCCCTATCATGCTGCTACCATTACCGAATTTTGGCGTCGATGGCATATCTCACTATCCGGCTGGTTGCGTGACTATCTCTATATTTCGCTTGGCGGCAACCGAAAGGGAAGGTTCCGTACCTATGTCAATTTATTGGTTACAATGGTGTTGGGCGGTTTGTGGCATGGCGCAGCCTTCAGATTTCTGCTGTGGGGAGCATTGCACGGCATAGCACTGGCCCTGCATAAGTTGTGGCTGACCATAGTTCCCGGGGCAAAGGTCGAGGGTTTTCGTATGCACAGATTGCAACGAGCCTTGGGGGTATTGTTTACTTTCCATCTGGTCTGCTTGGGGTGGCTTTTCTTCCGAGCGGATTCTATGCGTACGGTGCATCTTTTTATCCATCAGATTGTAAAGAACACCCATCTGTCACTGCTACCTCAGATGCTTTCGGGATACATGGGCGTGTTTGTTTGTATAGGGGTCGGATATGTGTTACATCTCCTTCCATGTCGTGTAGATGCCGTTGTACGCAACAAAGTTGTATATGCTCCTTGTTGGGCACAGGTGCTACTCCTGAGTGTAATCATTTGGTGCGTTATGCAGGTAAAAGTAGCCGATATTCAACCTTTCATCTATTTTCAATTTTAGCTATGTTAACATTAGATGAACGTCTATTCCTCCTCCTGAACTTTGATGGAGGTCCGTCGTTTGACCGTTTCATGTTGACGGTATCAGGTACGATTGTGTGGTTGCCCCTATATCTTCTGATATTCTATCTTGTTTTTCGTCGTATGGGGTGGCGCAATCTCGGCTTGTTCTTGGTGCTACTGCTGGTGGTCCTCGGATTATCGGATATACTATCCGGTGTATTCAAAGCCAATGGATTGATGGGCGACCTCCTGCCCTCATTCCAACCGCGGTGGAGACCTATGTTTACTCCGGCACTTGAGGGACTCTCCATCTCACCGGACTCACTTTATACATTGCGGAAGATGGGGGTTGCGGGTGATTGGAATGTCCATGTTCCTATGGAAGCGGTAAGCGGACGTTATGGTACGGTTTCCGCACACGCTGCGACGATTGTTGCATTGGCTGTTTTGTCTTGTGGCGTTATTCGGAAACGCTGGTTCATCCTGTTGATGGTTTGTTGTACGTTGCTGATATGTTACTCACGCATCTATCTGGCAAAACATTTCCCAATGGATCTTCTTTGGGGTGCATTGTTGGGTGCATTGTTGGGCGTGTGCGCCACGTGGATTATTCATAGAGCATGCAGAACAAATCAATAAGGAGGCCTATAGGAGACCTCCTTATCAATCGATTGTCGCGATGAGCTATCGTAGATAGAACGTAGAAAACAGGAAATAGTGATCGCTGGGGTACATATTTCCCTTGTGGTCACGTATCAGTTCGGATTGCTCGATGGAGATGGCTCCTCGGTAGAATGTAAAGTCGATTCGACGAGGTGCCTTCTTGGGCTGATAGGCATCACCTAAGAAAGCATGGGCGGTGAATCCCACCTCCCCGGCTCCGTGGACGGTTTCATAGGCCTCTTGCCAACCGTCGACGGTTCGCAAGTACTGAATAGGAGCACTGGCAATGCCGGCATTGAAATCGCCACAAAGTATTTGAGGAAAATCTGTTGCATATTGAGCACATTCGTTCAGTACCATCTGAATCTGCTCGCGACGTGCGGGGTCACTCTTATGGTCCAAGTGTATGTCAATCACTCGAAACTCTTTACCACTCTGTTTATCGCGCAAACGAACCCAATTGCAATGACGAGCTCTGTTTGTCCCCCATGAGCAACTTCCTCCTAACAAAGGCGTTTCAGAGAGCCAATAGCATCCCGATGAGACGAATTCATAGAGGTCGCGTCGGTAGAAGATTACGTTCTTGCCAATAAAGTGGTATCCCTCTGTATAGGGGTCCATCTCAGGACCGACAAAGCCATAAGAGTCGTAGCCGTGCAATTTCTTCTTGAGATAATCGTACGAATCGTAAATTACCTCCTGCAGACAGACGATGCCCGGCTTGCGTGATAGGATGGTCTTTACGCACAAGTCGCGCCGATTCTCCCACACCCGTTCGGGATAGGGATCATCGGCCTCGAGACCCGTGATGCGGATGTTGCAAGTCATGATGCGGTGCAACCGCTCACGCCCTTTTGCCTGAAGCAGGCAAGGAAGCAACATCATGATGCAGAACGTAAGAATAGACAGGTGGCGTCTCATGATATTAGTCACGGAAATAAACACCTTCGTCGCGCAGAGCTTGTTGCAATTGCTTTACATCGATATCGGCAGGTTTTACACCGCTTTTTACCGCAATCTGTGCCGCTTTTCCTGCAGCCTCACCTACAGCCATGCAGATGGACATGACACGAGACGATGCCATAGCGTCGTGTGTTGCGGAGATGCAACGCCCCGAGAGAATCAGATTTCCCACTTTTTTAGGTATCAGACAGCGGTAAGGAATATCGTAACAGTCCGGACACCATTCCAATGTGCAATCACCTCCGATAGGATGGTGCATGTCGATAGGATACGAGGCCACAGCGATGACATCATCGAAACGACGACATGCAAATATATCCTCCTTCGTGAGCATATATTCTCCCACGATGCGTCGTGTCTCGCGAATACCCAAGAAGGGGGCAACCTTGTCAACCCACGCATTCTCAAATCCGGGGACATATTGATTGAGGTAACGTACCACCTCCTCGTTTTGCTTTGCAGCTTCGAACTCTCCGTGTGTACAACTTGCAGGGTCGGTTGCGTCTACTCCATTTACACGCGACATGTTTACCCACATCTCATCGGGTGCGATGCCCGTCATGACAATGGTTCGTTCTACCGGAATCTGGAAACCGGCTTCACGAGCTTCGCGAATCTGGTTACGCATACCAACCATTGTGAAGTTGGCATCCGTGCGGAAGAACTCATTCGGTATGATGTCAATGTCGTATTTCTCGGGGTGATCTGCAATGCTGTTGCGCAATTTGCTGATATCTACACCTTTCATGGAGAACATAAGTGTAGGTGGTTGCATGTGGCCCTCTTCATCGCCCTTCTCGACAATGGCTCCGGCACGAGCTGCAACATCACCGTCACCGGTACAGTCGATGACGGTACGTGCCAAAATTGCTTCACGTCCCGCTTTGCTCTCAACAATGACGCCTCGAAGGTCGTTGCCTTCCATGATTGTATCGACAAACATCGTGTAGAGCAATACCTCGACCCCCTTCTCTTCCATGATTTCCATGGCAAGGTGCTTAGCCTCTTCAGGGCCAATCATCGTTAAACTTACATGCAACGGACAAGCACGATGTCCTGTTGCGGCATGACGTTCCCGAAGTCGCTCCACAAAACGCAGGGGAAGTCCCTTTATGACGACATTTCCCTTGCGCCCAAGAAAACCTAAGATGGGAAGACCAATTGTTAAATTTCCTCCAACAAAACTACGGCCCTCAATCATCATGACTTTGAGCCCTTTATCTGCCGCCGCTTCGGCTGCCATGATACCGGCCGGGCCGGCTCCCACTATAAGCACATCCACTTCGGCACGTACCGGTGTCTTGCGAGCGGGTTCTTCAATCTGTTTCATATGGTATAATAATGTATAATAATGTATAATAATTAGAGTTAACCTAAGTAAGCTCCTGTAGCACGAAGTTCATCGCGAAGTCGTTCGACACGAAGTGCCGAGGGTTGTACGCCCTCTTGTATAGCAAGACGTGCTGCCCGCCCTGCAGCTTCACCCAGAGCCATACAAGTAGACATGACTCGAGTTGAGGCCATCGCTTCGTGGTTCATGGATGAACAACGCCCGGCCACTAACAACCCCTCTATGTGGGCAGGGAGAAGACAACGATAGGGAATATCATAACTGTCATCGCAGAAGTACATGGTGCAGTCTCCACCCTTTGCATGGTGAATATCTACCGGATATCCGGCAACTGCAATAGCATCGGGGAACCGACGACATGCAATGATATCCTCTGCTGTAAGAACATATTTTCCCACAATAACACGACTCTCTCGAATGCCCATAAATGGAGCAATCTTCTCCATGCGAGCATTTGCAAAGCCGGGTACGTAGCGTTTCAGATATTGCGTAATTTCGTAAATTTGTTTGCGCGCAATCATCTCACCTTGGGTATAACTTTCAGGTTTGGTTGAGTCTACACCACTTACACGCGACATGTTTACCCAGATTTCATCTTCATCCAGCCCTGTAATCAGAATAGTACGTGCTACGGGAATATGAAATCCGTCGGCCTGTGCCTGCTTGATTTGTGTACGAAGACCGACCGTAATAAATTTCCCGGTTCGGAATTGCTCGGGAGGCATGACATCCATATCGTAAGTCTCTGGATGATTGACAATGGCATCGCGCAGCTGTTGTACATCTACATTTCGCATGCTGTACATCAATGTAGGGGGTTGCATACCTCCATCTTGGTCACCCTTGTGACACTCTACACCGGCTCGAAAGGCAACATCGGCATCGCCTGTGCAATCAATGATCGTACGAGCAAGAATAGCCTCGCGCCCTGCTTTACTCTCTACAATGACCCCCTTGACCACACCATTTTCGACAAGTGTATCGCTAAAGAAAGTGTACATCAACACTTCGACACCTTTCTCCTCCATAATCTCAAGGGCAGTGCGCTTTACCTCCTCCGAATCGATGATGGTCAGACTCATGTGATTCTTACAAGGACGGTGTTCGCTGGCTGCGTTGCGTGCTCTCAATCGATCGATGAATCGTTGAGGAGCTCCCTTGATAATCTGATCTCCTTTACGCCCAAGAAAACCTAAAATAGGCAACCCGATGGTGAGGTTACCTCCCAAAAATCCACGGCTCTCAATGAGCATTACTTTTAGGTTATCACCCGCGGCAGCTTCGGCTGCCATAATGCCGGATGGACCACCTCCGACAACCAGAACATCTACTTCGGCACGTACCGGAAGTTCTCTTGCTGGCTCTTTAATCGTTTTCATAATCGTGTATATTTGTTATTTAGAGGGAGTTTCCGGTCTGACCATCTTCCATAAGACGAGGGCCGAAATGAGGTGCAGTGTTCCCATGACTGCAAACAGCAGATACCATGCATCGGTAGGTATAGAACCGACAAATTGGTTAAATGCTACGCTGCCAAGTGCTCCGGCACCGCAACAAATGCCCATGACACTCGCAACATTCTTGATAGGAAAGGTCTCCGCCAACACAACGGGTAACGTATAGAGCCAACTTAGACACATGATAGCTACCAAACTAAAAATGGCAACGACCAAACCAACGCGCCACTCAAAAGGCAAACTCATGCTATTTCCGATGTGGGGTATTGTCGCACACAATGGAGCGATGACAGCCATCGTAATCATCATAACCTTTCTTGATGAGAGTGCATTACGACCTCTCTTTATCATGTTGTCGGACCATACGGATGTGGCGATACCTCCGATAGCACCAATCAAGTAGGGTATACCTCCAATCCACTTAATCATTTCGAGAGTCTGCTCGTTGGTGAGATGTTGCGCTTCGCCCATTCCTCGTAAGTATCCGGGAAGCCAAAAGCAGCAGAAGTACCATACCGGGTCGCTAATCAATCGAATTAGGAAGGCACCCCATAGCGTGCGCGTGCGCAGTAATCCACTCAATGTAAAGATGGGTTGTTCTTTACCATCTGCGGTTTTCACATCGACACCGATGGTTTGTTCAAGGACATACTGAGGAGGTGTTTTGTAGACGGCAACCCAAACAAGAGCAATGACGAGACCCACAAAGCCTGCAATAAAGAAGACATTCTGCCACTCTGTGAGCCATCGCATGAGCCAAGCAATCACAATGGGAGCAATGACAGCACCGAGCGAGCCTCCAATTGTACACAGACTGTTGGCTGTTGCTCGTTGTCTCTTTTCGAACCATAGCGTTACGGCAACCAACTGCCCTGCAAAAATGGTGGGTTCCGCCAATCCCAATACACCGCGACAGATGGCAAACTGCCAAATTTCATTGGAGAGGCCTCCTCCAATGCATGCCAACGACCATACAATGATGCCTCCAAGCATTACGGATTTTGAGCCAAAACGGTCGACCAATATACCGGATATGGGGTACATAATTGCATAGCAAATCAGGAATACATTGACAATCCAAGCGTATTCTAAGTCACCGATTCCAAAGTGCTCGAGAATTTCGGGTTTGAGAATCGATAGCAGTTGTCGATCGAGATAGTTGCAAATAATGGCAATGAGCATTGTCGCCACAATCAGCCATTTACGTCTCTGGGGATTGGTGAAAAAATTCATTTGTAGTAACTGTTATTATCGTTGTTGTTTATTGTTTTCAATAAAGCTACCTGCTCGCAGATAATTTTGATAGCGTTGATTCAGTATTGCAAAACGGTTCGAATTAGGCGTATAGGAACGAGTGACAGGTTGACACATGGCTTGTTGTGCCTCCGTTACCGTACGATAGATGCCGGCGGCTGTAGCTGCATGTATGGCCGAGCCCATAGCACAAGCCTGCTTACACTCTGAAACATCAATGCGGCGTTGGGTAACATCGGAGAGTAGTTGCATGACAAAAGATGATTTTTGTGCAATGCCCCCAACGCCTATCAGACGGTCAATTTCAATTCCATTCTCGGCAAAATGGTCGAGAATCCGTCGAGTTGCAAAAGCGGTGGCTTCGACTAAGGCGTAGTAGACTTCGGGCGCTGTTGTCGACAATTTTAATCCACTGAGCATCCCTGACAATGTGTCGTTTGTGAAAGGAGAACGTCGTCCGTTGAACCAATCGACAGCCGATGATGTTTCTAAGGTAAGAACAATCTTCTCGGCTTCAGCGTTCAGCACGTTCATAATCTGCTCTTCGGTTTGTGTAATGACTAACTCTCGGGTAGAGGAATCAATCTGTTCTATTTGTGATACGATATTGTGCAATGGCCAACATAGCAAACGCTTGAACCAAGCATAGATATCACCGAATGCCGAGAGCCCCGATTCAAAGCCGACCATATCCGGAAGTATTGACCCGTCAACTTGCCCAAATACTCCGGGAATAACGCGATTTCCAATCTTATCCTTTGATATTACAGTCATGTAGCATGCCGAAGTACCCAGGTTGAGTACAGCGGTCCCTTCTTGTACGCCTGCACCGACGGCTCCCGAATGAGAGTCGATATTGCCAACGCCGATAGGAATACCCGGACGTAATCCCAATATTTCGGCCCACTCCGTACAAAGCACTCCGGCGGACTTGTCGCACCCATAGTTTTGTTTGGGCAGATGTTCCAAGATAGGCAGTAACAAGGGATCTATCTCTTTGAAAAACGAGGCGGGGGGGAATCCGCCCCACTCATCGGCCCACATCCATTTTGCACCACATGCGCAATGACCCATCCGAATCTCCGAAGCATCATGACATCCTGTCAATGTCGCAGGAATCCAGTCGCACAATTCAACCGCAGACCATGCATCCTTGCGCAAAGGCGCGCAAACACGCAACTGATGCAGAACCTTTGCCCAAAAGCATTCCGCGGAGTAGGTGTATCCGGAGTGACTCGAATAGTTGACCTCGGCACGAGAACATGCCTCATTGATTAAGTCGGCTTCTTTTTGTCCGGTGTGGTCCTTCCATAGGACAAACATGGCTTCAGGACACGAGGCATACTCCTCATGCAGAGCGAGAGGTTTCCCCTGTTGATCAATTAAACAAGGAGTGCTCCCCGTGGAGTCGATGGCAATGGCTACGATAGATGGAACAAGTTCTCGATTTCGAGAGGTTATGGCACATACAACTTGCTTGAGGGATTCAAGATAGTCCAACGGGTGTTGTCGAAACTGGTTGATAGAGGGATTGCAGTAAAGCCCCTTACTCCAGCGTGTATAGGCCGATACCTCGCTATCAATCTCCTTGCCGCTATGGGCATCAATCAACAACGCGCGAGCAGAATCCGTTCCGTAGTCCAACCCTAAAACATAGGCTTGCTTCATCGTAAATAGTTTAATGTTCTGTAGGTCTCTTCCCTATTGGGGTAACGAAACCGGAAGACAAAAATACAAAAGTCTTTGGCTTTCGAAAAGAAAAAGCAGGATTTATTTAGCGTTTCGTAATCTTTTTATTTGTTTCGAAAGTGTTACCTTCCCTCTTTTATTACAATAGTTGTTGAAACCTGCCGAAACTGCAATTGCGGGCCCATTAAGTTGGTAGAGGGTGGCCATGGTAAGTGAAAAGAATTGTTAATTCTCTCTTTTTTCACTACTTTTGTGCACTTGAAGAGATATTATAAAAAGGATGAACATGTCGATTGAACTTAGTGAACAAGAACAATTGCGCCGTCAGTCGCTTGCCTCTCTGCGTGAGTTGGGTATAAATCCGTATCCGGCTGAACGGTTCGAGGTAACGGCAACCGCTGCGGAAATAGCTTCGAATTACAGCGAAGAGCAGGCCAACTATCAGAATGTGCGTATTGCAGGACGTATTATGTCTCGACGCATCATGGGAAGTGCTTCGTTCTTTGAGTTACAGGACCATTCAGGTCGTATCCAAGTCTACATTCGTCGGGACGATATTTGTCCGGAGGGAGATCCCACCTTATATAATACCGTATTCAAAAAATTGCTGGATATCGGCGATTTTGTAGGTGTTGAAGGTTTTGCATTCGTAACGAAGACAGGGGAACTTTCGGTACATTGTCAAAAATTTACGCTCATATCTAAATCGCTCAGACCTCTACCTATTGTAAAGGAGAAGGACGGACAAACATTCGATGCTTTTACGGATCCCGAAGTGCGCTATCGGCAACGTTACGTCGATTTAGTGGTGAATCCTCAGGTGCGTGATGTATTTGTGAAGCGCTCAAAAATCATGGCGGCCATGCGTGCCTTCTTCAACGATAGAGGATACCTTGAGGTGGAGACACCCATTCTGCAACCTATCCCTGGTGGTGCATCGGCAAGACCATTCGTCACACACCACAATTCACTCGACATAGACCTTTACTTGCGTATTGCCACGGAGTTGTATCTGAAGAAGTTGATTGTTGGTGGATTTAATGGAGTCTATGAGTTCGGTAAAAATTTCCGCAATGAAGGGATGGACCGTACTCACAACCCGGAGTTCACTTGCATGGAGATTTATGTGGCCTATAAGGATTATCTCTGGATGATGGAGTTTACGGAGCAAATGTTGGAGCATGTCGCATTAGCTGCTAACGGAACTACTGACGTTGAAATAGACGGAAGAACCATCTCATTCAAGGCCCCATTCCGCAGATTGACAATGACAGATGCCATTCGCGAGAAGACGGGATACGACATCACAGGTCAAAGCGAGGAACAGTTGCGCGCAGCATGTGCACGACTCAATGTGGAGATTGATGACACTATGGGGAAGGGCAAACTTATTGATGCAATATTCGGACAATATTGTGAGGAGGAGCTAATTCAGCCCACCTTTGTTTGCGACTATCCTATTGAGATGTCACCTTTGTGCAAACGTCATCGCAACAATGCCGACTTAACGGAGCGATTCGAACTCTTTGTCAATGGTAAGGAGTTGTGTAACGCTTATTCGGAGTTAAACGATCCTATTGATCAGTTGGAACGGTTCCAAGAGCAACTTCGTTTGTCGGAGAAGGGCGATGATGAGGCTATGTATATAGACATGGATTTCGTACGCGCTTTGGAGTATGGAATGCCATCGTGCTCGGGTATGGGCATAGGAATAGACCGACTTACGATGTTCTTGACGGGTCAGACCTCCATTCAGGATGTGCTGTTCTTCCCGCAGATGCGTCCGGAAAAGAAGGTGCAACGCGATGCCGATGAGGCCTATTTAGCGATAGGTGTGCCGTCAGAATGGATTCCGGTGATTCAAAAAATGGGCTATTTGACCGTTGAATCGATGAAAAAACTTGCACCTGGTAAATTTTTCAACGATTTATGTGGCTTTAATAAGAAAAACAAGTTGGGATTGAAAGCCCCGTCGATGGATGAGGTACGTGCGTGGTGCGCAAGCGATGAGCAAAAATAGTGATACTATAAATTCTACAAATAAAAAAGATAGAAAACAGAATGAGAAAGAAAATTGTAGCAGGCAATTGGAAGATGAATACGCTTCCTGCCGAGGGTGTTGAATTAGCTAAGGCCGTTGTTAGCGGACGTGGTAACGTTTGCCCAAGCGTTAATTTCATCGTATGTCCTCCATTTACCCATCTATCGCAAGTGGTAGAGAGTGTTAAAGGCTCGGATATCGCTGTGGGTGCTCAGAATTGTGCTGCAGAGTCGAAGGGTGCCTATACCGGTGAGGTGGCAGCTCAGATGATTGCGGCTTTGGGTTGCAAGTATGTAATTTTGGGTCACTCCGAGCGTCGCCAATATTACGGAGAGACATCGGAAACGTTGAACAAGAAGATGGCTCAAGCATACGCTAACGGATTGACGCCTATCTACTGCGTAGGAGAGAATCTTGAGGAGCGCGAAGCAGGAAAGCACTTCGATGTTGTGAAATCTCAGATTGAAGAGGTTGTTTACAACCTCACAGCCGAGCAGTTTGCTAATCTGGTAGTTGCTTATGAGCCGGTATGGGCTATTGGTACAGGTAAGACAGCAACCGCTGACCAGGCACAAGAGATTCATGCTTACATCCGTAAGGTGTTGGCTGAGAAGTTTGGTGCCGCTGCTGCGGAGTGTCCTATCTTGTATGGCGGTTCTTGCAAGCCTTCGAATGCTACGGAAATCTTCGCTAAAGAGGATGTTGATGGCGGTCTGATTGGAGGTGCAGCACTCAAGGCTGATGATTTCCTTGCTATTGGCAAAGGTTTCGCGAAATAGTCTACATATAGGTATCTATATCTTGAGTGGAGGGTTGTAAAACTCTCCACTTTTTGTTGTATGACCCGATTTGTCAGTGTCAAGATGACGAACTCTGTCGCTACGTCATGTAAAATTTTCCACTTTACTTGCCAAAATGTCTATGGGAAAAGTTGGCACGTTGTTTGTCCAATCATCTGTTCGAAAGCTCTCCTATGGAGGGCTTAAGAGAATGAATGTAAAACAAAAAAACTTTAGGAGGATTGAATTATGACACCTGTAGTAAGAAATCAAAATTGGTTACCGAATTTGTTTAACGAGTTCTTCGGTGATGATTGGATGAACATGCAGCATAAGCATACCTCGGTCCCTGCTATGAACATTGTCGAGAAGGGGAATGAGTTTTGTGTAGAGATAGCTGCTCCGGGAACGACGCGAGATGATTTTAAGGTGAAGGTGACCGAAGACAACGAGTTGCTCATCTCATTAGAAAAGCGTAACGAAAAGCAGACTCCTGATGAGAATACTACGACAGACACACAGAATCCTGTCTACTTGCGTAGAGAGTTTTCTTATACGTCATTCCAGCAGCGTTTTACACTGCCTGATGATATCGACCGAGAGAAAATCTCGGCTAAGGCGGAGAATGGGGTATTGACAATAGTACTGCCTAAGAAAGAACCCAAAGCAAAGACCGAGGAGTCACACCTGATTGACATAAAGTAGCATTTTAAGAAAAAGTTAAGGCCAAGATACCTTCTATTATAGAGAGGTATCTTGGCCTTGTTTTTTATTGATGAACGTCCGGTGATTAGTCTAATCGCTCGATGTTTAGGGTCGTGGAGTACTCCTTTCCATTGTTTGTTGCAATGATGCAGACGGTGTCATAGGAGTATTCTCGGTTTTCGCCAGATGCTATCTCGTCAAAATGTAATCGAAGTAGGTTCCCGGTTACGGAGAAGTTATATGCACAATTCTCGTTAGGTTGGGGCTGTTGTGCATCTATGCCGATAGACTGAAAGTTGGTGCATCTCAATTCGAGTTCTCCGCCTTGCTTGCCGACAACAATGTAATAATATTTGGGGACACATGATGGGTCGGGAGAGTAATACTCGACCTGAATAGCTTCCGGGTTGGAATTGTGTTCGACAGTAAACGTCAGCGCTGCATCCTCCTCCTCACATCCTGCCAATGTCCAAGTAAAGAGAATTAGAACAAAATAAAAAAATCGTTTCATTGTTTGTGAGAGTATAATAACGTTTGTACAATACAAACGTACGAAGAATGGCACCAAATTCCAAATAAAAAGTCTAAGGAGAGGCCTATTTTGTGCTATTTTACCTATATTTGTAGACGCGCTATCAAGTATCAACCTAAAAATAGATAAATGATCATGAGTGGAAAGAAACGACTTTTTCTAAGAGTAAGTGCACTATTGTGTATGGTGTCGTGCTTGTTTGCTTGTTCGAGCAGTGACGATGATGATTCGAAGCGTTACACATTGAGTGTATCTCCATCGGTGGTAGATGATATAGCCGCTATAGGGGGCGATGTGACTTTCGCGGTAACGTGTAATGGGACGTGGACCTATAATATTGCCCAACCATCGCATAGCGAACAGGTTACGTGGATTACCGAGAAGACTCTCACCGGGAAGCGACTTGTGTTGAGTGTTGCAGAGAATACTGCACAAGTTGCTCGCACAGCTGTAGTGACATTTACATGTAAAGAGGATGCAACGCAATCGGTCAATGTGACAATCAATCAATTACCTCTGTCTGACGAACCTGAGATAGTGTTGACTACGCCCAAAGCAGATTTGTTGGATATTGTGTTTAATCAAGATGGTACAGCATCCGATGTATCGGCTTCGGCAGTCCCTGTTACAACACTTGCTGGGTCGGCGATGATGACCTATTACAATAGTGTGTATGAGCGGTTTGTATCTCATTTTAATCACGAACCCGGAACGACAGTTAGTGAAGGTTTCTATAAGGCGGACTATTCGGCAGACCAACATTTCATCGATGGTCTGGCAGACGGACATACATTGGAGGTGCTTTTCAAGTGTGATGAGCAATCTACAGGTGAGTCTGAGTGGAAAATGTTTAGTGCTATGTCATCGGGAGGCACGGGCTTTCTGATTACAAAAGCAGAGCGAGGCACTGAACTGACGTTCCTCCCCAATGTGAGCACAACCGGAAAATCTAATTGGATTTGGACAAAGAGTGGAATTACGCCTGAGGCCGGACGCTACTACCACGTTGTCGGTGTATGGAATAAGTCGGAAGGGAAATCTTACATCTATGTCGATGGTGAGTTGAAGGGCACGGTTGCGGCTGTGGGCGATTTTGTGCCTCCTACTAAAACGACAAGTTATTGGTTTGGTGTGGGGGTCGATTCGAGTCCGACAACCGGACAAAGTGCATGGAAGGGCGATGTGGCAATTGCTCGTGTGTACAATGATCCGTTGGATGCTGATGCTGTGAAGAGCCTTTGGGAGGCAGTTCGGCGTGAGCAGACACCATCGACGGTAGAGATATCCGATTTGCTTTATCTGTCAGGGTGTGAGGTGGGACCTCAGTATCGCTACACTCTTTATGGAAAAGGATTTGCATCCGGTGATAAAGTCCGCTTTGAAACATTGACGGGGAGTACATCGAATCTCTATGACCTTGCGGTTACTAACGATTCGGCAACTTTGGTAATACCTGCAGACTTTACATCGGGAACTTACCGCATGATTCTGTTGCGCGGCACAGTGGAGTATCCATTGGGTGTCACAACATTGAATTTTTCAACGGCCCCTGCTGCATTGACAAAACCGCAAGTGATAGCTCATCGTGGTTACCATGTCGATGGAGCTTCGGAAAATTCACGCGCTTCATTGAGCAAAGCTCAAGCATTGGGTGTCTATGGCTCAGAGTTCGATGTGTGGATTACCACAGACGGAAAATTGGTGGTCAACCACGATAAAACATTGCCAAACGATAGCCATGTGATAGAAGATACCGCATATACCGATATACAGAATGTTACGTTGAGCAACGGGGAAAAAGTGCCGACGTTGGATGATTTCTTGGATATGGTAGTTGCATCAACATCGCAGACAAAATTAATCATAGAGATAAAAAATCATACTTCAAGTACGAATGACCAGCGTGCAGCTGATGCTGTTGTTGCTGCAGTACAAGCCAAGGGGTTGGCATCGCGAGTGGAGTACATAGCATTTGATTATGCAACGTGTAAACGTATCGCTGCGGCACAACCGGATGCTATGGTTCAATATCTGAATGGTGATTTGGCGCCGGCATCGGTGGCAAAAGACCGGATCAAGGGAATAGATTACAAATATAGCGTACTGACAGGGAAGCCGGAGTGGGTCAAAGAGGCTCACGACAACAATATGGTAGTGAATACATGGACGGTTGATGCACAACAAGAGATGTTGAACTGCATCGCTATGGGTGTCGATTTTATCACCACCAACAATCCTGATACCCTGCAAGCACTGTTGGAGAAGACCTTTGTTGCAGCGCCCTAATGAGACTATCGGGAAAGAGACACAAAAGAGGGACAACATTGTGTTGCCCCTCTTTTGATTG
>CAYUJP010000004.1:0-24277 GCA_964445055.1 uncultured Alistipes sp.
ACCAAACGCATCATCAACTGTTGTGCCGGCATCTCCAAAGAGAAGAAAGCCACGGGCTGATCGTATTCTACCGCCATGTTGCGTGCCATTGTCAGGGTGAAGGCCGTCTTACCCATAGATGGACGTGCAGCTATGATGACCAAATCGGAGTTTTGCCATCCCAAGGTGACGCGATCCAAAGCTATGAAACCGGAAGGAACTCCACTGAAAGCATTCTTGTTTTTGGCGTTTTCTTCAATTTGGGTGAGTGTCGCTTTTAAGACATCGCGAGCCTCTTGTACAGAACGTTTTACATGACCGTCTGCAACCTTGAAGATCTCTTGTTCGGCGAAGCCAATCAAATCGGTGACATCGGTTGCCTCGTCGTATGAACGACGTTGTATCTCCGTTGCCGAACGAATCAACTCGCGCTGTACATATTTCTGAGCTACAATCTTGGCGTGGAACTCGATATTAGCAGCCGAACCAACTTTTTGTGTGAGTTGTGCCAGATAGGTTGCTCCACCGACCTTCTTCAACTCCTTCTGAACGCGAAGACGTTCGGTGACAGTGTAAAGGTCTATGGGTTTGAGCTCGTTTGCGAGGTCGCTGATAGCTTTAAAAATAATTTGGTGCTCTTGGGTGTAGAATGTTTCGGGGGTGAGAAACTCTTGGACCGTGATGATAGAATCACGTTCGAGCATCAATGCACCTAACACGGCCTCCTCAAGTTCGACGGCCTGGGGAGGAACATTTGCTCCTGAATCGGTCAGAGCGACATAAGTATTGCGATTGCGCGTAGCCGAATTTTGGGATTCTTGTGACATGGTATTTGATTTCGGATTCAAAATTAAGCAAAGCTCCGTAATATTAAAAATTTATATAGAGAAAAAACCGCCACTGAATCCAAATTGTGATAGCCTTGATATAGTCGTGCAGATGATATACATAGAAATCGGTCGTGTTTCAACAGATGTATGATTACATCACAACTTGGCTCGTTGTGCAGTCGTAGCATCTGTCTCTATTTCAGCCTTAAAGAGTAGTTTCGCAGTCGTCGTGTAACAGATTGATTTTAAATATCTTTTGGTGCAATCGTCAAGCTGCATGGAGAAATACCCATCGATGAAGTCGATGGAAGGGCTTTGATTTTACAGATGGTGGATGAGAAATCTTTGGTGAAAATTGTAATTTTGCCCGTCGAATTCTCGAAAAAATGGATGTAGCAGCAAACGAGTGTACATGGAATGGGTTGGCGATGCCTCGGCGACTTTGGGCAATCTTGGCTGTGACCTTTGGTGTCTCGCTATCCGTCCTCGATGGTACGATTGTAAATGTCGCTCTGCCTACTATGGCACGTGAACTACAAATCTCGCCTGCAGATTCAATTTGGGCTGTGAATGCATATCAGTTGGCAACGATTGTTTCGCTACTTACCTTCTCTACTTTGGGTGATATCTGGGGGTATCGAAATATCTATGTTGTGGGGTTGTCGCTGTTTACTGTAGCCTCGTTGGGATGTGCTTATGCCGACACGTTGGTGACGTTGATTGTGATGCGTGCACTACAGGGGGTGGGTTGCTCGGCTGTTGTCAGCGTAAACACATCGCTGATACGAACAATCTATCCCCGCAAACAATTAGGTCGAGGTATGGGCATCAATGCTACGGTAGTGGCTATTATGTCTGTGGCAGGTCCTTCTGTAGCAGCTGCGGTACTCTCCATGACTTCGTGGCATTGGCTCTTTTTCATAAACATCCCTATTGGTGTTGTCGCCATCATGCTGAGTCTCAAATTTCTGCCACACAACCCGATGAAAACTCGAGCACATTTCGATTGGCGCGATGGAATGCTCAATGGATTGATGTTTGGCCTCCTGATAGCCTCCATAGAGGGTTATTCGCATGGCATAGAATTGAAAATAGCATTGGGTGTACTCCTATTGAGCCTTCTGATAGGGTATGTATTTATTCGAGGCCAATTGAAGAAACCTTTTCCGATTCTTCCTTTCGATTTGTTGCGTATCCCCATCTTCTCGCTGTCGCTCTGCACCTCCGTATGTTCTTACATGGCTCAAATGCTGGCGATGGTCGCTTTGCCATTCTTCTTGCAACATAATCTTGGCTATGGAGAGATACAAACCGGACTGTTATTGACGGCTTGGCCCGCCATTATTGTCGTGGTGGCACCGTTGGCTGGATGGTTGGTTGAACGGGTGCACGCTGGAATATTAGGGGGCATGGGTCTGGCTCTTCTGTCGGTAGGGCTCTTCTCTTTGGTGTTGCTTCCTGCTCATCCGACGGCAGGAGCTATCGTGTGTCGTTTTATGTTGTGTGGCGCAGGGTTCGGACTATTTCAATCGCCTAATAACAGTATCCTCATTGCTTCGGCACCACCCCAACGTAGCGGTTCGGCGAGTGGTATGCTGGCTACTGCGCGTTTGCTGGGCCAAACAACGGGGGCAGCCTTTGTTGCATTGCTATTTCACCTTAGTCCAAATAGGGGAACCCACTACGCCTTCTGTGTGGCCGCGTGCTTGGCTTTACTCGGTGCTATCGCCAGTAGCACGCGAATTTCGTTGGCACTACCGGAGGTGTTGCGCCATAAGTAGGAAGATATTCTGAGATTTTGTCTTGGCCTATCTCTCGCGGTGACAAAAGACGAGGAGGAATACCGACTCATTGGCACTCCTCCTCGCTTGATGAGATGCAACTACCTATTTTTGTTGTTGTGAGAGAAAGCACTCGATGGTGTTTTCCATGAGACAGGTAATTGTCATAGGGCCGACACCTCCCGGAACGGGCGTAATGACAGAGGCAATAGGTTCAACATTGGCAAAGTCAACATCACCGCAGAGCTTACCACTCTCGGGATCGCGGTTGACTCCGACATCAATCACTACGGCTCCTGGTTTCACCATGTCAGCTGTAACGAATCGCGGACGGCCAATGGCCACCACAAGGATGTCGGCTTCGCGCGTGACCTTTGCCAACTCTTGTGTGCGACTGTGTGCGATGGTTACAGTGGCATTGGCATCGATGAGCAGTTTGCTTACGGGCAGACCTACGATGTTGCTACGGCCCACAACTACGGCTCGTTTTCCTGCAATCTCCACTCCTGCGCGTTGTAGCATTTTAAGGATACCCTTGGGGGTACAAGGAAGAGTGCAAGGTTGCTTTAGCCATAGATTTGCTACATTTCGAGGATGAAATCCGTCCACATCTTTCTCGCAGCGTATGGCAGCGATGATGTGGTCTTCGTTGATATGCTTCGGGAGTGGAAGTTGTACGAGAATTCCATCGACTGTGACATCCTCGTTCAGCGTATGAATGAGTTGTAGCAACTCCTCTTCGCTGATAGTTGCAGGACGACGTATCGTGGTGTTCCGAATACCCACTTCTGCTGAAGCCTTGGCTTTGCCGGTGACATACGAAACACTCGCAGGATTCTCACCAACGAGTATCACAGCAAGGTGAGGCACTCTGCCGTAGGTCGCGGGGAACTGTGCTACCCGTGTTGCCATTTCGGACTTGAGCGTTGCCGATAGCTCCTTTCCACTGATGATTGTTGCCATAGTTTTATCTGTTTGTGGAATTGGCACCTACACATAGGTGTGCTTTAGCGCCAATGTCTGTTCGATGAAATAGATGGTCACACTGAATCTTTTCAATCTCGGTGTTGCATTTCTGTAGCGCCTGTTCTAGGTTTGTGGCTTTGCATACGACGATGGCGACACGCCCTCCTGCTGTGATTAGTTTGCCTTCGTGACGAGCTGTCCCCATGTGGTATACGGCACCGTCTACTTGGTCGACACCCTCAATGGGATACCCCTTTGCATAGTTGCCGGGATATCCTTTTGATGCAAGAACAATACCCACAGTGGCACAATCGTCCCATGTTGGAGTGGATGTCAGCGCTTTGCCCTCAGCAATAGAGGCAAAGATGTCGACAATGTCGCTCTGCAAACGAGGTAATACTACTTCTGTCTCGGGATCGCCGAATCGGGCATTGAACTCAATGACTTTGATGCCGACGGACGTTTTCATGAGACCTCCGTAAAGCACCCCTGTAAAGGGACAGCCCTCTTCACAAAGTGCATCTGCTGTCGGTTGCATAATCTGTTGCAATGCATATGACTCATCCTCTGCAGAGAGAAAAGGAAGGGGCGAATAGGCTCCCATCCCCCCTGTATTCGGACCTTCGTCCCCATCGTAGGCACGCTTGTGGTCTTGTGCCAACACCATCGGATAGACCTGGTGGTGACTGACAAAACACATGAAAGAGAACTCGGGCCCCTCCAGATACTCTTCAACTACCACTTTGCCTCGGCCAAACTTATCCTCCAGCAGCATGTCGCGCAACGCCTCATCAGCCTGCTCGTAACTCTCTGCGATGACAACTCCTTTTCCTGCAGCCAGACCATCGTACTTCAGTACAGCGGGAAGTGGGTGGGCAAGGACATAGGTGCGAGCCTCGTCGTATGACGAAAAGGAACGAAATCGTGCGGTTGGGATGTTGTGGCGACTCATCAACTCCTTGGCAAACTCTTTCGAGGACTCGATGCGTGCGGCTGCTTGGGTAGGGCCGAATATGCGCAATCCGGCGCGTCGAAAGGTGTCGACAACACCTGCTGCTAAGGAGGATTCAGGTCCTACGACGGTCAGGTCAATAAGGTGCTCCAACGCAAAGTCTCGCAACGCCTCGACCTCCGTATCGCGAATAGGTACACAAGTAGCTTGGGCAGCTATACCGGCATTTCCAGGTGCACAGTAAATCTGTTCGACTTGCGACGTACGAGCAATAGCATCTACGATAGCATGCTCACGACCGCCACTGCCTATAACGAGTATCTTCATGTTGTATTGGTTTAATGTTTGAAGTGCCGCATACCCGTGAAGAGCATCGCGATGCCTGTCTCATCGGCCTTGCGGATAGAATCTTCATCTCGCACGGAACCGCCAGGTTGCACGATGGCACGTACTCCCTGTTTTGCGGCCAATGTCACACAATCATCGAATGGGAAGAATCCATCGGATGCAAGAACCAACTCCTGTGTGGCACCTTGTTGTTGTGCCTCCTTGAGCGCAATCTCTGCGGAACCAATCCGATTCATCTGTCCCGCACCGATGCCAAGCGTCTGCCCATTACGTACAACCACAATGGCATTCGATTTTACATGCTTTACAATGCGCCATGCAAAATTTAAGTCGGTGAGTTGCGATGCGGTAGGTTGTACTTTAGTAACGGTCATTGTAGATTCAACTTCGCGAGTCTCGACATCGAGTTGTTGCACAAGCAATCCTCCGTTGACACTTACATACTGTTTTGGGCGGATATCGCTCTGCGACATATCAATCTCCAGCAATCGCAGATTTTTCTTCGTGCAAAGTACCTCCAAGGCTCCTTCTGAGAACTTGGGCGCCATGATAATTTCCAAGAAGATAGGCTTCATCTGTTCGGCGACTTCGCGAGTCAATTCGCGATTCACAGCAACAATGCCGCCAAAGATAGAGACGGTGTCGGCTTCGTATGCCTTCTTCCAAGCTTCAGCGATATCTGCACCAATTGCAGCACCACAAGGGTTCATGTGTTTGAGCCCGACACAAAATGGCTCGCTGAACTCGCGTACGATATTGAGTGCAGCGTTTGCGTCTTGTATGTTATTGTAAGATAGCTCTTTGCCATTTAATTGACGAGCATGTGCCAATGAGTACGGCACCACATCTGCCGAACGGTAGAAATCGGCTGTCTGATGGGGATTTTCACCATAGCGCAGTGATTGTACGTGGTCGAATTCCAGGAAAAGTTTCTGAGGAAGGTGAGCCTGCGCACGCATGTAGGTGGCAATCATCGTATCGTACTCAGCTGTATGGGTGTATGCCTTGGCTGAGAGTTGAAGCCGAGTTTCAAGAGTGGTGTTTCCTTGCTGTGAAATCTCATCAATGATGCGGCTGTAGTCAGCCGGATCGCACACTACAGTGACATCGCGGAAGTTCTTTGCTGCACTGCGCAACATTGACGGCCCCCCGATATCGATATTCTCAATAGCATCGGCCATTGTAACATCCGCTTTGGCTATGGTCTGACGAAATGGGTAGAGATTGACACAGACCATGTCGATGAATTCGATGTGATTCTGTTTGAGCGCTTGAACATGCTCCGGCACATCGCGGCGAGCCAACAATCCTCCGTGTACGGCAGGATGGAGTGTCTTCACGCGACCATCGCAAATCTCGGGGAATCCAGTGATGTCGCTGATGTTTAGTACATCGACATGGTTCTCCTTCAACAACTTCATGGTGCCACCTGTGGCAATAATCTCCCAACCTAACTTTTTGAGATTCCGAGCGAAATCGACGACCCCCGTCTTATCGCTTACGCTTATTAATGCTCTCATGCTATCTTATTTGTCTCTTTTGTTTATCAATTTTTGAATCGTTTCTACATATAGGATATGTTCTGTGGCGTGCATAAGGCTCTCAACCTCAGACAGATCAGTTCCTTCGTATGTAAAGGCTCGTTGTCCTACAATCTCCCCTCCATCTATGGAAGCATCTACCCAATGAACCGTCGCGCCAAACACCTTCACGCCATACGACAAGGCTTGTGCAATGGCTTGTCGCCCCTTAAACGAAGGAAGTAGCGAAGGGTGTATGTTGAGAATAGCACCCTTGAATGCTTCCAATAGGGTAGATGACACGATGCGCATATACCCCGCCAAACAGATGAGGTCTACCTGCCAATGATGCAACTCTTCAACGATACGGGTTTCGTACAGTTGTTTTGAGCCATAGAGCTTGGGGTTAAATACAAAACATGCCACACCGAGTTTGTGCGCGCGTTCAATGACCTCAGCATCACTATTGTCACAAACGAGCAGTACCACTTCGGCTGCGATAATTCCCTGATGACAAGCAAGGGTTATCGCTTCGAAATTGCTACCGGTTCCACTTGCAAATATTGCGATGCGTGTCATAGTTCACTATTGGATGACAACACCCTCCTGATTGGTGATATGGCCGATGACAGAGGCTTGTAATCCGGCAGTATGGAGTAACTCTACAGCCTTTGATGCCTCTGTTGCATCGAGTGCGATGACCATGCCGATACCCATGTTGAAGATGTTGAACATCTCGCGGTGGTTGATTTTTCCATACTTCTCCAAGAAACGGAAGATGGGTAGTATCTCCCACGAGCCCTCTTCGATGGCAATTCCTTGTCCCTCCTGAAGGATGCGAGGAATGTTTTCGTCGAATCCGCCACCGGTGATATGGCTGATGCCGTGTACATCGCAATGGCGTATCACTTCGAGCACAGGACGTACGTAGATTTGTGTAGGTGTCAACAACACCTCTCCTAAGGTGCGTGTGCTCAATTCGGGATAGACCTTGTTGAGGTCGAGTGCATTGTCGGCAATGATTTTCCGTACCAACGAGAATCCATTGGAGTGTACCCCCGTTGAGGCAACGCCAACCAAAGCGTCTCCGACGGCAACTTTCTTCCCGTCGATGAGCTTGCTACGCTCTACGACACCTACTGTGAAGCCCGCGATATCGTACTCGCCCGCTTCGTACATACCCGGCATCTCTGCCGTCTCACCTCCGATTAAGGCACATCCTGCCTGACGGCATCCCTCAGCTACGCCACTGACAATGCCCTCAATCTTTACCGGTTCATTGTGCCCAACTGCTACATAATCAAGGAAAAATAGAGGCTCTGCTCCTTGTGCCAACACATCGTTGACACACATAGCAACGGCATCGATACCGATTGTGTCGTGTTTGTCGATAGCAAAAGCCAATTTTAGTTTTGTGCCAACACCGTCAGTACCACTGACTAATATGGGCTCTTTCACTTGCAGTGATGCCAAATCGAACATGCCTCCGAAAGCACCGATGTTTCCCATGACACCAAGTCGGGATGTCGAGGCGACATGTTTTTTGATACGTCGAACGACCTCGTAACCTGCTTCCAGATTTACTCCGGCCTTTTCATAACTTTCTGCCATATCGTTTCTTGATTTCTTTTCGTTCAATCCAGAGAGCTCTTCGATAGAAGAGGCTCTCATTGTTTTTTAGCTTTGTTGTTCTTAATCTCAGCAGTATGTTCGTAGAGAGCTGTGGGGTAGTGCCCTGTAAAGCAGGCCATACACATCTCTTTGCGATTGCCGGCTTGTAGCAAGGCTCGCTCTGATAGGAAAGCGAGTGTGTCGGCTTCAATGGTCTTGCGAATCTCATCGACCGAACAACGAGAACCGATAAGTTGGTCGAAAGTAGCTGTGTCGATGCCGTAAAAACAAGGATGCGTCATTTTGGGAGATGCGATACGCACATGTATCTCCTTAGCTCCCGCAGCACGCAACAATCTTACAATACGTAGTGAGGTAGTGCCACGAACAATCGAATCATCAATGAGTGCTACACGTTTGCCTGAAACGAGCGAACGTACGGCAGACAACTTCATTTTGACACCTTTCTCCCGCATGGCTTGCGATGGTTGTATAAAAGTGCGTCCGATGTAACGGTTTTTTATCAACCCCATTTCGTAAGGAATGCCACTTGCCTCTGCAAAGCCAATAGCCGCAGACAAACTGGAGTCAGGTACCCCAATAACTACATCGGCATCTGCTGGAGACTCTTGATAGAGCAACCGTCCCGTCTCCTTGCGGAAGGCGTGAACATTGCAACACTCAATGTCACTGTCGGGACGGGCGAAGTAGATATACTCCATGGCACACATGCAATTGCGCTTATACATCGAGTAGTCTCTGCTTCTCAGTCCGTTGTGGTCGATGGTGACAATCTCTCCGGGATTAACATCACGTACAAATTCCGCACCCACAATATCCAAGGCACAGGTCTCGGAACTGATCACCCATCCACCATTAAGTCGTCCGATAGAGAGTGGGCGTAACCCATATTTGTCGCGACAGGCATAGATACGATTCTCAGTCATGATGAGGAAAGCAAAACCTCCCTCAAGCATGTTCAAAGCATCGATGATGGCAAATATGCGGTGCTCCGAGCTATGCTCCTTCTTAATTAAGTGGGCCAGAATCTCGCTGTCGGAGGTAGAATGAAACAGACTCCCCTTATCTTCGAGGTATCGTACCAATTCGCTGGAGTTTACCAAGTTCCCATTGTGGGCCAAAGCAAAGTTGCCGGTGTGGTGGTGAAAAACAAAAGGCTGTACATTCTCCCGACCACCGCCACCGGCTGTCGAGTAACGCACATGTCCGATAGCCATCTTCCCGTGCAACACTTGCAGGTTGTCTCCATTGAAGACTTCGGTAACTAACCCTTCTCCTTTGACAGAGCAGAGACCTTCGTCACTCATGCTGACAATACCACAAGCTTCTTGCCCCCGATGCTGCAAAGCATGCAACCCATAGTAGACTAACTCAGGGGCTGCATCGACTCCGTAGACACCAAAGACACCACACTCCTCGTGCAGGGAATCAAATGGCATATTCTCCGATTCGTATTTCATCGTTTCTGTTTTAAATGCGAATGTATCGAACCAAGTGACCAGCAATATTCTCGATCACTTGGTTCGATGTTATAACTATCGGTCTACTCGAGAGCCTTGAGACGTGCGTAAATCTCCTCGTAAGCCTCGCGAACACGACCCAGGTCTCGGCGGAAACGATCCTTGTCGAGTTTCTCGTTGGTCGATTTGTCCCACAGACGGCAAGTATCGGGCGAAACCTCGTCGGCCAATACAATCTGACCATCCGATGTGCGACCAAACTCAATCTTGAAGTCGACCAAGGTAATGTTCATCCGGTCAAATAGTGAGGTGAGGACCTTGTTAATTTGCTCGGTCAAGTCATATATCTGTTTCAACTCATCGTAGGTCACTACACCTAAGGCTACCGCATGGTGGTCGTTAATAAGAGGGTCACCCAACTCATCGCATTTGTAGCAGATGTCGTAGATGGTGTTTTGGGGTTTCAGACCCTCTTCAAGACCCAAACGTTTTGCCATGGAACCGGCTACGATGTTGCGCACGATTACCTCCAATGGGATAATCTTTACTCGACGGCAAAGTTGATCACGGTCATTGATTGTTTCAATGTAGTGCGTGGGAATCCCTGCTGCCTTCAGATAACCGAAGATGATAGTCGAAATCTTGTTGTTTAGGACGCCCTTGCCCTCGATGGTTGCCTTCTTGATATTGTTGAAAGCTGTGGCGGCATCCTTGTAGTGCATCAAAATCACATCGTCGTCATCTGTGCGGAATACCTGTTTCGCCTTACCTTCGTAAAGCATTTCGAGCTGTTTCATAAGTTGCAATTGTTTTATTGATTGAGTGTATATTAATTTTTTAATTATAATTTCCGGAAATAAGATACCGCATTCTCAAAGAGCGGTTGACGTTTTTGCCCTGTGATATTCTTGAAAAGTTGCTCTTCGTAGCGCTCGGTGTGCCCCATCTTTCCTAAGATTTGGCCGTTTTCCGACAAAATACCTTCGATGGCATAGAAGGATCCATTGGGGTTGTAGGGCGCCTGGACGGTTGCATTACCACAATCATCGGCATATTGGAAGGCGACTTGTCCTTTTTCGAAGAGTTGTTTGGCAAGTGTTTCGTTTATAACAAATTTTCCCTCTCCGTGGCTTACCGCAATACTGTGAAGTTCTCCTATGGAGAAACCTCTCATCCAAGGTGAACTGGTGGATGCTACACGTGTCGTGACAATCTGCGAGATATGGCGATTGATGTCGTTGCGGAAAAGTGTGGGCGACTGTGCTGTGACTTGTCCCAAACGGCCGTACGGTAGTAAACCTGATTTTACCAGAGCTTGGAATCCGTTGCAGATTCCTAAAATCAATCCTCCGCGGTCGATAAGAGCGTGTATCTGCTCTGCAATCTCCTGATTGTTGAGTACGTTCGCAATAAATTTTCCACTTCCGTCTGGCTCATCACCGGCCGAGAAACCTCCGCTGAGTACGAATATATGGCATCGTTGCAGATGCTCTTTCATCTGCTGGATAGAGTCTCGTATGGCTGTGGCATCCAAATTACAGAAAACGGTACTCTCAACTTGTGCTCCCGCGCGTCGGAAGGCACGAGCCGTATCATAGTCGCAGTTAGTGCCGGGGAATACAGGTAGATAAGCGATGGGATGCTCTACTGCAGGACCCATGTAGTGCTGAGCCGTACGCTGTGCCACAACATTTTCACATAGAGGAGCATGATTTACACCACAATCAGGATAGATGTGGGCAAATCGTTGCGCATTGACCTTACGCAACTCCTTTAAACAGAGCGCTTCTCCATTGATGGTGAGGCAATAGGCCTCAGTAGTTCGTCCAATCTCTTCTGCAAATGGTGCATCCAATGTCGTAGAAGCCTCTACCAAAATGGAACCATAATCGTAGCTGAATAGGGTGGTTCCGTCTATCTTTACCTCTGCTCCGATCTCATTGCCGAAAGACATCTTTGTTAAGGCCTCCGCTACGCCACCGAATCCAATGGCATAAGCCGCCGAGATGGTCCCCTCATGAATCTGCTGAGTCGTGTATGACCAGATGCGTTGCAATGCATCGGTATCGGGCATGTAGTTGTTTTTAGGGGTATGCTTCAGCAAGTAGAGTCTGCTACCTGCTCGCTTAAAGTCTGTAGAAATAACTTGGCGAGCATCGACAGTTGTGATGCCGAAGGCCATCAACATCGGAGGAACATTGATTTGCTGGAAAGTACCACTCATAGAGTCTTTGCCACCGATAGATGGTAACCCAAGTTCTACCTGCATGCGAAGTGCTCCCAGCAGTGCCGCCAACGGCTTACCCCACGACACTGCATTGTGCATACGCTCGAAATACTCTTGATAGGAGAAACGCATATGTTCGTAGGATCCACCTGCGGCGACTACCTTTGCACAAGCCTCTACAACAGCGTAAGCCGCTCCGTGATACGGACTCCACGTAGAGATAAATGGATTGTATCCGAACGCCATGATACTGGCCGTATTGGTGTAGCCATCCACAGGAATCTTTTGTACGGACACCTGGCTCTCAGAACCTTGTGTGCGACCGCCAAATGGCATCAGCACGGTAGAGGCTCCAATGGTGGAGTCGAACATTTCAATGAGCCCTTTCTGCGATGTTACGTTCTCATCCTCGAGCAGAGATTCCATTTGCTCGGAGAGGTTCGTTCCACTCATCTTGCGTAAGAAGGGATTGAGAGCCTCCACACCTCCTATGCGTACATCTGCATAATGCTTCGCTCCGGCAGAATCAATGAAGTCACGAGCAAGGTCTACGACGAGCTTATCGTGGTCGTACATTCTCATGCGTCGGGTATCGGTTACATCGGCCACATAGGTGGATTCAATGTTCTCTTCGCGACAATATCCCATGAAGGTTTGCATATCTCGGCGTTCGACCACTACAGCCATACGCTCCTGTGATTCACTGATAGCCAATTCTGTGGTATTTAATCCACTATACTTTGTAGGTACGCGGTCCAAGTAGATATCCAATCCATCGGCCAGTTCACCAATAGCAACCGACACGCCACCCGCCCCAAAGTCGTTAGACTTCTTGATGAGTTTCGTAACCTCCGGTCTCCGGAACAATCGCTCCAACTTGCGCTCTTCCGGAGCATTTCCTTTCTGTACCTCCGATGAACAACTCTCTAATGACTTGTCGTTATGCTCTTTAGATGATCCGGTAGCACCACCGATACCATCACGACCTGTACGCCCTCCCAACAGCAAGATAACATCTCCCGTTGTAGGGCTTTCGCGACGTACATGATCAGCTTTAACGGCACCTACTACAGCGCCTACCTCCAATCTCTTGGCAACATAATCAGGGTGATAGATTTCGCGGACATGAGTTGTAGCAAGACCTATCTGGTTGCCATAGCTGGAGTACCCTGCAGCAGCCTTGCGGCTGATGACACGTTGAGGTAGTTTCCCTGCAAGTGTATCTTTGACGGGAAGGTAAATGTTTCCTGCACCGGTTACACGCATTGCTTGGTAGACATAACTACGTCCCGACAACGGGTCGCGAATGGCTCCGCCTAAGCAGGTGGAGGCTCCACCGAATGGCTCTATCTCGGTTGGGTGGTTGTGTGTTTCGTTCTTGAATTGCAACAACCACCGTTCAATGATACCATCGACATCAACATCGATATAGATGGAGCAGGCATTGTTCTCCTCGCTTTGCTCCAAATCATCAAGCTTCCCGATTTTACGAAGATAACGAGCTCCGATTGTAGCTAAATCCATCAGACATAGACTCTTCTGTTCGCGTCCGAGTTTCTTGCGGATATCTAAATAGAGATCCATCGATTCTTGTAACTCATCGTGCAGAAATGAATCGTCTATTTTGATGGATGTAAGTTCTGTGGTGAACGTGGTATGGCGGCAGTGGTCACTCCAATAAGTATCCAAGATGCGAAGCTCCGTTTCATAGGGGTCACGACCTTCAGCCTGGAAGTAGCGTACCACTTCGCGTAGGTCATCGGCATTCATCGCTAACCCCAATTCAGCGCAGTATGTTGCAAGTTGTTGCTCGCCGAGGCGCGTAAACCCTGTTAGTATCTTGACTGGTTTCACCTCTGCCTGCTCCATATCGCTGAGCACATGAAGATCTTTCTCGCGCGATTCAACGGCATTGATGTAGTATTTGCGAATGCGCGACAACTCTTCTTGGGTGGTCTCTTTGTCGAGGATTAGCAATCGAGCCGAGCGTATTCGAACATTTGCTGTAGGATCTATCAATCGTACACAATCTACGGCTGATGCAGCACGTTGGTCAAATTGCCCCGGAAGGTACTCTACTGCGAGGTATTTGCATTCACTTAGGTCGCATGTATCACTCACTTCGTCGGTCTGTATCTCTCCGAATACACGATAACGACTCTGCTCAAGCAAGGACTCTGAGAATCCAAAAAGGTCATATACATTAATCAAACGAAGCGATTCCAAATGTAATCCTAAATTTTCATTCAGGTCCGATTGCAGGCTCTTTGCCTCTACGCGGAATCCCTCTCGTTTCTCTACAAATATGCGGTACTCTTTCATATTTTCGTACATCTTAGTTCTTATTCAAAACGGGATGCCCACTCCCGATAGTATTGCTCGGACGATGTCTCCGTAAAGGTGATGTGTCCCATTTTGCGAGCGGGACGGCTCTCTTGCTTGCCATACATGTGAACGTATACATGTTGCGGATGCTCCCGCTGAATGATTTCAGCCGCAGATAAGTCACGTCCCAAAATGTTTTTCATGATAGTTGGGGCCTTCATCGTAGGCTTTTCTAATGGCATCTCCAATAGGTAACGCGCTAATTCGCGATATTGGTTGGTTGTACACCCCTCGATGGTCCAGTGCCCACTGTTGTGCGGACGTGGAGCCATTTCGTTGAAATAAATCTGGTTGCCTCGAACAAAATACTCGATGGCTAAGATTCCTTGGTATCCGCAATCCTCCATGAAACGAATGCTCATAGCAGAGATTTTATCGCTGAGTGATGTGACACGTTCAGACGGAATAATGGTGAGGTCCAGAATACCGTTGCGATGAATATTTTCGGTGGAAGGGAAACAGATAGTTTGCACACCGTTGCTGACGACAATGGCACTGGTCTCGAAATCGAAGGGGATAAACTCCTCTACGATGCCGGGTATCCCGAAATAGGGTTCTATCTTAGGTAGGTCCTCATCGGAATGTAATACTACTTGCCCATGGCCGTCGTATCCCAAAGTGCGCGTCTTGTAGACACAGGGATATCCTCCTACGTAGGCAATGGCACGTTGCAACGAATCACTATCGTCGGCCGCTGCAAAACGCGGCGTTAAAAGTCCATGCTGTTGTGCATTTGTTTTCTCTCGAAGTCGGTCTTGTGAGTCGTAAAGGGGCTGAAATCCCTGTGGAATGTGATAGCGTTCCACAAGCGGAATCAACACTTCTCCCGGAACATTTTCGAATTCGTAGGTGACAACATCGCACAATCGACAAAGTTCATCCAATGCGGAAGCATCATCGTATGCTGCCACAAGGTGCTTGTCAGAGAGTCTTGTGGCAGGTGCATTTGATGAGGGGTCCAGCGTTATCACGCGAGCGCCCAACGAGTGAGCCTCTTCGGTGAGCATCATCCCCAACTGTCCGGCACCGATGATGCCTATGGTTTTTTGATGGGTCATTTTACAATTCGGCTCTGAGAACTTCGGCGGTCTGTTGTTGTCGGAAAGCATCCAAACGCTTGGCAATCTCTGCATCCGATAGTGCCAAGATAGAGGTAGCTATAAGTGCTGCATTCTTTGCTCCATTGATTGCTACGGTGGCTACGGGAACACCTCCCGGCATTTGAACAATTGACAGTAACGAATCGAGTCCATTTAGTGCTCGCGACTTTACGGGAACTCCGATTACGGGCAGAGGTGTCATACTCGCTACCATGCCGGGTAGATGAGCTGCACCACCGGCTCCGGCAATAATCACCTGTAAGCCTCGTGCGCGAGCGGAGCGTGCATATTCAAAAAGCAACTCAGGGGTGCGATGTGCGCTAACAACGCGTTTCTCGTAGGGTATACCGAATGTCTCTAATGTCTCCGTGGCACTCTGCATGACCTCCCAATCGCTTGTCGAGCCCATGATTACACCAACCTTTGCTTCTGTCTCCATACTCTGTACCATCCTTTTTTGTTGTGTATAAAAGAAAAACCGTCGCGACAGGATATGTCATGACGGTTTTCTTTTTTAGTCTTGAGATTTGGCATACGATGATTGCGCGTACTCACGGGAGTATCGTCCTATTCGGTTGTACTGTGACTCAGATACGTGCATACTATCGCGAACTTAATCTCTTCCAGCTACAAAGGTAAATCCTTTTTGTGGAAAAGAATCTCAAAATCAGACAAAATTATAAATAATCTTATTAACATGCGTTATGAGATTGACTACAAACGGCTTGTAGCAACAATCTCTATGTGCAACTCGTTAGCTACGTACTTTTGCCTCGCAGTAGGCACAACGATAACTATCGGGTTCTCCTTCGACCATGTGGAAGAGTTGATCTACATCCTCCGTTGCGGAAATACATCTCCGATTTTGGCAGCGTAAGGTGTTGACGATATACTTCTCTGAGAAGCGTGGTGTCGGTGAGGTCTCACGTTCGCCTGCCCACTTCAGCAGGGTGTAGATGAGAGCCATACGCACAAACTTGCCATTCTCTACTTGTCGGAAATAGGCTGCTCTGGGGTCATTGTCTACTGCACGAGTAATTTCGTTGACGCGAGGCAGCGGATGTAAGATGACCATCTCCTTTTTGGCAGTCTGAAGTTTGTCGGGTGTCAGCACAAAACTGTTCTTCACACGCTCAAACTCCTCTTCGTCAAGGAAACGCTCCTTTTGCACACGCGTCATGTAGAGAATGTCTAATTGAGGCATCACCTCCTCCATGGTGCGAACTTCCTCGGTCGGAACACCGTGTTTGTCACAAACTTCTTGGCGGATATAATCAGGTAGACGTAACTCTTCGGGAGCAATCAGGATTACGCGGATGCCGGTTCTTCGCGACAACGCCTTGATGAGGGAGTGTACGGTTCGTCCGAATTTTAGGTCACCACAGAAACCTATGGTTAGGTTATCCAAGCGTCCTAACTCCCGTTTGATAGTGAGCAGGTCGGTGAGTGTCTGTGTAGGATGTGCATGACTACCATCCCCCGCATTGATTACGGGAATACCGGCGTATTGCGATGCAACCAAGGGCGCTCCCTCCTTGAAGTGACGCATAGCGATGATGTCGGCAAAGCAGGCAATAACGCGCACCGTATCTGCTACGGTCTCCCCTTTTGATACAGAGGATGAGGCTGCGTCTGAAAAACCAATAACATTGCCTCCTAACTCCATCATGGCGGAGGTGAAACTTAGTCGTGTACGTGTTGAGGGTTCATAAAAGAGCGTTGCCAACTTACGACCTTTGCAAGCTTCTCTATATTTCTCTCTGTGGGCAATGATATCTAAGGCTAAGTCGATAATTTCTTCGGTCTCCGCCCCCGTGAGGTCTGTGGGTTCAATCAAATGACGCATATAGCTAATTCGGTTATTCGTTTGACTATGCTATTTGTTAATCCAACTCTCGTCTGAAGGGTTGTTTCGAAAGGCAATTAGACGAACTTTGTCTGCCGGAAGGATATATCCTTCATCGGCTGCCACTTCGACCAAAACATCCAAATTCGAAAGGGAGTAGTTGGTTACGTGTGCCGCAGCAAGGCGGTCGAGACCTTTCTGCATACCGTATGTAAAGATGGAAGCTACGCCCAATACTTCAGCTCCGGCCTCTCGTAAGGCCTCTACTACTTCAATGCAACTGCCTCCTGTGGAGATGAGATCTTCGATGACTACGACCTTTTGGCCTCTCTCTAAACGCCCTTCAATACGATTCCCTCGACCGTGGTCTTTTTGTCCGCTACGGACATATCCCATCGGAAGATTTAATAAGGTCGCTGTGATGGCGGCATGAGCGATGCCTGCGGTGGATGTTCCCATGAGTACCTCTGCTTGGGGGTACTTTGTGCGGACAATCTCCGCTAATCCTCGCTCAACGTGATCACGTACTGCAGGTGCGGTGAGGGTTAGTCTGTTGTCGCAATAGATAGGACTTTTGATTCCACTAGCCCAAGTAAATGGTTCCTCGGGACGTAGAAACACGGCTCCGATAGAGAGCAACTCTTTTGCTATCGCTTTCTCCATGATATAATCTTTTTTGCGTTTATTTTCTAATTATAGTTATGTTATCGTACAGCTTGTCGTAGAATTTGTTCTACTTCATCCGGGAAAATACCTCCTTCGTGCATCTTCTGCTCTCCGATATAGAATGTTGGAACATAATAGTAGTCGTACCTATTGGCAAACTCCTGCTGTTCCGACTCCTCAATGCGTTCGATAGTTACATCAGCTAATTCGGGATATCGCCGTTGTAATTCATCAATATAACGGAACGCTTTGCGACAAAACGGACAATCTTTGAGGTAAAATACTTTCACGGATTTCATGGCAATTGTTTAGCAAGCAATATACTTAGTAGCCTAGGGTTCACTCTCCGAGAAATTCTGCACAACAGCGATGATAGGCTGCTACAGGGTCCGAGGCCGCTGTGATGGGACGACCTACGACAATCAAGTCGGACCCAATCTCGCGAGCTTTCTCCGGAGTGGTGATGCGCACTTGGTCTCCGATAGCACCATCTGCAAAACGAATGCCTGGAGTGACAGTGAGGAACTCACTACCACAAGATTGCTTTACCATGCCGGCCTCCAAGGGTGAGCAAACAACGCCATCGAGTCCTGCACGTTGTGCATTAGTCGCATAGTGCACAATAGTTTGGTTGATAGACTCCGAGATGAGTAACTCTTCTTGCATACGTTGCTCACTGGTTGAGGTGAGTTGTGTGACGGCAATGAGTAGAGGCCGTGTTCCATCGGGGCGTGTGAGACCCTCCACGGCTGCTCGCATCATGTCAATTGTGCCGGCTGCATGGACATTGCACATGTCTACATCAAGACGCGACAAAACCGCCATCGCTTTCCGTACGGTATTAGGTATGTCGTGCAACTTTAAATCCAGGAAGATTGGATGCCCACGTCGTTTAATCTCTCGAACAATGGCGGGTCCCTCGGCATAGAACAACTCCATGCCAATCTTCAAGAAGGGTTTGCGTGTCTCTCCGCTGAATAGGTCAAGAAATCGGTAGGTCTCCTCTGCCGATGCGAAATCGCATGCGATGATAACATCGTGTGTAATCATGGTTCTCAAATTTTTATTATAGCGTAGACATTTGCTCTATGCTTGGGTTGTCGATTCTGTTGATGCGTTTCTGGCGCAACCGATGATGTCGCTTAATCGTTCGATACCAAGCGTTGCCATCTCTGTAGGCAGAGCCTCAACAATCTCTTTGCAAACGTAAGGGTTCTTCAGATTGGCTGCACCCACCTCTACGGCAGTGGCACCGGCCATCATCATCTCAATAACATCTCGTGCTGAAGTTACGCCTCCACATCCAATGATGGGAATATGGCAAGCCGAAGCCACCTGATAGACCATACGTAGCGCCAATGGAAATATTGCAGGGCCGGAGAATCCTCCCATGGTGTTGGCAATTACCGGGCGTCGACGTTGTACATCGATGCGCATACCTAATATGGTGTTAATCAGACATATTCCATCGGCTCCGGCTTCTTCACAAGCTTGTGCTATGGCAACAATATCCGTAACATTGGGTGATAACTTTATATATACCGGTTTGGTTGTCACCGCTTTTACGGCTCGTGTCACTTCGGCTGCGGCTTCCGGTGAAGTACCGAAAGACATACCACCGTGGCGCACATTGGGACACGATACATTGACTTCAATCAGACCAACGCCCTCTTGACTGTCGATACGCTCACAACAATAGGCATACTCATCAATCGAGAATCCCGATATATTGGCAATGACAGGCTTGTGAAAGAAAGTTCGCAACTGTGGTAACTCTTGTTCGATGACGGCATCAATGCCGGGATTTTGCAGTCCAACAGCGTTAATCATGCCTGCTGTACACGCGGCAATGCGAGGCGTTGGATTTCCAAAACGGGGCTCTCGGGTAGTTCCCTTGAATGCGAATGACCCCAGTAAATTGATGTCATAGAACTCCTGAAACTCCTTGCCGTATCCAAATGTGCCACTCGCAGGTATCACAGGATTGTCGAGGCAAAGTCCGCTGAGCGTTACCGATGTGTCAAATTTCTTCATGCTTCGATGTCGATGATTCTCTACCAAAGAATCTCCCGCTTGAACAATACGGGACCCTCTTTGCAGATACGTTTGTTTCCTGTTAGTGTCTTGCAACTGCAACCCATACATGCTCCAAATCCACATCCCATGCGCTCTTCAAAACTTAATTGTCCTTCGCACGAGGTCACTTTGCATAGTGCACGCAACATGGGAAGTGGACCGCAAGCATAAAAGTAATCGAACAATATGTCACTCTGTGTCAGTGCATCTGTCACAAATCCGCGAATTCCTATCGAACCATCCGCAGTTGTCACCACTACGCGACAACCTAACGATTCAAACTCGTGCTGATAAAAGACTTCAGATGCAGTGTTGAATCCCAATACCACCGAGACCTCTCGGCCATCGCTGAGCAACCGTTTAGCAAGATGATAAAGGGGCGGAACACCGACACCTCCACCTACAAGCAATTCTCGCTGACCTCCTTGTGCAATGTCAAACCCGTTTCCCAGTCCCACCAATAAGTCAAGGCTGTGACCTGTCCCGAGTTTGGTCATAGCAGTTGTTCCTTCACCAACCACCTTATATACTAAGGTGATAGATTGCGCGTCGTAGTCGCAGATAGAGATTGGACGGCGCAGAAAGAATCCCTCCAGTTCGATATTTACGAACTGTCCGGGGGCAGTTATCCACTGGGTATCCCCTTCGAGTACCATGCGCCACACTGACGATGTCAGAGGTTCGTTGCTTCGAATGGTATAGATTCCTTTCTTGTACATAACGTTCTATTTCGCATCGATGGTTGATACGGAGAGGGTAATCTCTTCCAAGACATCGAGCAATACCTTGACAGTTTCGAGTGCTGTAAATAACGTGACGTTGTTTTCTACGGCTGCGCGACGTATCTCATATCCGTCAAGTCGAGTGTTGTGTTGGTCTAAATCAATAGTATTGATGATGTAGCTCACATGACCTTGACGTAGCGACTCGATAATTTCGTTGCTCCCCTCGCACAATTTTCGACGCAGGCGTGTGCGCAGACCATGTTCGCGCAAGAATGCAGCTGTGCCGGAGGTTGCCTCTATGTTGAAACCTAAGTTGTAGAACCGACGAGCTAAAGGCAACACTTCGGCTTTATCTTTATCGGCAATGGTTAACAACACCGTGCCATAGTTGGCCACCTTCATACCCGATGCTTGTAATGCTTTGTAGAGGGCTCTGGTGAGCTTGTCATCATATCCGATGGCTTCACCCGTGGATTTCATCTCAGGTGAGAGATAAGACTCTACACCCCGAATCTTTGAGAAAGAGAATGCCGGGGCTTTGACAAACCAACGGCTCTTCTCTTGTCCATAGACCTTTGTGATACCTTGCTCTTGAAGCGAATGTCCCAAAATGACTTGTGTTGCGATATCTGCCATGGGGACACCCGTTGATTTGGACAGAAAAGGTACTGTACGTGATGAACGGGGATTCACCTCGATAACATATACTTCGTTGTTTGCGTCACAGATAAACTGTATGTTATAGAGACCTATGATGCCAATTTCCAAACCAAGACGAACCGTGTAATCAATAATCTTCTCTTTAACCTCTGCGGGTACGCTGAAGGTAGGATAAACACTAATCGAATCACCCGAGTGAATGCCCGTATGCTCTACATGTTCCATGATGCCCGGAATGAAGACATCTTTTCCATCACAAATAGCATCGACCTCCAACTCTTTGCCTAATATGTATTTATCAACAAGGACAGGCGAGTCTTCATTCACTTCAACGGCTGTTTGCAGGTAGTGACGTAACGCGACTTCATTGGATACAATCTGCATGGCACGGCCACCCAAAACATAACTCGGACGTACCAATACCGGATACCCGATTCGGGTAGCTGCCGCTACACCGGCTTCGATGTCTGTTACCGCTTCCGCCTGCGGTTGTGGAATTCCCAACTGTTCCATGATACGCTCGAAACAGCCTCGGTCTTCGGCATTGCGAATGGCTTGAACGTCTGTACCGATGATAGGTACGCCAAGTCGTGCCAGTGGCTCGGCAAGATTGATGGCTGTTTGTCCACCCAATGACACAACAATACTCTTGGGCTTCTCCAGATGAATGACATTCATCACATCCTCAACGGTGAGGGGCTCGAAATAGAGTTTGTCGCTACAGGTGTAGTCTGTAGATACGGTTTCCGGATTGTTGTTGATGATAATGGCTTCGTAACCGGCTTTGCGAATCGACCAAATTGCGTGTACGGTCGAATAATCGAATTCAACGCCTTGGCCGATACGTATGGGGCCTGAGCCTAATACAATAATCTTCTCACGTTGACTTACGATAGACTCATTCTCTTGCTCGTAGGTAGAATAGAAGTATGGAACATACGATGAAAACTCCGAAGCGCAAGTGTCAATCATTTTATACACAGGGAAGATGTTCCACTTTTCGCGCAACTTGTACATGTCGTGTTCGGACACGCCCCACAGTTGGCCGATGTATTTATCTCCGAATCCCATTCTCTTTGCATCGCGTAGCGTCTCTTCATCAAAGGGGTGCGAAGCTACCACCTGCTCAGCATCGACAATATTCTTAAACTTTTCCAGGAAGAACATGTCTATTTTTGTCCGATTGTAGATGTGAGTCAAATCGATTCCGTTTCGAATCAACTGAGCAATGGCGTAAAGCCGATCATCGGTTCCCTCCTTGATGTAGTCCAACATCTCCTCGTTGGACATTGGCACGAACTTCTTGTGGAAGATGTGGCAGACTCCTGTTTCGAGCGAACGGACCGCTTTGAGCAGGCTCTCCTCCATGGTACGACCAACGGACATCACTTCACCGGTGGCTTTCATCTGGGTGCCGAGTTTGTTGGACGCGTCAGAAAACTTATCGAATGGGAATCGTGCAATCTTGGTGACTACATAGTCCAATGTGGGTTCAAACGATGCTGGAGTATTTGCTATCTGTATCTCATCAAGCGTCATTCCCACAGCAATTTTTGCACTTACACGAGCAATGGGGTAGCCGCTGGCCTTGGAGGCAAGTGCCGAAGAACGTGATACACGAGGATTCACCTCGATGAGATAGTATTGGAATGAAAGAGGATCCAATGCAAATTGAACATTGCAACCGCCTTCGATTTTCAATGCCCGGATAATCTTCAAGGCACTGTCACGCAACATCTGATACTCCTTGTTGGTCAAGGTCTGGCTTGGTGCAACGACGATGGAGTCACCGGTGTGAATGCCCACAGGATCGATGTTCTCCATGTTGCAGATAGAGATGGCTGTGTCGTTGGCATCGCGCATCACCTCATACTCAATCTCCTTATAACCTTTTATGCTCTTCTCTACGAGAACCTGATGAACCGGAGAGAGGATAAGTGCATTACGCATCAGCTCTTCCAACTCTTCGCGATTGTCGGCAAAACCACCACCTGTACCTCCTAAGGTGAATGCCGGACGAAGAACGACCGGATAGCCAATCTGTTCGGCTGCGGCAATACCCTCCTCCATGCTCGATGCAATCGACGAAGGCAACACAGGTTCACCCAATCGCTCGCACAACTCCTTGAAAAGTTCGCGATCCTCGGCTTGCTCGATACTCTCGAAAGAGGTGCCCAAAATCTCTACCTGACACTCTTTTAATACACCCTTCTTTGCCAACTGTACTGCCAAGTTCAGTCCGGTTTGTCCTCCCAATCCTGGGACAATGGCATCAGGACGCTCATAACGGACAATCTTTGCTACATATTCCAAGGTTAATGGTTCCATGTAAACCTTGTCGGCAATGTTTGTATCCGTCATGATGGTGGCGGGGTTGGAGTTTACGAGGATAACCTCATAGCCCTCTTCCTTAAGTGCTAAACATGCCTGTGTCCCCGCATAGTCAAATTCTGCAGCTTGACCAATCACAATCGGGCCCGACCCGATAACCATTACTTTCTTGATATCTGTTCTCTTAGGCATGTTTCCAATCCTCCATCATTTTGGTAAATTTATCAAACAAATAGGTGCTATCTTGTGGCCCTGCAGCACTTTCTGGGTGATATTGTGTTGAAAATACCCCCTCTTTGTAACAAGCGACTCCCTCTACCGTGCCATCGAGAAGGTTGATATGCGTCAACTCCAATCCTGTTCCGGGCAACGAATCAGCATCCACTGCGAAACTGTGGTTTTGACTGGTGATTTCGATATGCCCTGTTGCGAGATCCTTAACAGGATGATTTGCTCCGCGGTGCCCAAATTTCATTTTGAAGGTGCGTGCTCCATAAGCCAATGAAATCATTTGATGTCCCATACAGATGCCGAACATGGGTAACTTGCCACGTAGCGTACGAACCAACTCAATGACATTTTGCAAATCGTTCGGGTCGCCCGGTCCATTGGATAGAACCAGCCCATCGGGGCGCAGCGCGAAAATCTGCTCTGCAGTGACATTGTAAGGAACAACGGTGACGTTGCATCCCACACGATTGAGCAGACGAACAATGTTGCTTTTGATACCACAATCTACGGCTACGACATCGTACTTGTGATTTGGAATGCGTGACATCCAACGCTTGCGACA
>CAYUJP010000004.1:24377-30476 GCA_964445055.1 uncultured Alistipes sp.
TTGAATACAATCTCGCAGATTGCATCTCGGTCGGCACCGAATCCATAACCGTAGAACTCTTGACCGTTTTCCAGAACAATTTTTTTAGAGAAAGGTTTCATCTTATTCTGATATACATATTTTATTCTTACTTGTTTCGTCGAGGTAGACTATCCGTCCGTCAACCAGAGTCATGACGACATCTCCTTGTACTTGCATTCCAGCGAATGGGGTACTACGACCCATTGAGAAGAATTGCTTGGGGTCGATGATTGTGTGTCGTTCGGTGTCGATGACAGTCAGGTCGGCCACTGCTCCTTCATAGAGTGAGCCTCCTCCTAGACCGAAGATGCGACGTGGTGCAAGGGACATGACCTCTATCAATCGTGAAATAGGAATAATTCCCGTAAGTACAAGAGCAGTGTGCAACACGGCAAAGGCGCACTCCAACCCAACAACCCCCATGGCACTTTCGGCAAGTCCTCGCGACTTCTCTGAAGCAGTGTGTGGAGCATGGTCGGTGGCAATCACATCAATTGTGCCATCCTTCAATCCTTCGATGAGTGCTTCGCGGTCGGCGCGACTTCTGATGGGAGGGTTCATTTTGAATCGTCCATCCTCTTGCAAATCTTCATCGCAGAGTACTAAATAGTGGGGTGCTGTTTCACAAGTTACGGGAAGCCCCTTCGATTTGGCCTCGCGAATCAAGGCAACACTCTCCTTCGTGGATATGTGGCAGACGTGATAAGGACATCCGCTTAGGGCAACTAAGTCGATATCGCGTTGCACTTGGACCCATTCACTCTCAGAACAAATTCCACGGTGGCCATGTTGGTGACAATACTCTCCATCGTGAATATATCCTTTGTGTAATAATTCATTTGCCTCGCAGTGAGCAACGATAGGACGTCCCACACGCTTTGCCTTTGTCATAGCATTCTGCATCAAAGCGCGGTCTTGTACGCCTCGACCATCATCGGAGAATCCGACAACATCTTTTGCCAAAGCTTCAAAATCGACCAACTCACCACATCCCTTTTGTCCGACGGTGATACATCCATAGGGAAGTACCTTGACAACGGCATTCTTCTGTATAGCATTAAGTTCTACGGAAAGATGTTCGGGTGAATCGGGCGCAGGTGATAGGTTGGGCATGGCGCATACAGTAGTGTATCCTCCGTGTGCGGCAGCTCGTGTCCCTGTTGCGATGGTCTCCTTGGTGGTGAATCCGGGCTCTCGCAGATGGACATGTACATCGACAAATCCGGGGATAACCTTGTAGTTGTGTAGATTGAATGTGCGACACCCGTTTGTCGGCAATCGGTTTCCAATGGCTGATATCTTACCATCGTCAATCCGAATGTCAGATGGGTGGAACCCACTGTCACTCCACATCTCAACATCTTGTAGTAGTGTACTTGCCATCGTTTGTCGCGAGCAAAAAAAAGAGTAACTGAAAAACAGTTACCCTTTATGTTTAAAAATAAAATGTCCGTAAGAGACGTAATCCGCAGGATTACCTTCTGACCGCTGATAAGAGTCGGTAGAGGATATGTTTGGATAAGCCTGATACATGACTTCTTAATATCGTCGCAAAGGTAGATAATTTTTTGAAAAATTCCACGGACGAGAGAAACTTTTAATTTTGTTGATTGAATGAAACAGAGGGGGAGATGTTCATATTGTCTTAATGTTGGCAGAATAGGTCACGTGGGTACATAAAATCAAATAAAAACACGGTGACTCGATGTGTTAGGGGAAAATGTTCCTCGTTGCGATGGATGGAGAAAATATCTATAGTAATAGGTATCATTTTTAACCTATGTTCTTCCACAATAAATGATAAATGTCTTGGGTACAAACGTGTTGATGTACCCAAACGCGGAAATAAATAGGCTTAAACTGCATGGATTTATCGATTGTCTACATGCAGTTTGACTGTAGAAAAGAGTCTCTTTCTTATTTTCTTGAAAAATTACTGTTATTTTTTTCACATCATTTGTTTTTTTACTACTTTTGTGGCGCAAAGGGCATTCCGATTGCAATGCAAAAGTAAGTTGTATAATGCAAAACAATCGCAGATGACTTGAGTTAGGAAATGATGATTTTTTAACAATACTATTACGATTATGGACAAACTGGATTTAAGAAAGTACGGCATCACCGGAGCTACGGAGATTGTCTACAATCCGTCTTATGACGAGTTGTATCGCGAGGAGACAAAGAAAGGCCTTCGCGGTTACGACAAGGGAGTTGTCACCGAAATGGGCGCTGTCAACGTAATGACAGGTGTGTACACGGGACGTTCGCCAAAGGATAAGTTCTTTGTAATGGACGAAACAACTAAGGATACCATTTGGTGGACTTCGCCTGAGTACAAGAACGACAATAAACCTGTAACAAAGGCCGCTTGGAAGGAACTGAAAAAGTTGGCAGGCAAGGAACTTTCTAACAAGAAACTCTACGTTGTAGATACCTACTGCGGTGCCAACGAGAATACACGCTTGAAGATTCGTTTCATCATGGAGGTTGCATGGCAGGCACATTTCGTAAAGAATATGTTTGTCCGTCCTACCGATGCCGAGTTAGAACAGTATGGTGAGCCTGATTTCGTTGTCCTCAATGCATCGAAGGCTAAGGTTACCAACTACAAGGAGCTGGGTCTGAACTCCGAAACCGCTGTTGTCTTCAACTTGACAGAGAAGATGCAAGTGATTATCAACACATGGTATGGCGGTGAGATGAAGAAGGGTATGTTCTCCTATATGAACTATCTGCTTCCGTTGAAGGGTATCGCTTCGATGCACTGTTCTGCAAATACTAACGAGAAGGGTGAAACTGCTATCTTCTTTGGTCTTTCGGGTACAGGTAAGACCACACTTTCGACTGATCCTAAGCGTCAATTGATTGGTGACGATGAGCACGGTTGGGACGATGATGGTGTCTTCAACTTTGAGGGTGGTTGCTATGCTAAGGTAATCAACCTGTCAAAGGAGAATGAGCCTGACATTTGGAATGCAATCCGTCGCAATGCTTTGTTGGAGAATGTTACGGTTGATAAGAAAGGCAAGATTGATTTTGCCGATAAGTCGGTAACGGAGAATACTCGTGTGTCGTATCCTATCTTCCATATCGAGAACATTGTGAAACCGGTATCAAAGGCTCCTGCTGCAAAGAAGGTAATCTTCTTGTCGGCTGATGCATTTGGTGTACTGCCTCCCGTATCTATCTTGACTCCGGAGCAGACGAAATATTACTTCCTCTCCGGTTTCACCGCTAAGTTGGCCGGTACGGAGCGTGGCATCACGGAGCCTACTCCTACCTTCTCGGCTTGCTTCGGTGCAGCGTTCCTTTCGTTGCATCCTACGAAGTATGGTCAGGAGCTTGTAAAGCGAATGAAGCAGTCGGGGGCAACGGCTTACCTTGTAAACACCGGTTGGAATGGCACAGGTAAGCGTATCTCGATTAAGGATACTCGGGGTATTATCGATGCTATTCTCGATGGCTCGATTGACAAGGCGAAGACCAAGCAACTTCCTATCTTCGATTTCAAGATTCCGACAGCTCTGCCGGGTGTAGATGGCAAGATTCTCGATCCTCGTGATACATACAAGTCTGCTTCGGAGTGGGATGTGAAGGCTAAGGATTTGGCTGATCGTTTCATCAAGAACTTTGTGAAGTTCACTGGAAACGAAGAGGGCAAGAGTTTGGTTGCTGCAGGTCCGAAGTTATAGTCCACTATACAACGACAATAAAAAGATTCGGCCAGAGATCTCTCTGGCTGAATCTTTTTTTATAAATAGATGGCGATTCTCTCTCTGTTGCGAATAATTTTAACTTTTTTGTACGACAAATGATGCGATTGTTATTATATTTGTAGGTACGAAACCGAAAAACTTTTTTAATACTAAATACTATGGACGTTAATAAACTTATGGCCGAGCTTGAACGCCGGCATCCCGGAGAGAGCGAATATTTGCAAGCTGTCCGCGAAGTGTTGATGACCGTAGAGGAGGTCTATAACCAACATCCGGAGTTCGAAACCTACAAAATCGCAGAGCGCATGGTCGAACCTGACCGCAGTTTTGTCTTCAAAGTAGTGTGGGTCGATGACCGTGGTGAAATACAAGTAAACACGGGTTATCGTTATCAGTTTAACAATGCCATAGGACCCTATAAGGGAGGCTTGCGTTTCCACCCTTCGGTGAATCCATCTATCCTGAAATTTCTCGGATTCGAGCAGATTTTTAAAAACGCACTGACTACGCTTCCGATGGGTGGTGCTAAGGGCGGTTCTGATTTTAATCCCAAAGGTAAATCCGATGCCGAGGTGATGCGTTTCTGTCAGGCTTTCATGATAGAGTTGTGGCGTCATATTGGTCCGGAAACGGATGTTCCAGCCGGAGATATTGGTGTTGGGGGGCGTGAGATTGGCTACCTCTATGGTATGTATCGCAAATTGGCAAGAGAAAATAGCGGTGTATTGACCGGTAAAGGAATGACCTATGGAGGATCATTGATTCGTCCGGAGGCCACGGGATTTGGTGCAGTCTATTTCCTCAAACAGATGCTCGAAACAGCTGGAATGGAGTTAGCCGGCAAGATAATTGCTATCTCAGGTTTCGGTAATGTAGCGTGGGGTGTGGCAACAAAGGCTACCGAATTGGGCGCTAAGGTGGTAACTATATCAGGTCCTGATGGGTACATTTATGATCCTGCCGGATTGGATAAAGAGAAGATTGCTTACATGTTGGAGTTGCGGGCGTCAAATAACGATGTGGTATCTCCCTATGCCGACCGATTCGCCGGAGCACAATTTGTGGCTGGGCACAAGCCTTGGGAACAGAAGGTCGATATCGCCATGCCTTGTGCTACGCAAAATGAGTTGGATGGCAACGATGCCCTGCAACTAATCGCCAATGGGGTGAAGATTGTGGCGGAGGTTTCGAATATGGGATGTCGTCCCGAAGCTATCGATGCGTTCATTGCAGCGAAAATCCCTTATGGACCCGGTAAGGCAGTGAATGCTGGCGGTGTAGCGACTTCCGGATTGGAGATGAGTCAGAACTCCATGAAATACAATTGGACAGCCGAGGAGGTCGATTCTCGTCTGCATCACATCATGTCATCCATCCATGCAGCGTGTCTGAAGTATGGCACTGAAGGCAACTATATCAACTACATGAAGGGAGCCAATATTGCAGGTTTCATGAAGGTGGCTCGTTCGATGGTTGAACAAGGCATCCTATAGGTAGTAAGGTAGATGGGAATCGTGTGGATAGGTTCATCATCCAACCTCATCCACACGATTTCTATTTCTATGGTATAAAACTTTTCACTACAAAGTTTGTCCCGATGCGTTGTCATCGGCACCTACAAAGTGGAGTATAGCCTTGGCCGATGCTTCGGGTTGTTCCAGAAATCCCATGTGACCCGACTCTGCCAACCAGCATACCTCAGCTTGTGGATGTCTCGCTACAAGAGCAGTTGCGGTCTCTTCTGAAATATATTCATCTTTACGTCCGAAGATGAAGAGTTGTCGCACAGGCGAGTTTTGTAATACCTCGTTGCGATCCGGACGTTCAATCATGCCGTTGAGGAGAGCAACAATACCGGCATCTTCTGTGAGATATACCTGCTCCGTGAGGTCTGCAATTGCATCGGCCATGCGTTGTCGATTCTCCTTGGCAAAGCCTGCACCGGGGGCGATATGTGCAATTTGTTCCTTTTTCCCACTTTTTACCAGTGCAATCTCTCGGCGACGATGTTCGCGTTTCTCGTCGGTGTCAGCATTGGGTGTTGAAGAGAAGAGTACTAATCCATCCAGCATCTCAGGGTAGCGTTCACAGAAGGCAGCTGCGACATAGCCTCCCATGGAGTGGCCAACAAGGGTGCAATGTGTGATGCCTAAGGTCATCAGGGCATCGTGCACACATTGGGCAAGGTACTCCATCGTGTGAATGTCACCTTTTACCTCGGAGATGCCGTGCCCGGGCAGATCGAGCGTTACCACGCGCACTTGTTTGTACAAGAGAGGAACAAAATCATCCCATACAAGCATCGACTCCAAGTATCCATGTAGCAATACGACACATCGTTCTCCCTGTTGTGAGTCACATA
>CAYUJP010000004.1:30576-33978 GCA_964445055.1 uncultured Alistipes sp.
CTTTTGTGGACGAAAGTAGTATAATTTTTTCAATTGGGATGTTGTGAAAGTGATAAATTTGCGAGAACAACGATTTATTCGTATTTTTGAGCATTAATTATTCTATGAGCACATTCGATTATATTCTTTGTTCTGGTTCCGGCAATCGTTTCCTGCTTTTTGATGAATCGTATGAAAAAGCTTCCGGGATTGATACGACATCTTTTGTGCAGAAATTGTCGCAACACTACCCAATAGACGGTGTCTTGTGGCTGTGTCGAACGAATGAAGGTGCACTTTGCATGCGAATGTTCAATACCGATGGGTCTGAGGCTCAGATGTGTGGCAATGGAATACGTTGCGTTGCACGATTGGCTCATGAGCGATATCCGCATGAGGCCGGTGCCTCATTTACGATTTTCTCAGGCGGGCGACCCTATCAGCTCTCACTCCAGGAACCTATCTTGAATAATCTGCCCACCTATGGTGTAGAGATACCCGTCACCATGCATTCGGCAGCCTTTCCTCGCTCTTTGTCCGAAGATGCTACAACATACCTGCTCCCGGAGTTGGATACTCAGTTATACTTTGCTTTCCTGTCGTTGGGTAATCCACATATAGTGGCTGATGTTTCTACCGTAGCGGGGGCTTTGTTTGATGTGTATGGACGTTTGACCTTGTCTCGGCTCGCTGCGATAGGTGCAAAGGCCAATACGTTGCGTGAATTATTTCCCGAGGGGGTCAATGTAAGTCTCTATTGCAAACTCTCCCAACAACGCATCTTTGTGGCCACTTACGAGCGAGGGGTTGGATTGACGCCCTCTTGTGGGACAGCGATGACATCGTGTGCTACAGCTGCAGCTGTGTGTGGTAGCTTCGAATCCGATAGGGTCATCGAAGTGTGGAATCGAGGAGGTCGTGTGCGTGCAATTCCAATGCAGATCTCATCCGGGAAGTGGGTGACGCGGTTGATTGGTAATGCCACCTTTGAAAGACAAGGACAATTTTTACTCTCTACATCGGGAGAGGTGTGCCCATTGTCTGATAAGCCTTGGGACGATGAACAGACATACAAGCAACTGGCTGAGGTTACGGCACGAGATATGAACGAATATTATGCACTACAAATAGGCGAATACAAATGATAAAGTTGATAGAAAATCATCGTTCAATACGTCGGTATAAATCAACCCCCATTGAGCACGAAGTGCTACAGGATGTACTACATGCGGCTACACGTGCCTCCACGTGTGGAAATATGCAACTCTATAGCTTGGTTGTTACTCTCGATGCCCATGTGCGTGCAGAATTAGCACCTTGCCACTTTAATCAGTCTATGGTGACAGAGGCTCCATGTGTTGTTACGGTTTGTGCCGATGTACACCGTTTCTCTCAGTGGTGCAAACAGCGGAATGCTGATCCTGCATATGACAATTTTGAGTGGTTCCTCAATGCAGCGACAGATGCGTTGCTGGCGGCTGAGAATTTGGCGTTGGCAGCTGAAGCGAAAGGTTTGGGAATATGCGTTTTGGGGACAACGCTTTATACTGTAGCAGATATCTGTCGAATACTTCGCCTGCCTAAAGGGGTTATTCCCATTACAACGCTTGTGGTGGGCTATCCTGCCGAGCGTCCCACACTTACGGATAGACTTCCTATAGAGGCAGTAGTCCACTTCGAACGATACAAGGAGTACACCGATGCCGAGATTGACGAGTTGTGGGCTGAAAAGGAGACTTCCGAGCAAACGCAACGACTCATTGCCGAAAACGATGTAGATAATTTAGCCCAGATTTTCACACAACATAGATACCGCCGAGAGGATAATTTGGCAGTGTCGCGTTCCTATTTCGAACAATTGCGCAAGCAGGGATTTTTCAATCAGTAACCACCGATGTCTGTTTCCCGGTTTTTTGTCGTTGCAATACTATTGTCCTATAGTGTGGCCTGTAGTGTCGTAAAAGAGCTACCGGAGGGGGATTATTTGGTCGATAAGGTGACCATCGAAGAGGATCGAGAGCTTTCGCGCAAGGAACGTATCACTGCTTCCGAACTCGATCGCTATGTTTGGCAGAGTCCCAACAAACGTTTCTTGGGTACTAACTTCTATGTGTGGGTGTATAACCAAGCTAATCCTGACAAGGATAATTGGTGGAATCGGATGAAACGTCATATTGGCGAGAAACCGGTAATCTACGATGCTGACCTTACACTTCGGTCAGTAAACAATCTGCAAGCCTATATGGAGTCGCATGGTTACTTCTCATCGCAAGTCGGCTATCAAGTTGATACAACATCTCATCGTAAACGTGCCAAAATCACCTATCATCTTCGACAGGGTGCACCTTCACGTTATGGAACGATTCAATACGATTTCCAAGACCGTTTCATCGCACCACTTCTCTTTGCTGACACAACCAATTCGTTGATTCGTGTAGGCGATATCTTCAACACTGCAACGTTAGATGGTGAACGCGAGCGGATTACCTCATATTTGCGCAATAGAGGCTATTACGACTTTTCGGTCAACGACATTTCCTTCCGTTATCCTTATGATACGACTGGAAACAGGGAGGCTCCACTTACGATGGTTATTCGCAAGCATCTGGTCGATTATAGCGACCGTGGAGAGGCTATTATGGCGGAGAATAAGGTCTACTACATAGACCAAATCAATATCCTTCCTAACTATGATTCTTCGGTTGATGCCGGTCAGGATACTTGCCAAGATACGGTGGCGCATCAGGGAGTGTCTATTATCTATGCCGCGAAGCGAAATATCCGACCGCGATTGCTATATCCGGCAATTTCATTGACCCCCGGACAACTTTACGATGCCAGTCAGGTGAATCGCACCTATAACAATCTTATGTCGTTGGGCTATTTCAAGAATGTACGAATTACGTTCGATGAACAACGACCGCTACGCACCGATACGACTCAACTCTCGGAGAATCCGCCTGTGGGTTATCTGACGTGCAACATTCAGGGGACACCTCAACTCAAGCAGAGCTATAAAATTGATTTGGAAGGCTCTACGACTACGAGTTTTTATGGGCTTAAAGCCTCGGTTGGGTATCAGAATCGCAACCTATTTCGGGGTATGGAGTCGTTTGATATGTCGTTTAGTGTCGGACATGAATTCATGAAGTCGCGCGATAGTGGTAAACGCAATGCTCAGGAGTTTGGGGTCTCTGCAGGATTGCTTTTTCCACGTTTTGTTTTCCCCTTTTTAAGAAGCCGCTATCGTCCTTCGTTGCTCAATCCTCGTACTCGATTTGAGTTGTCGTTCAACTATCAAGATAGACCTTACTATCGGCGTACATTGAGCAGTGTTACGTGGACCTATTCGTGGAGCAATGCAAAATATTCATCGTTTACCTTGCGCCCCATTGATGTGAACATTATCGATATGAGCTATAT
>CAYUJP010000004.1:34078-36267 GCA_964445055.1 uncultured Alistipes sp.
CCCTTTGAACGACTCTTCTATTGTGGCGGTAGCAACGGTATGCGCGGATGGGTGCCCCGTATGTTGGGCCCAGGGACAGTTATCGTAAATCCTGACGAAGTGGATTATCCCTCGCAGTTGGGAGATATGAAATTGGAGGCCAATCTTGAGTTGCGCTTCCCTATATGGGGCATTTTTTATGGAGCTACCTTTTTTGATGTGGGCAACATATGGTTTATGGGCGAGAAGTCATCGGAATATTCGTCGGAGGCGGTCTTTCACTTTCGTGATTTCTATAAGCAGTTAGGACTCAATACAGGTGTTGGAATTCGTCTCGACATCAAGTTTGCTGTGTTGCGCCTCGATTGGGGTATACAGTTACATAACCCCAATAATCCGGTAGGGGAGAGGTGGATTCATAACTTCAAGTGGCGTAATACGGCCCTCAATTTTGGCGTTGGCTATCCTTTCTAACAGAATAATGATAGGTGTTGCGTACAATCGAAACGTATAAAACAATAATTCATTGATTATTCCGTTTCGCAAGTAGAATGGATTAGTTATTTCGATTATACGATGAAAAAGATGTTTTTTTTATCCGTAGCATCTGCCCTCGCGTTAGGTGTTATGGCGACTTATGCACAGCCTGAGCAGCGCCCGCAGGGAGGAGAGCGCCCCACCGCTCAGCAGATGGCTGAGGGCAAAAGCAATCAACTTGCTACAGGGTTGGGTCTTACAGACAAGCAACGACAGAAGGTCTACAAAATCTATCTGCGACAAGCGCAAAAGATGAATGCGCAGTCGAGCGGTTCATCGCGTCCTGATTTCGGAGGTATGCCCGGTGGTGGCCCTCAGGGAGGCGGAATGCCCGGTGGCGGTGGCCACATGGGTGGCGGAATGCGTGGTGGTATGGGCGGAGGTCCGCAAGGTGGAGGCCCTGGCCAACAATTCGGAGGACCTCAGCAGATGGGAGGTGGCGAACAACCTCCTATGGGTGTGAATGGCGCTGAACACCATCCGGTTCCTGCTATCGAGTCTGATAAGGAGATTCAGGCGCGTGACAAGAAAATGCGCAAGATTCTCAATGATGAACAGTATGCAAAGTGGAGCCAGTGGGAAAATCAGGAGCGCTCGCGTGCCGTTCATCGTGCGTGGAGTGCCAATGAATAGACATTGCATAATATAACAAATCAAACAAGAGCATCTCGGAGGGGCTAACACCTTCTGAGATGTTTCTTTTTTTTGACATCGATTTTAAGATTCTGCGACTCTGTCCGGAACGATGTGCCTAATCACCTCCTTATTTTACGAACAGTCGTCTCTCTGAGAATTCCGAATGGAGTGAAATAATGCAAACTTGATAGTTGGAAATATCTACTAATCCGAAATATCGAAGGCGTCATTGTGTCATCATAAGCATAACGGAATGTAACCCCTGAGATTACACTCCGTTGTTGCGAGTACGGATAAAGGGACTCGAACCCCCACGCTGCGAAGCATCAGATCCTAAGTCTGACGTGTCTACCAATTCCACCATATCCGCAGACACGACAAAGGTAAGAAAATTATTTGAATAAACAACGTTTCGTTGTGGAGTAGGGAACATCGCAAAGTAAAAGGTGTAAAAAAGATGTATCTTTGTTGCCGATAACAGAATAACAGATATCGTTTATGCCTCAATCCATTGAGTTGACTCTATCGCCCGAAGTGGCTGCCGATGTTCATCGTTATGCGCCACGTGTGGCTCATGCTTTGGGCGTCTCTGAGCACGATATTGCTCTATTGCGCGTGGTGCGTCGATCTATTGATGCTCGGCAACGTCAAATCAAAGTACATCTGACGGTGGAGGTCTACATCGATACAGAACCGCTGCCACAGGAGATACACTTTGACTATCCGCAGGTGGAGCATCGCCCCGAAGTGGTGGTCGTAGGGTCGGGCCCTGCTGGATTATTTGCAGCATTGCGCCTGATTGAGTTAGGCTTTCGTCCCATCGTGTTGGAGCGGGGTAAACAAGTGCTGGAACGGAAAAAAGATATCGCACAAATCAACCGCAACGCTGCGGTGAATCCCGAATCGAACTACGCATTTGGCGAGGGCGGTGCAGGAACATTCTCTGATGGAAAACTTTTTACACGTAGCAAGAAACGTGGTGACTACAATCGTGCATTGCAAGCGTTGGTGTTTCATGGCGCATCGGAAGAGATTCT
>CAYUJP010000005.1:0-29776 GCA_964445055.1 uncultured Alistipes sp.
CTAATCTTATAGGCATCGCTGATAAAAAATCCTTTCTCTTTCGTATCGCTAATCTATACGGCTATCCCCCACTAAATATCTACTAAGCCCTAAAATACAAGCAGAGAGGTTGCGATTTGCAACCTCTCTGCTTGTTGCGGAAAGGAGGGGATTCGAACCCCTGAAACCCTTTAGGGGTTTACTCGCTTTCCAGGCGGGCCAGTTCAACCACTCCTGCACCTTTCCTTTTCCGAACGGAGAAGCCAAAGCCATTCACCGTTCGGGGGACAAAGATAATCTTTTTTAACGATTTTTCATCCGTCGTTGACAAAAAACTTCGCTTTTGTCGCATGGTAATGCCACCCCGCCAAGAGGCGATACGATGTTGTCGGGTAGCATCGGGACCTTGTCTATCACCGCAACACCACCACACGTTTGTCGGTGAAATAGAGCGCACCGTCGGATGTCGTGTCGCGTGCCTCGATGGTGAGCGTGTGGGCTCCTCGGCCCAACGTCTCGGGGTACTCGCCTATCCAAATATGGGGCGATGCCGCTGTGCGGTGGGGCGAACGATGCACCTGCTTGGCTTGCAGATAGCCCTCCTTATAGCGCTGACGCGAACGCAACACCGTGGGTGCTGCCATCTTACGATGTGTGAGCGTTTGCCACTCTCCCTCATCGAAGCGCATACGCACCTCGGTGTCGGTTCCTCCGGCAAATACATTGACCACCACACTGCGAGAGGGTAGTTCCGCCAATTCGCGGATACGTCCATCGAGCGGGTCACCGTCGGCGAGCCACACATCAGCCTGACGCGAAGCATCGCACCCCAAAGCTTTGTAGTAGAAACGATAATTGCGTCCCTCGAAGGCAATACGAAAGTAGTTGCGCGGAGTGCCACACTGCTCTAATGCTAAGGGTACCCGATCGAGGTCCTGCTCGCCCGTCCACAGCAGTCCACACACCGCTCCTGCGGTCAGCTCCTGTACATCGGGGGCAATGCGTGTGCGAAATGTCGAGTGGGTATGACCCGAAAGAAACAGGCAACGCCGTCCCTCCAACAGAGCCAGCACCTCATCGCGATTTTGTGTCACAGCCATCGGGATATGCTGTGCGATAACCACCAATCGATCTTTGGGTACACGAGCCAAATCGTTACGCAGAAAACGCAACTGTCGCTCGGTCAATCGACCCGTGTAGTCGCGTCGATGAAAGGTATAGACATTGTTGAATACCACAAAGTGAACCTTTCCGTGGTTGAAGGCGTAGCTATCGGCTCCAAATTGTCGCTGATACTCCACCACAGTGCGTACCGAGTCGGTATCACGGTCGTGGTTGCCCGAAAGACTCCACGAGGGCATGGGCAGTTGCTCCGCAAGTTCGGCAAAGAGGGGTAACAACGCACATTTATCGTTTACCAAATCGCCCAAGAAGAGTGCAAAATCGAAGTGTTCGTTCATGGCCTCACTGAAGAAGGTTCGTGCCGCATAGCCCGCCTCCGTAGAGTCACGGAACTGCACATCGCCCACTGCCGCCATCTCAAAATTGTCGGACACCGGTTGTTTCACCACCCCGAAGTCGACCGTCTGTCGGGCCTCGGCATGTTGAAAATACCGAAATCGCACATTCTGCACCCCAGCTCCTGCAAAGCGATATGCCGCAGGCAAGATGGGGAAGATGCTACTATTCTCCTCCACAGGTAATGTATACCCACCCCGTCGGTCGGTCACCACAATGGTATCTCCATTTGATACGGCAATGCCTCGCAAGTAGGGTTCACCCTTGTCGTGACTGCCATTGCCATTCTTGTCGAGATAGAGTCGTCCCGACACCTCTACTGCAGAGGCCGAAGTCAGTGCAAGCAGAGCGAGGCTGAGTATTAGCGTCTGTTTCATTGGTCTATGGTTTAAAGAAGCCCGAAACCGCAATGCAGTCTCGGGCTTCGATTTGATGAGGGCGAAGCCTACTCGGCAAGGTCATCGGCCTCGGTATCGTACTTATAGAGTTGCAACTCCTTTGTTGTCTGATCGAGGAAAGCAATGTAGCCTACCCCATCTGACGTGAAGCGCATCTGGCAGCTGGTAGATGCCTCGCTACCCAGCGTAATCGGCTCGTCCCACTGCAGGGTCTCAGCATTGAGACTTACAACCGTAATCAAGCTTGTGGTGGTGTTGCGATACATCACAACCGGGCGGTCTTGGTACAAGTCCATGTAGCAACGTGTCGATGTACCGAAGGTCTTTTGTTCGTTGTTATCATAAATCATGGTGGCTACACGAGTCCACTCGCTTGCGCCCGGAGCACATTTGTAAACCGAGATACCCCAAACACCCGTAGCATCGTCGTCACCACCGGTGCAGACATACCACGTACCATCGCTGGCAAGTGCAATCGAGAAGCTATCGCCACCGATATTCGGCTGCGAAACATTCTCAGGAAGTGCATTGACGACCTTCTCCCAGCCTCCATTTGCATATTTGTAGATGAAGAATGTACCTTCGGTACCTTGTACAAAGCCACCCAAATAGAGGTCGTTGTTATAGTTGCGCAGACGCGGGAAGTAGATGGTCTTACCACCAATCTCCGTTACCAGCACATTCTCCGTCCAAGCCGAACCATCGAAGTAGTTGGTCGAGAGGTCACGCTTTGCCAGTGCACCCGTCACAGCTGCATTTGCACGGAAAGCGGCTACAGGCTGGTTGTTTGTGGGGTTGAGGCCCAGCGCGATATCACCCGATACCTGACAGCCGAAGGCTTTGCCACCAACCATCTCCCATGTAGAGCCGTTACCTGCCCATACATATGCCTTACGATCGTACGAACCATCGGTGAGTTTACCGCTGTTGTAGGAGCCTACATAGATTTTACCCGAAGCATCGGCGGTGATACCCAAGCTGGCTCCGGCAATTGCCGTGCCCTCGGAGTTGGTCGTAAGGTCAGCGCCTGCAGTGATGGTCGAACCGTTGTACTCGGCAACAAAACCGGGAGCATAGCTCGAAGCATCGGTTGTTACGGTGTGTGTCATGAAGAACTTCGGATAGTTATCCTTCGGCGAAATGCACATAGCAAAATCCTTGTTGGGGGTATCGGCATTGCCATAGGTAGCCACCAACGTCCAAGTCTTCTTCAGAATCTTGCCGACACGTACGGTGTAGCTTGCCGAAAGCTTTGCAGCCTCGTCCTTTACAACGTAGTCCACCGGATAGGTGAAGTCGTTGGGAGTCTGTCCACTTACCTGCTCGGTAGCACCCACCAGCACCACATCGTTCTCAGAGGTGGTGAAACGAGCTACCAACGCCGTCTTGTCCGTACCCTCGGGCAGACGAATCACCATGTCGGTACTTACCTCGGCCACATAGTCCTCGGTCAGTCCGGCGTTATCCTCGGCATAGAAGCCATAGGTTAGGAAGGCTGCTTTGCCATCGGAGGCATCGTCTTCCGTGCTGTCACTCGAACAGCTGCAAACCAATGCTGCACTTGCAACAAAGGCCGCCCAAACATAAGAAAATTTCTTCATTGGTATAAATGTTAGGAAGTTTGTTATCGCTTTGTTATTACATACTCGCTGCCCTTGCTATCCGGACCCGGACGACCGATATGAACACGTTCGTCGGTACACATGGTCAGCACAATATGCAAGGTATTGTCTTTCGTAGCATCGAGTTCGTGACGCAACCACTCGATGCGAATAGGCACGCGGTAGATACCTCGTGCGAAGTAGAGCGGACTGGCCGTAGAGGCGATGTGTCGATAGTCGACTCCCGAATGAAGTCCGTCACCTGCCACCAACTCGTAGGAGACACTTACATCACCAATGGTCGATGGACAAACCAAATACACGTAATAGGTCGCCAAGTAGTTGTTGCTGTTCCAATCGATGGTTGACGAGACATTGCCATTCTCATCAGCCAGATAGACAAAAGCATCGTCAAAGACTACAGGGTCGTTTGTTGAACAAGAGCCGAGCACAAGCAACATAGCAAGGCTCCACAAGAGATACTTTATTCTTTTCATCGTCATATTGTGCACTAATTGTAACCCTCGTTCTGTTCCATCGCCTCATTGGCATCCATCTCCACTTGTGGGATAGGCAAGACATAACGATAGTCGGGATAGTTCAATGTTTTCATCGAGGAGTTGGTCGAGGCACTGCGTACCACATCGTCGCCCCAACGTGCCAAGTCGAAGAAACGATGACCCTCGAAGCAGAGTTCACGTTGGCGTTCCAATTTGATCTGCTCCATGAGGCTGCTTGCTGTAGTGTAGGAGGCAAGCGATGAGGCTGTGACGCCCAACGCACGCGCACGTACAGCATGCAAGTCATCATTTGCACCGTTCAACTCGCCCTGCCGACAACGTGCCTCAGCACGAATCAGGTAGAGTTCTGCGCCACGCAAGATGGTGAGGTTGTAATATTGGTCGGAGGAGGATGCTCCCGTCAAGTCGTAATACTTCATGCAGGCGTTATCGCCATTGGGTCCGTTGAGCAAGGTCAAACGAATATCCGACGGTTCGAAGAGATTGCGAAACTCCGATGTGGGGACATAGATAGGCGACTCGTAGTTGTAGAAGGTACGCAGTCGATTGCTGGCAGCATAGCCTGTCAGACGAAGAATAGCCTCTTCACCCAACTTCTCGCCGGTGAACATAGCGGCATAGTCGGCGCGTGGGGTAAGCGTCATGTTGCCAAGCACCTTGTCGGCATAGGCCTCGGCCTGTGCATAGTCACCCATATAGAGGTAAACACGTGCCAAGAGTGCGTTGCACGCCATGCCCGATATATAGTGAGCATCGGTGGGAGCATCGTCTCCCAAGATGGCTTGTGCTGCCTGCAGGTCCTTAATAATCTGGGCATAGACTTCGCGCACCGTGTTGCGCTTCAGTCGCTCCGATGTGCCCAACACGTGGGTCACTACCGATATACCCAGATGCGATGCATCGGCTGTGTAACCGTAGGGCTGTGCATAGCAGTGCAACAGGTCGAAATGAGCCAATGCCCGCAAGAAGAGCGCCTGCGCCTCGATGGACTCAATCTCAGCAGTGTAGGCCGGATAGGACGACTTGAGCCCGTCTGTGTAGTTCAGTATCGTATTGGCATTGGTGATGACGATGAATCCCTTCTTCCAAAGGTAGCCCACCGCCGTAGTCTCCAAGTCAGGTGTCGAGAGGAAGTTGTACTGATAGTACATATCGCTACCCGACCCTACCGCCGAGGCCTGCAATGCATCGCCCGCCACTTCGGCATACTTGTAGAGGTATTGGTCGTAGAAATCGTAGGTAACACTATAGAGACCCGGTAGCGCTGTGCGCAACCCTTCCATACTGGCAAAGAAGGTATCCGTGTCGCTCTTGCCATGTTCTTCGACATCGAGAAAAGAGCAACTTCCCAACGAGCAGATCAAAGCAAGTGGCAGTAACAGGTATTTCAACAGTTTCTTCATGATTGCGTAGGGATTTTTAGAATGACACATCGAGACTCAGCGAGAAGGTTCGCTGCAACGGATAACCATACATCATGGTTTTGTAGGAGTTCTTGCCTCGCTTTTGGTCGGGTGTCCACACGTAGAGATTATCAGCCAAGAATGATACACGACACGAGTTCATCATCATCTTGCGACTGATGCGCTCGGGGATTTTATAGGTAAGCGAAAGGTTCTGCAAGCGGATGTTGGTCTTGTTGTAGAGGAATCGTGTCGAAGGACGACTCGAACTTGATGTCACAGTGGAGATGCGCGGATTAGCCGACACATCGCCCGGCTGACTCCAGTGGTCCAACGAGTTGATGGAGACATTCTGATCGGTGATGTTGTAGCCATCGGTCACACCGTTGCTACCCAACGAACAGAGTGCATAACCACCGATGGAGTAGTTGAGCAGGAAGTTCAGCGTGAAGTTGTGCAACTCGAAGGTATTGGTCAAACCGCCCGTTAGCTTCGGTGACGAACTCTTGTCGATGATACGGTCGTCGGTGGAGTAGGTGTAGGTTAAGTTGCCATTCTTGTCGTACCACATCGGAGCACCCGTCGAGGGATCGACACCCGCCCAACGCACCAAATAGAAGGAGTTGGAGTCGTACCCTTCGGCAGTGATGGTGGTACCGTAGCTGATGCTCTTGCCATCGGAAAGTTTCTCCACACGGTTGCGGTTGTGCGAGAGGTTAAGGTCAATCGTCCACTTGAAGTTGCGATGGTCGATAGCATTGGCATTGATGGTAAACTCATAACCGCGATTGCTCATCTCACCGATGTTGCCATAGATACGGTCATCGCCAATCATACGCGAGGTATAGATTTTACTAAGCAGGTCGGTAGTGTAGTTGTAGTAGACCTCGGCAGCTATCGAGAGACGCTTCCACAGGCGCACATCCAAGCCGATATTGCTGATGTAGGTTGTCTCCCAACTGATTCCGGGATTTGCCGGTGTCGACACCACACCACCAATGATTCCATTGTAGGAGTAGCTGTCGCCATAGGTGAAGATACCCAAGCCACGCATCTGTGCGCTGTCCACACGCGAGTTGCCACTCGTACCGAACGAAGCACGCAACTTCAACATGTTAACAATATCCGACTCGAAGAAGTGTTCGTTGTGGATATTCCATGCACCACCGATGGAGTAGTATTCGTTCCAACGGGCATAGTTACCGAACGAAGAGTTACCCTCGCGACGCATACTCACCTGCACACTGTAACGCGAGTCGTAGGTGTAGCCTGCCTGTGCCAGGAACGAGAGTTTGCGGGTGGTGTGGGTGCTACTATAGCCGACACGTGTGTCGCTCTCGGCATAGCCCACCTCCTGAATTTGGTCGTTGATGAATCCGCTACCATAGGCATAGAGGGTGTTGTAGCCCTTGCTTGAGAGCTCGACACCCACCAACGCTGACACATTGTGTTTGCCGAAGGTACGGTCGAAGTTCAGTCGCTCGACATTCGACCATGAGAGGAAGTTTGCCGAGCTACGCTTTGAGTAGCCTTTAGGTTCGTTGTTTACCAATCCCCAAAGAGTATTGCGCGAATAGTAGAGAGTCTCGTAGCTATGCTGATAGGATGCACCGAAGTTAGCCGACAACGACAAACCTTTGAGAATTTCGTACTGCAACGAGAAGTTAGCATCTGTAGAGAATGTCTTCTGGGTGTTGTCGCCCAAGTCGCGTTTGGAGATGGTGTTGTCCCAGAATTTTGCATCGGTCCACTTCAGTGTTCCATCGGCATTGCGACCCGACACATAGCGGTTGTAGAGTCGATAGGTGTAGCCATCGTTGTCGTAGGGACTGTAGATAGGCAGAATCTCGTAATACTCGTGCGATGGAGCGAAGATATCGTTCACATTGTACGATGCCGAGAGATTGGGACGAAACGTCAGTTTCTTGCCGAACTTATAGAGGTTGTTCATGCGGGCGGTCACACGTTGCTGGGTGTTGCCCTTCACAGCCGACTCCTCACGATAGTAAGAGGTTGAGAAGTAGCTGGTTGAACGATCGTTACCATTGGTCACCGCTACGCTGGCCAACAAATTCTGGCCGACACCGTAATAGAGGTCGTGCCAATTGGTATCGGTGGTTGAGTAGCTGTTGAGCGCATTGTCCTGGAAGGGGAAGAGCGAAGCATCGTTGCCTCCATTGACCCACGCCTCCTGCGCATAGGCAAGATACTGTTTGGCATTGAGTGTCTTGAAACGAGTGCTCTCGTCGATGGCGGCTATTCCGTAGCGCAACGTAGCCTTCACCTTGGTACCACTATTGAGTTTACCACTCTTGGTGGTGACCAGAATCACACCATTGGCACCATCGGCACCATAGATGGAGACCTCCGCAGCATCCTTCAGCACGGTAATCGACTCCACATCGTCGGGGTTCAGAAACGAGAGCGGTGAAACCGAATAGGAGAGACCCGGCATGATGTTGGTACCCGTACCCGTGTAGACAGGCACACCATCGATAATCCACAGCGGTTCGTTCGAAGCACTTAACGATGCCTCACCACGCACACGAATGTTGTAACGAGTACGTGTGGTCGAAGGGGAGTCGGTATTGGGCTGAATGGTCATGCCCGGTACCATACCATCCAAGATATTGTCGATACGTGTCACCGGCTTGAATTCCAAATCTTTGGCATTGACCTGATAGGCACTACCCACCAAATCTTCGCGTGTCTGAATACGACCGTAGCCCTGTACGATGACAGCATCGATGGAGGTATCGCTCTTCATACGCACGTATGCCAAGTTGCGCGTCGTTTGACTTACGGCAACTTCGCGACTTTTCATGCCGACGTAGGAGAATACCAACACTGCACTTTGACGTTTCCCGATAGATATGGCAAACTTACCACTTGTGTCTGAGGTGGTTCCGACAGAACTTCCCTTGATGTAGACTGAGACACCTATCAGCGGCACTCCTTGCTCATCGATCACCTGTCCCGTGATTTGGTCGGTGGAGTGTGTTTGAGCCACACTTCCCAACGTCATGCACAGCAGCGTGAAACAGCAGAGTAGAAATTTCTTCATGTGTTATCGCTATAATAAATATGGGTTAATTTTCTGATAAAGCTTTGCGCAGACGATACAGCAACAATTTGTAGTGTGCCTTATCCGCCTCTACGGTAGTTGTCGCAACACGTGTTGCAAGTAACTTCTCACAACGCACCGCAACATCGTACCAAAGGGTGGGAGTCTCATCGATGACACGTATCGACACCGCACGTTGCCAATTGTAACCCGCCTTGCCAAAGTCACAAAGTTGTGTGCGAAGCATTGCCTCGTCGCATTGTGTTGCCCATTCTTCGAGTTGTTGCTCGGTATGGTGCTCCTCGCCCATGCAATCGTGACAACAATGGGTCAGTTGATACATGGAGGGAGCAAAAGCATCGCCCATGCTCAGCGTCGTCGACTTAGCAGATGTCGCGCCACTCTTTGCCACCGTCTGCAAGCAGGCATCGACAAAACGACTCTGCATCATTCGATCGATGGCGGTAAGGCGCTGTCCTTTGTTTGTGGGTTGCCATACTCCGTTGTAGAGGTCCTGCATGAAATGTGTCTGGTCATAAGGTTGCTGCTCTCCCGACACGTGTGATGAGAGCACCACGGCATTGAGTCGCTTCACAAGGTCGGCAAAGGTAGATGCGACAAAGGAGGTCTCGTAGTCGACATGCAGTGGCTGCCGTGCCTCGCCGGCAGCGGTATCGAGCCAATCGCTTGCACGCAACTGCGCAATCACCCATGCGGTGGCGCGATGTTGGTAGTCAGCCTCAACCGACTCAGCACGATGATGTTGCAAATCATCGTAGAGACGTATGCCCCCAATGTTCATCATAACGGCCTGTACGTAGCGGTTATATTGCTTCACAATAGCGGCATAAAGTTCCTGCCGGTGTTCGTAGTCGGCATCGTCGTTATCGGTAATCCACTCGTTCATGTGTGCAATGATGTACTTCAGATTGGCAATACCATAATCGGAAGCACGCATTGCGTCATCGCCCAAATCCTCCTCAATGGCCGTTGGGTCACATCGGTAGGCCAATTGTTGCCGACCGTAGCGATAACGGGCATCTGAAGCGTGATTTTCCACCCACTGTCGCAACACAGGAATCTCCTCACGACTGTTCTTCGCCTCAAAGATAGGGCGATAGGCATACTGCACCAGATAGTAGTCGTAAAGCCCCAAATCGGGCGGAGTGAGACGTACGCCCTTGTCACCCGGCTGTGCAACGTAGTTAAACCGAGCATAGTCCATAATGGAGGGTGTCGTACCATATTGTTGCGTGAAGGTGGCACTCCGCAACGAATCGACCGGATACGATGAAGATGCCGCCATGTTGTGCATGAAACCCAAACAGTGTCCTACCTCATGCGAAAGGACATAGGCCATCGATTCGCGCATCACCTCATCGGGCATCTTCACCGCACGCACACGTTCATCGAGTTGTGCGGTTTGACTAAAGCGCCAATTGTTGATAAGTTTGGTCACATCGTTGTAAACCAATACCGAGGCACTAAGTATCTCGCCCGTTGCCGGGTCAACCCACGAAGGACCTTGGGCATTGCTCACCGCTGTAGGCACATAGCGTACACAACTGTATTTTACATTGTCGGGATCGAATTCAGGGTCATCCTTCGGGAAAGGTTTCACCTGCACGGCATTGCTGAACCCTATCGCCTCGAATGCTTTGTTCCAACGCAGAATACCTATCTCTGCCGCTTCGCGCCACTGCGCAGGTAGCGCATCGTCTAAATAGAAGACAATGGGTTTTATCGGATCCGATAGGCGACCCTCCAACATGGCGGTCGTATCTTTCGGTTCCAAACGCCAACGATTCACCACGGAGTAGTTGACAATCTTGTCGGCATCCTTATCGAAGCTACGTTGGTCTGTAAGAAAAGTTCCCACACGGATGTCTGCCATACGCTGTTGCATCTTCCGCTCGGGGAGTAGCAGGATGCTATGTGTCACCTGCACGTTCACAGGTGCATCTTTCAATACGGACAGCAACCCCAGCAACGATGAGGAGACGGTGTAAGAGAGCGTCGATTTGATTGACACATTGTCGTCAAATGCTTTCACCGCATCGAAGGTACACTGTGCTGTCTCCAATTTTGCCTTGAGTGTCAGTCCACTCACAGTTTTTGTACCAAGTGCCGAAAGTTCGTCTGTGGTACGGAAAAGCGATGTAGCTTCAAACACGACTCGCTGTTTGTCATCCGACTCACAGAAGATTTTTCCCCCACCAATTACTGTATTGAGATTGGTTTGCCGAATGTTCTTCAAGCTAAGCGAATCGTCGCGCCGATATTCGGGTAACACAGTGATTCGTTCCAAAAAGATGCTACTATCACGACGCACGAAACGGCCATAGAGCGGCTTGCGAGCCTTTGCACCTAAGGTTGCTACATCGCTATCGCTTGTACCCGTGACCGTAGCAGCAATGAGCACCTCGCGTTCGAGGTAGTCGTTCGGTATCTCGATGTAGAGTTTTGCTCCCACCTTGTGTAACGACAAGAATGCTCCACGAGCACTCACACAACCTCGCTTCTCGGAGAAGGTGCGTTGATATTTCGAAGGAGCGGGCGTTGTCGTCTGCTCGGTGGTTGTCTTTTTGGCCTTTTTCGTGACCGACTTCGCCGCCGTTGCCGATGACATGAGCACAAGCACTACACTTGTCAATATGATTTGTCGAAAATATCTCTTCATTTATGTCGTTTGTTCGTTATCCTCCGATACCTGTGCAGAACTCACTTTACCACATATACTTCAGGGGATATTGTTGCATATTACCGAGCAAAGATAATCATTATTTATTACAACGTATTCTCCGTACAATGTGCCCAATATAGCTATTTTGTCCATTTAGCGCACAGTGTCTTACTCATTACAAGTGGACATTTGCTACAATTATTAAAATTTTTACCAAATAGGCTTTTTTAGTTACATTTTATAAGTTGCATTTCCATAACAAAAAAGCAATCGGCAGGCGAAAAATATTGCTCTACCGACTGCTTTCAGTCCCTATTCCAAGTATATAGCTACCGCTCCAGGTCGTGCAACAAACGGCTCACAGCCTCTTGAGGAGTTGCGCTCTGGCCTTGCAATGTTACAAAGCGACTACCCACGATTGCACCTGCCGCATTGTCGGCTGCGGCGCGGAATGTAGCTCGATTACTGATGCCGAAACCCACCATGCAAGGATTCTTCAGCCCCATAGCATGGATGCGGTGGAAGTAGGCCTGCTTCTGTTCATCGAACGATGATTGCGCTCCCGTAGTCGATGCCGATGATACCATGTAGATAAAGCCATCGGTGTGGTCGTCGATTTGACGGATACGATCCTCAGAGGTTTCCGGCGTAATGAGCATTACCACACGCAGGTCATAGCGGTCGGCAATCGGTTTAAATTCTGCGATATAATCATCGAAAGGCAGGTCAGGGATGATGCAACCATCGATGCCACACTGCTGACAGGAACGACAGAACTCTTCGAAACCATACTGCATGATGGGGTTTAGATAGCCCATCAAGATGAGAGGCATCTGAACCTTGGTACGCACTTCGGCAAGTTGTCCGAAGAGCTTACGTAACGACATACCACCCCGCAACGCCTGCTGTGCGGCATGCTGAATGACCGGTCCATCGGCCATCGGGTCACTGAAAGGAATACCAATCTCCGCCATGCGTACTCCTTGCTGTTCCAAAGCAGCAATCACCTCGACTGTGTTGTCGGCATCGGGATAGCCGGCACAAAAGTACACCGAGAGCAAATTGCGTTCGCCCGATGTAAATAATTGTTTGATTCTATTCATGTTGTTGATTTATATTTCGAATAAATGTTTCAATCTCTTTCACTCGTTTGCAACCCGGGGCCGATTCAAAACCACTATTTAGGTCCACACCGCAGAGCCGAGGATGATGTAGCGTAGCAAGAGCATCCTCACAACCGGGTGCCAGTCCACCGCTGAGCAGAAAGGGGATATTGGCTGTGTAGTTGTCGAGTACCGACCAATCAAAGCGCTGTCCCGACCCACCATAGCCCTCGCAACGGGTATCAAGCAGCAGATAGTCGACTGCACCAACATAGCGCGTTGCCTCATGCAAATCGTCACGGGAAGCGATGCGTAACGCCTTAATGACCCCCAACCCCACGGCACGCAGCGCAGCACACTGCGTTGCCGTTTCATCGCCATGCAACTGGACCCATTGCAAGCCGAAACGTGTCGCGGTCTGCAACACCTCTCGCAGTTCGGCATCGACAAAAACACCCACGGTGGGAGTTTGACAACTTCGTACTGCGGCGATGTGATCGGCATCGGCAGGAAGATAACGCGGCGAACGCGGATAGAAGATAAATCCCATCCAATCGACACCCAGTCTGTCTACCGCGCGGATGTTTTCCACCTCGCGCATACCACACACCTTTATCTTCATGATTGTCGTTGGTGTAGTTCATCGATAAAGTGTGCCAAGGCTACCCCCGGAGTATCGTGTTTCATGAAAGCTTCGCCGATGAGGAATCCTCGGAAACCCACTTCGCGCAACTGCAACAGTGTCTCTACTGATGAGATGCCACTCTCCGATACCCATAGAGGCGCTCCTGTGCCACAATCGTGTTGCAACACCTCCATCAGACGAAACGAATTTGCCACATCGGTATGGAATGTTCCCAAGTTGCGATTGTTCACACCCAACATATCGACGCACTCATTCAGATGGCCTAACTCCTGCTCGGTATGTACCTCAAGCAACACCTCCAACTCCAACTCATGCGCCAAGCGTGCCAAGCGTGCACATTCGTTGCGACTCAACACCGAAGCTATGAGCAACACGGCTGAAGCCCCCGCCGCACGAGCCTGATAGAGTTGATAGTCATCGACCACAAAATCTTTGCGCAACAATGGCAAAGTGGAGCATTGCCGTGCTTGTTGCAAATCGGCGAGTACACCTCCAAAGAAGGGCTGATCGGTGAGGATGGAACAAGCCGAGGCTCCTCCCCGCTCGTAGGCGGGAACAACCTCTTCCACGCGCGCCTGCTCATGTAACCATCCCTTCGATGGGGAGCGTCGCTTGAACTCAGCAATGATGCCCGATGTCGATGATGCCAATGCTTGACGCATGGAATTGGGATGGTGCATCAGCGATGCCTCACCGCTCTTCATCACCATCTCTACCGACACCGCCTGTTTCTGCAGCGCCACCTCACGTCGCTTCGCAGCGGTTATGGTTTCTAAGATATCCATCGTTTACAATGTTAGCTATTCAGTGTACAGAATTCGCGGAATGTCTTTAGCGCCTTGCCTCCTTGCAACGATTCGCGCGCCTCAGCCAAACACTCTTCAACACTCTTTTCGGGGCATATCACGCGAATGGCAAAGGCAGCATTGGCCAGCACACAGTCGCGTTGCGCCTCAGTGGAACGATTTTCCAGCACAGCATCGAAGATGCGACACGCCTCCTCAGGCGTGTTGCCACCGAAGAGCTCCTCCGGATTGCAACGTCGCAACCCCACTGCCTCCGGTGTAAATAGTTGTTCCTTTTCGGGCGTTGCGACCTTAAACTCCGAGGTGAGCGATATTTCATCGTAACCATCCAGGCTATAAACCACACCAAAGCGGGTACCACTCGACTGATAGGCGTAGTTGTAGAGACGGAAGAGTTGCAGGTTGTAGACTCCAAGTAATTGATACTTAGGCAGTGCTGGATTCACCAATGGGCCCAACAAATTGAAGAAAGTACGTACCCCCAAGTTTCGCCGTATGGGTGCCACTGCTTTCAATGCAGGGTTAAAAAGCGGTGCATGCAGATAGGCGATGTTACAGCGCTCCAGAGAACGGCGCAACTGTGCCTCATCGTCGGTGAAACGCACCCCGTGGCACTCAATGACATTGCTTGCTCCACTCACCGAGGTGGCACCGTAGTTGCCATGTTTCACCACAGGATAGCCTGCACCCGCTACGACAAAGCATGCCGTTGTGCTGATATTGAAGGTATTCTTGCCATCGCCTCCCGTGCCCACGATGTCGATGACGTCGTAGCCTGACAGGTCGACTTGTCGTCGCATCTCCAGCAGTGCATCGCGAAATCCCGCCAACTCGGCCACAGAGATGCTACGCATGAGAAATACGGTGATGAATGCCGACACCTGTTCGGCATTATATTGGCCCGATGCAATGCCCGACAACACTTGTCGCGCCTCATCGCGCTCCATATATTGGTGCTCAAAGAGTCTGTATAGTAGATTTTTCATGCGCTCCTTAACATTTTGTAATCCAGTTCTCCAATATGGTACGTCCTTCGGGGGTCAGCACCGACTCAGGGTGAAACTGTATGCCCCGCACGTTGTAGGTCGTATGGCGCAACCCCATAATCAGCCCCTCGCGGTCCTCGCACGTCACCTCCAATGTCTCGGGCAACGAACTCTTGTCGACTACCCACGAATGGTAACGTCCCGCGGCAAACACGCTACCCAGCCCATCGAACAGCGGGTCGGATTTCACCACACGGATGTCGGTACACACACCGTGGTAGACCTCCTTGAGGTTACATAGTTTCGCTCCAAAGGCTTCGCCAATGGCTTGCTCTCCCAAACAGATGCCCAAGATGGGCTTTGTTGCAGCATAACGCTCGATGAGGGGTAACAGCAATCCCGCCTCAGAAGGAATGCCCGGTCCGGGTGAGAGGACAATGCGATCGAATGCCTCCACTTCGTCTAAACAGATACGGTCGTTGCGTCGTACCTCCACTTCGAGTCCCAACTCAAGCAACAGGTGGCGCAAGTTGTAGGTAAACGAGTCGTAATTATCGAATAATAGACACTTCATGATGCTACATTTAATGGGTTAATGACTCAGTTTCTCCGCCTCACGGATAGCTTTGTCGAGCGCTCCCAGCTTGCTGGCGACCTCTTGTGTCTCGCGCTCGGGATTGCTACGTGCCACAATACCGGCACCCGCTTGGTAGTAGAGCGTGTTGTTGCGACTCACAAAGGTACGTATGGCAATGGCTTGATTTAGGTCACCGTTGAATCCCAGAAATCCGATACAACCACCATATACGCCACGGTTGTCCCCCTCAATGTCGTTAATCAGTTGCATAGCACGCACCTTAGGCGCTCCGCTGAGTGTTCCGGCAGGGAAGGTATCAACGAAGGTCTTTATCGGATTGCTCGTTGCATCGATTTCGCCACTCACGCGCGACACCAGATGGATGACATGGCTGTAGTATTGCACCTCGCGGTAGAAATCGACCTTCACACCGTGTGCATTGCGGCTCAAGTCGTTGCGTGCCAAGTCGACCAGCATCACATGCTCGGCATTCTCCTTGGGGTCTTCCAACAGACGTTGTGTACGCTCGCGGTCGAGAGCCGAATTGCCACTACGAAAAGCCGTACCGGCTATGGGGTCAATCGAGGCATGACGATTTGTTACCTTGCAATGCGTTTCGGGCGATGAACCGAAGATACGGAATCCTCCAAAATCGAAATAGAAGAGGTAGGGAGAGGGGTTGATGCTACGCAATGCACGATACACACGGAAATCGTCGCCCTGGAAAGGTTGCTCGAAGCGTCGGCTCAGTACAATCTGAAACACATCGCCTCGTAAGCAGTGGCGTATGCCCTCGCGCACCATCTCCTGATACTGCGCATCGCTGAGATTTGACTGCCGACTTCCCACTGTGCGAAATTCATACGAAGCAAAGTTGCGATCCTCGATGAGGTTCTCCAAGGTTGCCAAGTGGTCGTGCTCGCCCTCCGAACAGAGTTCTATGAGTGTAAGTTCGTTCTTGAAGTGGTTGAATACAATCAGATATTTGTAGAGGATATAGTAGATGTCGGGAGCGTCGGAGTCAGCATGGTGACTCTCGCGCACGGCAATCTGTTCGAAATAACGCACGGCATCGTAGGCTGTGTAGCCGAACAGGCCACAATCATCGGCATTGGCACCCTCCACTGCAAATTGTGTCATGAAGTGTGCCATGGCATCGGCAGGCTGATACGTCTCCGTGAGCGGTTGCTCCATCGCCGTTCCATCGGGAAATTTAAGTGTCGCACGGTTGCTGTTCACACCGATGCTGGCAATGGGGTCGAGAGCGATGTATGATAGACTATTCTCATTGCCGTGATAGTCGGAACTCTCGAGCAGTGCCGACTGAGGATATACATCGCGCAACTTGAGGTACAAGCTCACCGGTGTATGCAAATCACCCAAGCGACGCTTGCTCACTGTGTGGTAAGTATACATAACTTTCATCCTTTCGGTTTATAAATTGCCTACTATCTCCGGCCGATTCATCTGCCGCAGGTAGGTCTCCATATCTTTGTCACCGCGTCCCGATACCGTCAGCACCACCACATCGTCCGCGCGGAATGACATCTTGGGCAGAGCTCCCAGTGCGTGTGCACTCTCCAAAGCGGGAATGATGCCCTCAAGACGAGTCAACTCAAAGGCGGCACGCAGTGCCTCATCGTCATCGACCGCCAGCACCTTAGCACGTCCCGTGCGTGCGAGATTTGCGTGCAACGGTCCGATGCCCGGGTAGTCCAACCCCGCCGATACGGAATAGGGCTCCTCGATTTGGCCATCCTCGTTCTGCATCACCAAAGTACGCGCTCCATGAATGATGCCTTCGCGTCCCAACTGTATGGTTGCAGCACTGTGTCCGGAGAGGATTCCCTCGCCTCCGGCCTCAGCTAACACAATGCGTACCCGCTCGTCATCGAGGTAGTGGTAGATAGTTCCCGCGGCATTGCTTCCACCTCCGACACACGCCATCAGGTAGTCGGGGTAGTCGCGACCCTCCTTCTCCTGTAGCTGTTGCTTGATTTCGGCACTGATGACCGACTGCAACCGAGCCACCATATCGGGATAGGGATGTGGACCCACCGTCGAACCGATAATATAGAAGGTCTCCGATGGGTGACAACACCAATCACGTATTGCCTCGTTGGTGGCATCTTTCAAGGTCATGTTGCCACTCTCGACGGCTACCACCTTAGCACCCAACATCTCCATCTTGCGCACATTGGGCATCTGACGCTCCACATCGGTACGTCCCATATAGACCGTGCAAGGCATGTTCATCAGCGCACACACCGTGGCTGTCGCCACGCCATGCTGTCCCGCACCTGTCTCAGCGATGATGCGACGTTTGCCCATGTGGCGGGCAATAAGAATCTGTCCGATGGTGTTGTTGATTTTGTGTGCGCCCGTATGGTTCAGATCTTCGCGTTTGAGGTAAATGCGACAACCGTAGCGTTCGCCTAAACGTGTCGCACGATAGAGGGGAGACGGTCGACCCACATAGTCACGCAACAACATCTGATACTCCGTGCGAAATGACTCACTGGCGATGATTCGCAGATAGTTCTGACGCAGATCCTCTACGCATTTATGCAAAATCTCGGGGATGTAAGCACCACCGAATCTGCCATAATAACCTTTCTCATCAACTTGATAGCTCATAGTAACTACTCTGTTTTATATATTTCACGTTATTGTTCCGTTTTGTCGCTTTCGTAGTGTAAAAAAAGAGACCTATCGTGAGTACGACAGGTCTCTTTGTGGCTCTCTATCCGGCACACCGCTGCTACTCACAATTTTTTGCTTGCGAGCGCCACCACCAGATATGGTTCAGAGTTTTCATCTTTTCTTCACTACCGAACTCCACCTCTGTTCTCGGTAGAGTCTGCAACAAAGGTAAACACTTTGTCTGAGAAAACAAATATTCCATCCTTTTTTCTTTTGCCCGACACATTTTCTCTCAGACGGCACAAAAAAACGACAGGGAATCTCGCGATTGCCTGCCGCCCCCGAAAAGAAATCAGATTCTTTTCTAACTACTAACCCAAACTTAAATAAATGAAGAAACCTCGTAGTAGTAACAACTACCACTGACGATAGAATAAAACAAATGTTGTGCCACAACGATTGCGTGCTCCACAAAACATCTTCCACACACCCTTTTACCTCTCTTTTTTGTCTTTCTCTCCACCACAAAAAAGAGGAACAGGGGATAACTTCCCAGTTGTCCCTGTCCCATAACTACTAACCCAAACTTGTCTGAAATAAAACGTCGGTTCTATCCCAAACCTAAATAAATGAAGAAACCTCACTACAACGGGTAGCTGGACCGCTGTAGCTGTTTTATACCTAAGCAACATCCATACCAACCCCACATCATGTCTTTCACAATAACTATTTACAATAAAACAAAGACTAAATATAATATACACATACATCCATCATAAGAGTAATAGTATATGTATCCAAAAAAATTTATCATTTGCAGGGGATAGCGTCACGACAGGATATTAGATATTCTCCGCACAATTCATTTAACCATCCGGCTAACCCTATCCGCTACCCACTTACGGCAAACCCATCCACTGCGGTTGTAACGCGTGCAAAGGGGAAGGCACCCCCGCACGCACAATGCAATAAATTGTCGATTTTTTCGTAATATTGTCACTCCAAAAACAATCTGAATAGTGATGAAAAAGACTCTTGTCATGCTCTTTCTGGCGCTTGTCTCCCTCGGGCAAGTGCATGCACAACAGCCCAATGAGTTGCAACAACTATTGGGGCCGGTAGCCCCCGACACCGAACTACGCACCGGACAACTTGCCAACGGCTTGACCTATTACGTGCGTCACAACGAAAAGCCCAAAGGTCAGGCCGACTTCTATATTGTCCACAATGTGGGAGCCATTCAAGAGGAAGATTCCCAGCAGGGATTGGCCCACTTTCTTGAGCACATGGCCTTCAACGGCACGCGTAACCTACCGAAAAAACAACTCACCGAATATTTAGAGAAGGTAGGAGTGAAGTTTGGTACCAACCTCAACGCCGCTACCAGCTGGGACCAGACTACCTACCACATGACCGATGTACCCACCTTACGCGAGGGCGTCATCGATTCGGCACTACTCATTCTGCACGATTGGTCGAACTTCATCGCACTCGAACCTGAAGAGATTGACTCCGAACGAGGTGTTATCATGGAGGAGTTGCGCACACGCGACGATGCCAATTGGCGCTCAACTATCAACCTCATACAGACACTCGGGCGAGGCACTCGCTACGAACATCGCAATCTGATAGGCTATCTCGATGGTTTGCAACACTTTCAGCACGATGAATTGGTTGATTTCTACCATCGGTGGTATCGTCCCGACTACCAAGCCATCATCGTCGTGGGTGACGTCGATGCCGATGCCGTGGTTGCAAAACTCGAAAAACTGATGAACGACATCCCCGCTCCTGCCTCCGATGCTCCACAGAAGGAGGTCATTCGTGTTGCCGACAATCAAGAGCCCATCGTCTCCATCTTCACCGACAAAGAGTTGCAACATACGGTGGCACGTCTCAGCATCAAGCATGCCGCCGCACCGCGCCAACTGCATAACACGGGCATGTACGAGCTTTGCGACATTCTCTACACGCTCATCTGCAACATGGCAAACAACCGACTCTCAGACCTTGCAATGAAGCCCGATGCGCCCTTCCTCGCTGCCAGTATGGGTCACGGCAGTGTCGGCATCATTCCCACGCTGGAATGTACCACCTTTGCGGTACAGACCGAGGATACCCGTCTTAACGAAGGATTGGAGGCTCTGCTGTTGGAGGTGGAGAAGTTGCGTCGCTATGGCTTCACTGATGGCGAGCTCGATCGTGCCAAGCAAGATCTCATGCGTAGTAGCGAACGTAGCTACACCACACGCAACGACCGTCGCAACAGTTCTTTTGTGCGTAGCTACATCAGCAACTATCTGAAGAATGACATTATTCCCGATGCCGCTACACGTCGACACCTCGACAGCGTACTCATTGCACAGGTCAACCTCGACCAAGTGAACGGCACCTGTGCCCAGCTTATTCGCACCGACAACCGCGTGTTGGTTGTCAATGCGCCAAGCAAGGATGAGGTCGTTGCACCTGACGCCGAGACGTTGAAGGCGCTCATGCAACGCACCTCAGAGGCCACGGTCGAGGCTCATGAGGATAATCTGGTTATCGAGCCGTTGCTCCCTACCGACACCAAGCTCAAGGGTTCGGCAGTGAAACACACATCCTTTGACGAACGCTATGGCACCACTACATGGACATTGAAAAACGGAGTACGCATCGTGGTAAAACCCACTACCTTCAAGAGCGATGAGATTCGCATGAGTGGCTGGGCCAACGGAGGTCTGTCGTTGCTCACTGACGATGAGTACGATGCAGGCAAACTTTTGGAACCTCTGTTGGAGTTCTCGGGTGTCGACCGCTTCAGCGCCAACGACCTGCAGAAACAACTCACGGGCAAAGTAGTTGAGGCCTCCCTTTCGGTGAACGAATACTCCACAGGTATCCACGCATCCTGCTCTCCGCAGGACTTGGAAACCATGTTACAACTTATCTACTTGGAGCAAACCTCCCCCCGTTGGAGCGAAGAGGACTTCTTGACCTTGCGTAAGATGGTGCTTGCACAATTGGAAAATGCCTCAGCCGACCCCTCCTATACCCTGCAAGAGCGCTACTTGAAGCTCCTCTATAACGACAATCCGCGTCGTCGGCAACTCACGCCCGAACGGGTGGCACAACTCTCGTTCGACACGATGCCCACACTCTTTAACAAACTCTTCCCCGGCATCAAGGGCTACACTTTTGTTTTTGTGGGGAACATCGACCTCGACACCCTGCGTCCGTTGGTTGAACGCTACATCGGTTCCATTCCCACCGGCAAGCAGACTCCACACTATCGCGATGACCAGATACGCCCCATTACGGGCAATCATCTCGACGAGTTCCGCATCGCCATGCAGCAGCCCAAAGTATCGGTCTACTACACCTTCACCGGTGAGATGGATTACACGTTGCACAACCGTCTGGCAATGACATTCCTTGCACAAGCACTCAACGCTCGTTACTTGGAGACCATCCGCGAAGAGAAAGGGGGTACCTACGGGGTACACTGCTCGGGTTCGGTGAGCGGTACTCCCTACAACAACTACTCTTTCCAGATTGTCTTCGACACGAACGATGCCATGGCCGATGAGTTGCGCCAACTTATTCGCACCGAATTGACACGCATCTGCGACGAAGGTCCGCGTGCCGAAGATATTGAGAAGACTCGGCAATATCTGCTCAAGACATGGGAGACCGGGCTCGAACTCAACGGCAATTGGCTTTCCTTCATTCAGAACCGCGAGCGCTACGGCACCGACTACCTTGCCGACTACAAGCCTACCCTGCAACAACTCTCCACAGACGATATTCGCGCGCTCATGCGCAGGATTCTCGCTGATGGCAATTGCGTGGAGATGGTCATGCGACCCGAACTCTCCGCGCCTGCAGAGTAGCCCACGCCCACAGCAGAGCCGTTGACTGTTCAACGTGGAATTATTGCATATGTTCGTCCTTTCGGAGTAATGTCCAAAAGGACGAACTTCTTTTTTCGGTGCACTCCGAAACCTATAACTTCACATACGAGAAAAAAAGTCGACTGAAATCTTAATTTTTTTTATTTTTATATCGATTGAAAATCTTCCTTTTTTGTTTTCACTTTTCAAGGGAGTTTTCTGTTTTGCTTATAATTTCTTAAAAAATAGCACAAATCCTTCGATAAGTTGTTTTTTTGCACCGATTTTACTACTCTAAAACGACGGTTTAATAGTGCTTGTTTTAAAGAAATTTTAGTAAATTGCCCTCGGTTTCAAATCTATAAACTAACTTTAAATTTAATGAAACAATTTTACAACCGCTTGAATTCAGGCATTCTACGTGCATTGCAGCAGGCGAAGCGAATCCATGGAGGAGGGGGGCATCTTGTGTTCCGGACACTCCTGTTGGCATTGTTGCTGCTTTCCACGCCGTCTCTTCGCGTAGCCCTTCGGGCACAGTCGCGTACGATGGCACTCTCGGGCATAGTGCTCGACGAGAATGATGCCCCCATGGTGGGTGTGAGCGTTGTGGCCGCCAAGTCGACCATCGGCACCACCACCGACACACGTGGTACCTTCCGTTTGGTGGTCAACACGCAATGCGACTCGTTGCACTTCTCCTTTGTGGGCTACAAGCCCGTCACACGCTCTGTACGCGACATCGCTATGGTGCGCATGCAGCCCGACAGTCACGATATCGGGCAGGTGGTTGTAACCGGTATCTACACTCGCAAAGCTGAGAGCTACACGGGTGCCGCAAAGACCATCACCCACAACGAAATCATGCGTGTGGGCAATCAGAACCTCTTGCAGAGTCTGAAGAACCTCGACCCCACGGTCTACATTCCCGACAACCTCACCTCGGGTTCCGACCCCAACTCGGTACCGACCGTCTCCATGCGCGGTACATCGAGTTTCCCCGCCTCGGAGTCGTCGACCACATTCAAGAGCAACTATCAGAATCAGCCTAATCAGCCTCTCTTTATCCTCGATGGTTTCGAAACCACGGTAGAGACGGTGATGGATATGGATATGAACCGTATCGAGAGCATGACTATCCTCAAGGATGCCTCAGCAAAGGCGCTCTACGGTTCGAAAGCGGCCAACGGTGTCATTGTCATCGAGACACATCACCTCAACGGTGACCGTCCTACGGTGACTTACAACGGTAGCATCTCCATCGAAGCCCCCGATTTATCGAGCTACAACCTATGTAACTCGCTCGAAAAGTTACAAGCCGAGCTGAATGAAGGACTCTACACCGCCAACAATGCTGAAGACCAAGTGGAACTTACAACAGCCTACTATGCACGTCGCAAGTTGGCAGTTGAGGGATTAAATACCTATTGGCTCTCCAAGCCGTTGCGCGTCGGTGTAGGACAGAAACACAACATCAGCGTCGAATTGGGTAATCCGCAGGGACTCAAAGCCATGCTTGATGTATCGTACAACGATGTGGCAGGTGTCATGAAGGGCTCTGACCGCAAGAGCATCCAAGGCAATGCCAACATCGCCTACCGCACCAAGAAACTTTTGTTCCGCAACATCATGTCGGTCATCTCGAACAAATCGGCCGAATCGCCCTACGGCACTTTCAGCGACTACACCAAGATGAACCCCTTCTGGAAGGCAACCGATGCCGAAGGCAATGTCTATCGCTATGCCGAGGGGTCGGCAGGATATCAGAGTAGCTACGGTGGTAGTCTAACACAAGTAGCTAATCCACTTTACGATGCCACCATTGGTACCTCCATCACCTCGAGTTACCTCAAGTTCACCAACAACTTCTATGCCGAGTGGCAGATAGTCGATGCACTGAAGGCCGTAGGACGTGTAGGTGTGTCGCAACAGCGCAACGATGCCGACTCGTTCTACCCTGCCAACCACTCGATGTTCAACAGCTACACCGAAAGTGACCTCCTACTCCGAGGTAAGTACATCCTCGAGAATGGCAAGAGCAACGCTTTGTCAGGTGACTTAAACTTCAACTATAACCAATCGTTCGGCAAGCACTCTTTGTTTGCCAATGTCGGTGCTTCGCTCTCGGAGACAAAATACGCCACATACCAGCATACCGCCGAGGGTTTCCCCAACAGCACGAAGGCTGATATCACCCTTGCACGACAATATGCCTCAGGCACTACACCCGTAGGCATCTCATCACTCGACCGCGAGGTAAGTTTTCTGGTGGCAGCCTCCTACGACTACGACAACCGCTATTTGGTCGATGCCACCTACCGGGCCAGTGCCTCATCACTCTATGGAGCCGACAACCGTTGGGCATCGAGCTACTCGGTGGGATTGGGTTGGAATCTCCACAACGAAGCTTTTCTGCGCAACCAAGATCTGCTCAAGCAGTTCAAGTTGCGAGCCTCGGTGGGTCTGACAGGTAATCAGAACTTCTCGACCAATAGTTCGATTGCCACCTATCTCTACTACAGCGGTATCTCCTACCAAGGACAAACGGGTGCCTACCTCTCGCAACTGCCCAACACCGAGTTGAAGTGGGAACAGAAAAAGGACTACAACCTTGGTGCCGACATCCGCATCTGGAAGTTGCAACTCACGGCCGATGTCTATCGTGCCGACACGAAGAACATGCTCACCGACATGTCAGTACCCACCTCCACAGGTTTCTCTTCGGTGAAGACCAACTTAGGATTGGTACGCAACACCGGTGTCGAGTTGCAGGCTACTTTGTTGGCATGGCAAGGCAAGAATGGTTTCCTGAACATCTACGGCACCTTCACGCACAACAAGAATAAGATTATCCATCTCTCGGAGAGCATGCGTACTTACAACGAGCAGATGAAGAAAGCCGCAGCAGCTGCAGGCAACACTACCCCTGTACTGCTCTATGAGGATGGCATGGCGATGAATGCCATTTGGGCAGTGCAATCTGCCGGCATCGACCCAATGACCGGTCAAGAGGTCTACATCAAGCGCAACGGTGAACTTACCTATGAATACTCTTCCGATGACCTGACCGTAGTCGGTTGTTCCGATCCTAAATACCGTGGAACCTTCGGTTTCTCGGGCGAGTGGAAGGGTATCGGATTGACGGCCACCTTCAGTTACTTGGCAGGAGGACAGATGTACAACTCGACTCTGGTGAGTCGCATTGAGAATGTCGACATGGCTTACAACGTTGACCGCCGTGTACTCGAAGGTCGGTGGACTACACCCGGACAAGTGACCTCCTACAAAAAATTCGACTCCAGCACCAGCACTCGTCCCACATCTCGTTTTGTGCAGAACCGCAACGAACTGACCTTCTCATCGCTCTCTGCCTACTACGAGTTCCCGAAGCGTGTCACCGAAGCTCTGCGTATGCAGCGTCTGCGCCTGACATTCTACATGAACGACATCACCACCATCTCATCTATCAAGGTAGAGCGTGGTTTGAGTTACCCCTTCGCACGCAACATGTCGGTTGCACTCACTGCAACATTCTAATAGGAGGATACGTATGAACAAGAAATATCTATACCCACTTTTGATCGCTGCCGTTGCACTCACTACCGGCTGCGAAAATTGGCTCGACAAGACATCGGATTCGGAGATTCGGGGTGAAGAGCACTACAGCACCATCGCCGGATTTCAGCAAACGCTCACCGGATGTTACATCGGCATGACCGACACCTCGCTCTACGGTGAAGATGCCTCGTGGCTCTACCCCGAATTGATGGCACGTCAGTTCTCCCCCTATGTCACCTACTCAAGCAGCGAGTACTATATGCAACACTACTTGTACGAGCAGACTTCGAGCAAGGAGATTATCGATGGGATATGGGCCAAAGCCTACAACGTTATCGCCAATGCCAACGATGCACTGAGTTACATCGATGCCAAGGCTGAGATGTTGGGCAATATCAACTATAGCATCATCAAGGGTGAGTTACTCGCCGTGCGAGCCTACCTGCACTTTGACCTGATGCGACTCTACGGCTATGGTAACTGGGCCAATCGCAAAGCCGAAATCGATGCCAAGATGGCTGTTCCCTACGTTACGACCGTCGACAAAAACATCACTCCACAGGTCACAACAGCAGAGTTCTTTCGGCAACTGACCGCTGATCTCGACGAGGCGGCAAGCTTGTTGCGCGAAGAGGACCCCATTACCGGAAACCACGATTGGAGCTACTATGAGGATGTCAATGCCGATGGCTACTACAATTGGCGTAACCTTCACCTCAACTACTACGCCGTGCGTGCTCTGCAAGCCCGCGTCTACTTGTGGGAGGGTAGCGAATCGAGCAAACAATTGGCATTGGAGGCTGCCGAAGATGTCATCAACAACTTCCTCGACCGCAGTGGTACAATAGGACTCTACAATGTTTGGCGTTGGATGGACAGTAGCGATGCCGCTACTTATCCTGCTTTGGCTCTTGAGCAACTCTTTGCTGTAAAGACCACAAGTTTGGCCACCAATGTCGGAAACTACTACATTGTTGACTATACCTCCAATGATAAGAACAATGCGCTCTTTATCACCCCTGAACGGATGTCCGAAATCTACGAAGATAGTCCCACCGATTGGCGTGCCCAATCCGCGTTGTTGGCACAGACACAATCGGGCGAGTCGGGTTACGTATCAAAGAAACTCATTCAGCCCAACAGCAGTAGCAACGTAAACTACTACTATGGCAACCGTGTGCCGTTGATTCGTCTGCCCGAGCTCTACTACATCGCTGCCGAGTGCTATGCCACATCTACCACACCCGACCTTGCCCTGGCCCTCGAGCGACTCAACACGGTACGTGAACACCGTGGTCTCTACGATGCACTGGCAGGTCTATCCGCTGATGAGATTGTGACCGAGATTGGCAAGGAGTATCGCAAGGAGTTTCTCGCCGAAGGAGTCATGTTCTACTACTACAAGCGCTTAGGCATCAAACAAATTCCCGACTACGATGAGGAGATGACCGATGCACAATATGTAATCCCCTATCCCGATTTTGAGACGCAGTCGGGTCGTGTTCAATAAAACAAAAAATCCAAGCGAAGATGAAAAACAATATCACTCGATATGGCTTGTCGCTCCTGATGCTGTTGGGCACAGTAGCCTGCAGTAGCGACGACATCGACACCTACGATGCCGAGTACAATGCCATCCGCTTTGTAGGTTTCACAACCGATGCCGACGAGAAGGGCTACTACGCAACCAATAGTACCTATTACAGCTACTCTTTTTCCGACACTCCGCTGGCAGAGAGTTACGACTACGACATTCCACTCTACGTGATTGGCAAAACTGCCGACGTCGATCGCGAAGTGAACTATCAAATCGACAAAGAGGCCTCTACCGCCCCCGAAGGGAGCTACGAAATCCTCTCTGCATCGGTACCTGCCCACGAGCAGATTGGCGCATTACGAGTGCGCATTGCCAATGCCGACGAACTTGCCGACAAGAGCTACACCCTTGTCATTAAGTTGGTAGCGAACGAGGATTTCCGTGCCAGCGATGAGATGCCCTACCTGACCACGCAACTCTCCTGGAACAACTCGTTGCCTCTGCCGACGCATGCCAACCTCATTCGTACCTACAACATGTTGATTGCCGGCATGTCGAGCTTTGTATCGACATCAGCGGCATGTCTGAGCACCAACGCGCTGAAGGCCATCGTGGCAGCCACGGGATGGAACGATTGGGATGATGCGACCAAGCACACCATCAACAATGCTTCGACCACCTACAAGTACTACAAGTACCTTCCACGCTACACTGCCATCTATGTCGGTGATGCATACAAAGCCTATGCTCTGATTCTGCGCGACTATTTGGCCGCATACGAGCAGGAACATGGGGCACCGCTGTTGCACGACAGTGGTTCGCTGATAGGGCAACCCGTCACGGCAAGAACCTACTAAAAGTCTATTATCATGAAACAAGTCATCATAACATTTGCCGTCGCAGCCTCGCTTTTGACTGCTTGCTACGACGATAAGAGTAGCTACATTACCAATCCCATCGATGATGTGGTACTTGCCGATGCCAACACCGACATCCGCATAGGCTACCTGCAGGAACTCGATTTCGCCCCCACGCTCACCCAAGGAGGCGTATCGCTTGACGAAGGCAACTACAGCTATTTGTGGCAGATTAACGAGATACCCAGAAGCAATGAGTTCGAGACCATCGGCACTGAGAAAGAGTTGCATGTGACGCTTACCAACAGCATCTCGACAGGTGCCTACACACTTACGCTCACTGTGTCGGACCTTGACAACGACCTGCAGTACCTCTTCTCGTGGAATCTGTACGTGCAGTCGGCATTCCTCGATGGATTGGTAGTGAGCGACACGAAGGACGGGCAGAGTTCCGACCTCACGTTGGTTCTCAACAAGCAACTCACTGTCAATTACGACAAGGAGGAGACTATCTTCCGCAATATCATTGCTTCGTCGACAGGGGCAGCCTATCCGGCACTGCTCTCTTCGCTCACACCCTCTCTAATGAGTTCTATCACCAGTTCCAGTCTTGTAAACAACTTGTGGGCTATTGACGATGCCGGTAATCCGGTGCGCTTTAACTGCGAGGACTACTCCTTCGCCACGGGACGCGATGTATTGCTCTACCAATATGAGGGACAGCGCGCCACCAAGATTTTGGGACTCTCCAATTCGTTTGTATCTCAGAGTATCTTGGCCATGATGTCCACGCATGGAAATTACGCTGTAAGTGGCATCACCTCCAACTCATTCAGTGTTGCCTCGTCGGCTTTCAGCGACACTTCGATGCGCGACAACATCTGTGCCTCACGCTCTTATGCCGAGAGTGGATATTGCGCTGCCGCATGGGTCGACGACCAAACGGGACGTATTGTTCTCGCTGACTTGTCGACCAGTTCCGTGTCGTTAAACTATTTGGAGAATCCCACAGACACCACGCCTGCCTACGATGCCGAGAATCTGGGCAATCAAAGCGTTGTTGCGGCCGGTTTCACCTACAACGAGGATATTCCCGCTCTCCTGCTCAAGAATAATACCACCGGAGGATATGCCATCTACACGGTGACTCCCTACTCTCCGGAGGAGGGACACTACACCGACCCGGACAACTGGGAGGGATGGGTCACCGACGTTGCCGAACAACCCTATGCACCACGTGCAAAGTTCGACATCCCCACCACCATCAAGTCGAGATTGGATCAAGCGGTCGACGTCACCTTCTGTCCCAAGCAGGCGATTTTCTACATCGCTACTGCCGATGCTGTATCTGCGGTACTCTTTGCCAACGGCACCGTTACCGATGGAGGTACGAAATTTACCCCCACTGACAGCGGTGAAAAAATCACCTCGGTAAAAATTTACCAACAAGGGCAATATCGTTACTCATCAGGGCTCTGTACCATGGATACGGATGGGACCATCTATCGGTCGCTGTTAGCACTGACCAACCAAGCGGTTATCATCACCACACAGAAGAGTGACAGCGAAGGGTTTGTCTACGTCGTACCCATGACACAATTGGGCACAGGCAACCTCGATACTACAAAAGCACTGAGATACGACGGATTTGGCAAGATTTTGGATGTCACCACGACCGGATATTGATGTGCTATTGAAACACAATGCAATTCGTCCGGATGCACGAGCTACAAACTCGGCATCCGGTCGGTTGTATATATACATTTTGTCATCTTTAGAGCAATTGTCATGAATACACCTATTGTCGAAGTTCGACACCTATCACACCGCTACAGCGTCGATTGGGCCATACGCGACATCAACTTCTCCATCGAGCGCAACGGCATCTTAGGGCTTCTCGGCTCAAACGGAGCAGGCAAGTCGACGACCATGAACATCATTTGCGGTGTGTTGAATCAAACCGAAGGCGATGTGCTTATCAATGGCATCGACTTGCGTCGCAACCCGGTGGAGGCGAAGTGTCA
>CAYUJP010000005.1:29876-32921 GCA_964445055.1 uncultured Alistipes sp.
ATGTGCTTATCAATGGCATCGACTTGCGTCGCAACCCGGTGGAGGCGAAGTGTCACATCGGCTTTCTGCCACAAAAACCGCCGTTGCACCCCGATCTTACGGTCGATGAGTATTTGGTACACTGCGCTACTCTGCGTCGCATGCCATCACGACAGATACGTGAAGCCGTGGAGCAGGCCAAGGAGCGTTGTGCCATATCCCACTTCAGCAAGCGACTTATCAAGAACCTATCGGGAGGCTATCAGCAACGTGTAGGCATTGCTCAAGCTATCGTTCACAACCCGCGCTTCGTGGTACTCGACGAACCCACGAACGGACTCGATCCCAATCAGATTGTCGAGATACGGTCGCTCATCAAACAGATAGCTGTCGATCATGCCGTTCTGCTATCAACCCACATTCTCTCCGAGGTACAAGCTACCTGCGATGAGATTCGCATGATTGAACATGGACACATGGTTTTCAGTGGCACCATGCAAGAGTTCGATGACTATGTGGTACCCGACTCACTGAATCTCACCTTCGCCACGCCTCCCACCGAGGCGGAATTGGCTGCCATCGAGGGAGTAGAGCATGTCGAACGTACCGGACCCGGCATGTATAGGTTACGCTTCACAGGCGACGACTCCATTGCAGAGCGCATCGTTGAACTGAGCGTCAACAAGGGATGGCATCTGCGCGAAATCGCATTGGAGCGGTCATCGCTCGATGTTATCTTTGCCAAACTCTCGGGCAAACTTTCCGACAACTCAACCTCCACATCACGTTCATGAGCATCATCCGTCGCATCGCCCGCACCGAGCTCACGACGCTCTTCTGTTCGCCAATAGCTTGGTTCATTTTGGTGGTCTTCTCCTTTTTGACCGCCTCTAACTTCCTTGATTCGTTGGAGAATACCCTACTCTACCACGATATCAACGGCTATGGTTCAGACCACAGTTCGTGTACCGCTGTGTTCTTCTTATCGGAATACTCCTTCTTCAACTCCGTCACACGCAACATTTACATCTACATTCCGCTACTCACCATGGGGTTACTGAGTCGCGAAACCGCCTCGGGCTCCATCAAGTTGCTCTATTCGTCGCCCGTCACCGCAGGACAAATCGTGTTGGGAAAATACCTCGCTGCCATCGTGTTGGGAGGTTGTCTGATGGGGGTACCTCTGCTCTCCACATTGGTGGGCTATTGGGCAATTCCTCACTTCGATTGGGCACCTGTGTTGGTGGCACTCTTAGGGCTCTACCTGCTCATCTGCACCTATTGTGCCATCGGACTCTACCTCTCGTCGCTCACCTCTTATCAGGTGGTGGCAGCAGTCGGCACACTCGCGGTATTGGCTGCACTGACCTATGTAGGCACCATCGGTCAAGCCCACGACTTTGTGCGCGACCTGACTCATTGGCTTTCGCTCAGCGGACGTACCAACGAGTTTCTACAAGGGGTGTTGCGTAGCGATGACTCTCTCTACTTTTTGCTGGTCATCGCTCTTTTTCTCGGCTTTACCATTCTCCGCATCACCTTCGGCCGTTCGGCACGGTCTCGCACCACACGCACGCTAAGTTACCTCACCCTCTTTGTGGCCACACTTGCTGTAGGTTACCTCTCTTCACGTCCTGCAACCGTGATGGTGTGGGATGCCACACGCACCCGAATCAACTCCATCAGCGATGAGAGTAAGAGCGTGCTCAATGCCATCGAAGGGCCTGTGACCATCACTAATTATGTCAATTTGCTCGACCAACGCTCCACTCCGGCTCTGCCTACTCGTTTTGTGCAAAACATGCATCTCTTCGAACAGTACAAGCGAGCAAAACCTGATCTCACGGAGCGTCATGTCTACTACTATGACAGCACACCCAACGGCATCGGTTCCAAACCTAAATTTCAGGGGATGAGTCTCGAAGAGTTGCGCGACTACAGTGCCATCATCTACGATTTAAATCCTCGCATCTTTCTCTCTCCCGATGAGATTCGTGCCCGTGTGGACCTCTCGTCGGAACAAAACTCCTTTGTGCGTGTCATCCAAACCGACGACGGACGTACCGCCTACCTGCGCAACTTCGACGACATGGAGAGTATCCCTTCCGAGGAGGAGATTACCGCAACGTTGAAACGTTTTACGACTACTCCACCCTTCGTGGTGTTTGTCGCAGGAAACAGCGAACGTAGCATCATGCGTCCCGATGGTCGCGACTATACCTCCTTCTCTCTCGAAAAATACGCACGCGAGGCCCTCATCAACCAAGGGTTCGATGTTGCCACCGCACCAATTGCCTCCCTGTCGAAACTTTCCTCATCGACAAGTATCGTTGTCGTGGCAGACCCTCGACAACCCTATGACGACGAACAACTCACCACGCTGATCGATTACATCGACCGAGGCGGTAATCTGTTGTTGCTCACTGATGTGGAGGCTCAACCGACAACAAATACATTGCTTGCACGCTTGGGACTTCGCTCCAGCGAAGCATTGTCGCAACACTCCGATGACTTCGAGTCGACGTTCGTACTGGCGCAAACATCTCCCGACGCAACACTCTCTTCGCTTCCTGCTCGCAATCAACGTGTCTCCATGCCGGGCTGTGTGGCACTTGAGCGCACTACAACCCCCTCTGATTTCGACTTTACGCCGATACTTGTAGCCGATGCTTCATTGGGCGATGTCACCACAACTACCTCACGTTACACGGTAGCTGCAGCACTCACTCGTCCACGCGAAGGAGGGCAACAACGTATCATCGTCGTGGGCGATGCCGACTGTCTGAGCAATGCCGAACTGTCGAGCCAGCGCGAGGGTTATCGCTCAGGCAACAGTCTCTTTCTGCGCACCTGTTTTCGCTACCTAAGTGGCGATCAATTTCCTATCGACATACAACGTGAACCCTGCATCGATGACCACTATCGTCCGAACTTCACCACCATGATGTTGCCTCTGCGCATCGTGCTACTGGGAATATTGCCTCTCGGATTGTTACTCGGTGGTGTAGCGTTGTGGTTCCTTCGTCGTCGCAACTAACATCAAGCATCATGTACAGAAAACTTATC
>CAYUJP010000006.1:0-1364 GCA_964445055.1 uncultured Alistipes sp.
TGCAACATTTTGGACTCATTTTTTTCTTTTCCCATATACTAATCCGATAAAAGGTACGTTTTTTCCAAAAGCAATAATTGTTCCCAATGGTCCAAATAATTCGGGCGAAAACGGGCGTTATTCCTTGATTTTTGATATATTTGCAAATATTTTTAACGATAATCGAGTCATTTGACACAAATGAAACATTTTACTCAAAGCGTCATCGTTGCGATGCTCGTCGTTGCGGCAATGCTGAATCAATCTTGTAAGAAAGATGATGACTACACGTTCACGCTTAATGAGCGTGGTGTGTTCGTCGATGTGCCCGGAGGCGTGACTACGCTCACCTACACCTCGTCGAACATCACATCGGTAAGCGCCACAACGGTCCCGCAAGGATGGACCATCGAGGTCAATACATCAAAACGGCTAATTACCGTCACCGCTCCCTCGACCTTCGAAGAGAGTGACGATGAAGAGACCAATGTAACGAGCGGCACAGCCGTCCTGACAGCCAAAACGGGCAGCGGCTCCAGCACTACCGCTTCGCTCTATGTCGCTATATCGGTAGCAGAGGATTTGTCGGAAAATAATCTATCGAATTGTTATATCATCAACAAATCGGATGTGTACTACTGCATGGATGTGACGCGCAAGGGAGAAAACGGCGAACGCATTACACCGGCAAGTGTCGCCATTCTGTGGCAGACCCCTTACAAGTTGTTGCAATATACCAAGTTGGTCGATGGTAAAGCTTACTTCTTCCATGCTGTGGGTACAGACGATGACGATGACGATGTGGAGTACTTCGTAAACGGAAATGCCGTGTTGGGTGCTTATGATGCCAATGGTACCCTACTCTGGACATGGCACTTGTGGTGCTCGGAGTTCGACCCCGATGAGGAGCAGACCACTTTGGCGGGAGAGACAGTGATGTTGCGCAATCTGGGTGCAGGCGCTGTGTCCGGCACTGATGAGGATGATATTCTCGCCTCATACGGCGTTTACTATCAGTGGGGGCGTCGCGAGCCATTCACCGCTCCGGGGTACTACAACGTGGCCGATGGTGCCGATGCTTATATCTACGATGGGGACAACCAACGTGTCTACATCACCTATGAGGAGTCGAGCAGCACCACAGGATTACAATCGTATGCACAACTGAATCCGCTGAACTTCATCACAGGTACCGAGGCGACAAACTACGGTTGGTTGCAGACTCCCGACGCCTCGTTGTGGGGGGCAACGAAGACAGCCAATGACCCTTGTCCCAGAGGCTGGAAAGTTCCGAGCAAGGAGTTCTTCGAGAAGCTCTCCGTGAAAGACGATATCACCGACGACCTTTATACTCAATATGGCTACACATTGACAGATGGAGTAAA
>CAYUJP010000006.1:1464-29036 GCA_964445055.1 uncultured Alistipes sp.
AAATAGTAATGGCCATAGCGTATCAGATACTTTAGCAATTCGCGCTCAAGGGTGTCGTTTCCCAATGTCGCAACGGATTTCACCTCAGCGGGTGTCTGTTGTTGGGGCGACTGCTCCTGCCGACGTTGGTTGTTGACAAAGGTCTGTACGTCGTTGCCACCCCCCGTAGTGCGAAGCAGACGTTTGTCGGCAACGGTCTTGCGCAGGGTGTACTCGTCGATATCCATGATATGGGCACACTCCTTGACGAAGACGGCACGCCGAATATCATCGGGAATCTGCGAGATGGAGCGAACCATGTCGTTGATGGCGTCGGCACGCTTGATGGGGTCGTTCTGGGTCTCCCGTTGCAGCAAATGAGCTTTGAATGTAATGAAGTCGACCTCGTTGTCGATAATGTAGCTGCGTACCTCTTCGGCGGTGTGTGTGCGAGCGTAAGAGTCGGGATCTTCCGGCTCGGGCAACGACACGATACGGACATTCAGTCCCTCGGCCAAAATCATGTCGATACCACGAATAGAGGCATGTACACCGGCAGCATCGCCATCGTAAATGACGGTGATATTGTCGGTGAAACGTTTCAATAGCCGTATTTGGTCGGTAGTGAGCGACGTACCTGATGATGCAACCACATTTTCCACCCCTGCCTGATGCATCGAAATGACATCGGTATAGCCCTCCACCATGATTGCAAATGATTGCTGTTGGATGGCTTTCTTGGCGAAGTAGAGTCCGTAGAGTTCGCGTTTTTTGCTGTAGATGTCGCTCTCGGGAGAGTTCTGATATTTGCCGACATTTTTGTTTGTGCCGAGAATACGCCCGCCAAAGGCGACAATACGTCCCGAGATGTTGTGTACCGGAAACATCACACGGTCGTGAAAACGGTCGAAGAGACGTCCGTCACGTTCGCTACGGATAGAAAGTCCGGTTGAGAGTAGAAACTCCTCCTTGTAGCCTGCCCGAAGTGCCGCATTGGTCATCTCGCTCCCCTGCGCGGAGCAATAGCCCAAACCGAACTTGGCAATCGTCGCGTCTGTGAAACCGCGTTGCCGAAAATAGCTCAATCCCACACTCACCCCCTCGTCGGAGTGGTGGAGATAATCGACAAAGTGGTCGTAGGCCCAACCGTTGAGCGCGAACATGCTCTCGCGTGTGTTGTTGCGTGCCACCTCTTCGGGCGTTTGTTCCTTCTCCTGCACCTCGATACCATAGCGTTTGGCTACCATCTTCAGCGCCTCGGGATAGGTTACCCCTTCGTGCTTCATGACAAAGGTCACTGCATTGCCGGACTCGCCACAACCGAAGCATTTGAACACTCCTTTTGCCGGCGATACGACAAAGGAGGGTGTCTTCTCGTTGTGGAACGGGCAACAAGCCTGATAGTTCACCCCCTTGCGTTTGAGTGAAACATAGTCGCCGATTACCTCGACAATATTTGCGGCCGCATAAATGCGGTCGACAGTGGCATGATCTATCATAGATTCGGATAACTCGTACAAAGGTAACAAAAAAGCATACTTATCGTATGGCGTAATACGATTTCTTAGACGAGAAAGTTGCTACAACGCCTATTTCCCGCTCCTTAACAATTATGCGGCATGATGACTTTTCGCATTTGTTGTGTGCGAATATCCACAACAAATCGTTAACTTTGTAGCTATGGACTTCAAGTTAGTATCAGACTATGCCCCTACGGGTGACCAACCGCAGGCCATCGAACAACTCGTTGCCTCGATTCGCGGTGGCTCGAAGCACAACACCCTGCTGGGTGTCACAGGCTCGGGAAAGACCTTCACGGTAGCCAATGTCATTGCACAAATCAACAAGCCCACCTTGGTGTTAAGCCACAACAAGACGCTTGCAGCACAACTTTACGGTGAGTTCAAGAATTTCTTTCCGGAGAATGCTGTAGAATATTTTGTCTCCTACTACGATTACTATCAGCCCGAGGCTTATCTGCCCGCGACAGACACATTCATCGAGAAGGATCTCTCCATCAATAGCGACATCGAGAAATTGCGACTACAAACTTGTGCCACCCTGCTATCGGGACGCAAAGATGTGATTGTGGTGTCGTCTGTATCGTGTCTCTACGGTAGTGGTAATCCCGAGGATTTTCACGATACCGCCGTTTCGTTTCGTGTAGGCGAAGTGGTGAACTACAAACAGTTTCTCTATAAGTTGGTCGAAGCTCTCTACACACGCACCGAACGCGACTTGGAACCTGCTACTTTCCGCGTAAACGGAGACACCATCGACATCATGGCGGCCTTTGGAGAGTTTGGCACGCAGTGTTATCGCGTGATGTTTTTCGATAATGAGATTGAGGCTATTTGGACCATTGACCCTACAACGGGTGCACGCATACAGACTCTCGATACGTTGACTATCTATCCTGCTCGACTCTTTGTAACGACCAAAGAACGCATCAATAGTGCTGTGCAGGAGATTTATTTGGACCTTGGACGTCAGATTTCCTTCTTCGAACAAGAAGGACGCATGGTCGAGGCGCAGCGCATCAAACAGCGCGTGGAGTATGACTTGGAGATGATTAAGGAGTTGGGCTATTGTCCCGGTATCGAGAACTACTCGCGATACTTCGACGGGCGTGCTGCAGGCACACGTCCGTTTTGTCTGCTCGATTACTTCCCGCGCGATTATCTGTTGCTCATCGATGAGAGCCATGTTACCCTACCGCAGGTTCATGGTATGTTCGGCGGTGACAGAGCGCGTAAGGAGAATTTAGTAGAGTATGGATTTCGCCTACCTGCTGCAAAAGACAACAGACCTTTGCGTTTCGAGGAGTTCGAACAGTTGATGGGCGATACCATCTACATCAGTGCTACCCCCGCCGATTACGAGTTGCAACGGAGCGCCGGTGTAGTCGTCGAGCAATTGATTCGTCCAACAGGGCTTGTTGACCCCCCACTAGAGGTACGCCCTACCGAGCACCAGATTGACGACCTTTTGGAAGAGATTGAACGACGTGTAGAGGTGGAGGATAAAGTGCTCATTACGACCATCACCAAACGCATGGCCGAGGAGCTGTCGAAATATTTTGACCGTATCGGCGTGCGCAACCGCTACATCCACTCGGACATAGACACACTTGAGCGCATACAGATTCTCGAAGACTTGCGGGCCGGACTGTTTGATGTGCTTATCGGTGTAAACCTGTTGCGTGAAGGTCTGGACCTACCCGAGGTGGGATTGGTTGCTATACTCGATGCCGACAAAGAGGGCTTCTTACGGAATGTGCGTTCGCTTACACAGATAGCCGGACGTGCGGCACGCCATCCCAATGGTCATGTGATTCTCTATGCCGATCGTTGTACCGACTCGATGCGTACCGCTATTGCCGCGAGCAACCGTCGTCGCGAGATACAGATTCATTACAATGCTTGTCATGAGATGTTACCGCGTCAGGCACAACGGAGCGGCTCAGGACCGAGTACGTTGCTGTCGCCACATGAGGAGCGCATGGAGGAGGCACGCAAAGCCTTCTATCCATTGGTCGAGGAGCATTATAAGCAAGTTGCCGATGTTCAAAAAGGGTACACCGCTACTCCCGATATAGAGACACTTATCAATCGTGCACGCGAAGATATGGAGCGTGCGGCCAAGTCATTGGACTTTCCCGCTGCCGCAAAATTTCGTGACAAGATGTACGAATTGCAGAAATTGCGCGAAGAGAAACTTCAGAAACATTAGTGGTCGTTTTGGATTGTCGGGCTGTGCTACACGTGTGTAGACGGCTGTTTGCAACATGATAAAAAAACAGGATAAGAGCACTACCCCTCTTATCCTGCTCAAAAACAACAACATTGTTTAACCAAAAACAACAACTAATAACAACTAACAAACCCTAACATCTAAACCTTAGCCAAAGATAGAGCTATTATATCGAATAACAAAACAGAATTTATGTAAATTTTCGTTGTTTTTATTACACAAACAGACCTATAGAATAGTGTAAATAACACCTGCAAAACTTCGGTGATATCGGCTCATTGAGCGTACATCGCGTCAATCGATAGCTCCCTTAAACGTATAGCACTTGGCAACGAGAAAACTATAGAGTGCAGAGATGAGCGATGTAACGAGTTTGGCGGGTGTGGGCCACAGCGCAAATCCATAAACAAGCAACCTCATGCAGAGGTAGTTCAGCAGAATAGCTCCTACCACGGAGATAGCATAACGCAATAGTTGGGTGTGTGCGGCAAGTGGTGAGCAGCGGAATGCAACATTGCGATTGAGCCAGAAACCTGTGAAGAACGTGATGGGAAAGACCATAAAAAGGGTGAGTATGGGAGCCGACATCACCACAAAACCCAGATTCAAAAAGTAGCCATCGCCCACTATGTAATGATAGATGAGATAGTACCACAAGGCATCGAGCACCAAGTTGAGTCCCCCACAACAAGCATAGCAGTAGAGTTGTCGCGGAATGACCCTCCGAAACAATACTCGATGCGAAGAGTCAATGAGGTAGGTCAATAACTGTGCAACCGATTTCATCGCTTGGAATAGACCCACAAATCGCTCCACTGCGAACGATGTTCGCGCATAAAGGTATCGCATGCTTGTCGTTCGGAAGAGGCATAGAGCGATACCATAAACTTCTCCCCAAAGGGATACACCGCAACGGTAAGTGTTGCGTCTTGTCCACTCAGCGTGGCACAACTACGACGTGCATTCTCCTCGGTCGAGAATACCCCGAATACCACATAAGACCATCCCGACTGCAAGCGCTCGGTGGGTTGTGCTGCAGTCGTTTCAACCGGTCCGCTCTCGGTGGTCGTAGAGACAATCGGTTGTTGCTGAGAGGTTGTGACAGAGTCTACGTTGCTTGTCGTATCGGCATGCTCCGCTACGATAGCGACAGATGTTGTCGGTTGCAACGGCTCGGTGGTTGTTGATGGCTTGGTGGTGGAGATTACACTCGTCTGTTGCGAAGTGTAGGAGCCTTGATAGATGAAGTAGAGGCACCCCACGGCAATACATACGGCACACACAGCCAAAGAGACAATCCAACGATTCATCTGCGTGGGTAGAGTTACTACGCGATCTCCTTGAGGGTTGAGCTGCTCGGCAAACTGTTCGGAGGTAGCGAAACTCTGTTGTTGGATGGTTCCCACTCCCTCGATGGTCCAACGGTCACCGTCGCTGACTCGATTTTGCCAACGGTCGAAAATTGCTTGTGCCTCTTGCTCATCGCATGTAGCCTCACGGGAAATGAGGTCTATCAATGATATGCCATCGTCCTCCGTACGAAGTTCAACCTCGAAACGGGGAGCAGCCACACGACGACGTGAAAGGCGTTGGGCGGCATGCCGCACGACACAGAGGGTACCCACTCCCGGAATTCGAACAGCGTGGTGATTGAGCAACTCACCGGCTATGATTTTATTGACTTCACCTACCATAGTTCATATCTGCTCCTCGTCGTTGTGATGTGCAATATGCGTCTCGGAACAACGACTATATCTCTACAAATGTACGACTTTTTTTGAAATTTCCGTTGCCGAAGCAACAGCTATTCGATGAACCTGAATGTATCGGATGCGGAACACGCGATTCGTGAACAAGGTGCCGACATGGTATTATTTGAATTTTCATATTTCGATGCAAAAATGAAAGCACAAATTCAACGTTGTATTGATAACGGTTTTCATGGTAAATATTATATCGCCGGACAAAACGTCATATACGATTTTTAAAAATCAAAGGGACAAACGTTGTTTGTCCCTAGGTTGGTGCGTCCCCCGAATTGAATCGAGTTGTCATGCCCCTAACCGATGGTTTTAACGTGTATCGGCATCAACACGATGCGAATGTAATGCAATATCTGGAATTACGCAAATTACGCGCAATTATTCATCGTCCGGATAAACGGCACGCAATACGGCACGCGAGGTTTTTTCATCGGCAACCCAATTCAAAACACCGTTTTTCGCGATGATAAATTGAGGAAAACCTATGAATCTCGGTTCGTCGTCGTTGAAAGTTGGCTCGTATACAGCACAACCGTTGTATTGACCGACATATTTTGCGCCGTCATAAATTGATGATTTCGCCATATCAATGGCGCGTTTCAATAATTGGTCATCGTTTTTCATTGTTGTGCTCGTTTTGATGATAGATAATGGTCTAAAGCCTTTGAGTTATGCAAATTTAACGATTTCTCTCGATTGTCGTACATTTTTGACGGATGTATGATTTACGACCTTACGAAGAAGTCGTCCGATACCCAAACAGCAAAAGGCAGATTGCCTCGGTTTTGCTCTTCTATCGGGAGATTGAGGAATGTGCGACAAGGCGGGAATGCTATCGCGCAAAAAAAAAGTTCTACCTGTACAAGGTAGAACCTTTTTGCGAGGATGCCGTCAAACAGCGACAGCATCTATTTGTTGCAATCGACTACAAGTTGGGATTGATTTTTGTCCACTCCGAGATGGGCGGAACGATGTTCAATGTTACCAACTCGTCGCGCATCTTGCAGAGGTGCTCGTAGCTGGCATCGAGGCTGGCAACCTCCTCGGCTGTACCGGTCGGAACTTCGTAGTGGCAACCTGTCGCATCGAGAGTGGTCTTCATAGCCATCATGATAAACTTATACTTCTCGTTATTTACGAAAGTACCTGCAGGCCAACGGAATGTCTCGCCACCCATAGCCGAACGAATCATCTCGACAGAGATGTAGGCAGGACTTTGGAACGACGAACGACCACGCAACTCGATAATCTTGGCACCACCCTTGGTTACAGCCTGCTGCATCTCCTTCCACTCCTCAACGGGGAACTCAGCCGTACCGATAATCTCGCTCAACGACTTGCCGGCAACCTTCACAGCGCTACCAAACACAGCCATCTGCTCACCGTGACCGCCATAGGTGGCACAACCGGTGATTTGGTTCTGCATCACACCGAACTTCTTAGCCAATGCACTCTGCAGACGAGTCGAGTCCAAAGCTGCCAATGTCGTTACCTGCGAAGGTTTCAAGCCCGAATAGAGCAATGTTACCAAACCGGTCAAATCGGCAGGGTTGAAGATGATGACTACATGCTTTACATCAGGGCAGTAAGTCTTGATATCCTTACCCAATTGCTCGGCAATCTCGCAGTTGCCCTTCAGCAAATCCTCACGTGTCATGCCGGCCTTACGAGGCGCACCACCCGACGAGATGATATACTTAGCGTTGGTGAAAGCCTCCTTTACATCTGTGGTAGCTGTAATCTTCACGCCATCGAAACCGCTTTGGCGCATCTCCTCGGCTACACCTTCCGGTGAAAAGACATCATAAAGACAGAGCTCTGAGGTCAAGCCCATCATCAACGCGGTCTGCGCCATGTTTGATCCAATCATGCCGGCAGCACCGACGATTGTCAATTTTTCGTTTGTCAGAAAAGCCATAACTTTTAGAAATATTATTGTTAATGAACTAACAGTAGATAACGTCACAAAAGTAATACTTTTTTCCGATTGTTGTACCTCTATCTCACATTTGTTATAAAATTATTCGCTTTTTCTTCAAAGTGAATTGTATCTTTGCGACAACGAATGCTCTTTGTCAGGGCGAATATACCTTTCGATGAGGTATAATATCGGCCCCAAATCATTTGTAAATAACTATTATAGAATCACTATGTTTCGTATGTTTGCACGGTCTCTTCGGCTCTTGACAATAACGGTTTCGATGCTGTTTTTTGTGGAGTGTCAACAATCTCGCTCAACCCTTTCCGACTACACGGAGCCCTACTACGCGCCACGTTATGCCAGTGGCTTCACTATCTATGGAAACCCTACTTCACACAGCAGTTTGATAACCGTACACAACCCTTGGTATGGCGAGGATGTGACTGACCAACAGCTATTCATTCTTCGAAACGGTGAATCGGTCCCTCGAGATTATAGCGGACAGGTATTGCACGGCGAGGCGCAACGCATCATCTGCATGTCGAGTTCGTACATTGCCATGCTCGATGCACTGGGAGAGGTAGAGCGTGTGGTAGGAGTATCCGGAGCCAACTACATTCTCAATGACACCGTGCGCAAGCGTATCGACGAGGGAAAAGTTTACGACATAGGATTCGATGCCAACATCGACTACGAACGTGTGGTGGCTTTGCATCCGGATTTGGTGTTGCTCTTTGGGGTGGGTGGTGCGAATACCTCCTTGACAGGAAAACTACAGGAGTTGAGTATCCCCTATCTCTATATGGGAGAACATTGCGAGGAATCCCCCTTGGGAAAGAGCGAATGGCTTGTTGTTATGGCCGAACTTATCGGCCAACGCGAGCAAGGTGTTGCTCTGTTTGACGCTATACCGGAACGCTACGAACAACTTGCCTCCTTGGTGCAAAATACGTCACAGCGTCCGAACGTGATGCTAAATACTCCCTATCGTGACAATTGGTTCATGCCGGCGACAAACAGTTACATGGTGCGTCTGATTCGCGATGCCGGTGCTCGCTATGTCTATGATGACAATGTTGCCACGCAAACTACGCCCGTCGACTTCGAGCGCGCCTACTACCTGGCACAGCAGGCCGACTTCTGGATTAATGTTTCGGGATGCAATACGTTGCGTGAGTTGAAACAGCAACAGCCTCGTCTCGCCAACACACCCTCCGTAACAAATCACCGTGTCTACGACACCAATCGTCGCACCAACGCCTACGGAGGCAGTGATTTTTGGGAATCGGGCATCCTGCGACCGGACCGTGTGTTGCTCGACCTGATTTGTATTTTTCACCCCGAGGTTGTTCCGCAAGCCGAACTCTATTACTATCGGCAATTGGAGTAGCGTCACAAAGCAACATAAATAGGGAGGGACGAAATCTCAGCGATTTCGTCCCTCCTTGTTGAATAAGATTCCAAACTACTTTACATAGGGCTTTACGGTATCACGCCAAATGACATAACCCGGTCCCATGAGATGCAGACCATCGTTGGTGACATCTTCACGCAATTTGCCATTTTCGTCGGCAAGAGGAGTCCATAGGTCGATATAGACGATACCCTTTTCAGCGCATAATTGCTGAAGTTGTTTATTCACGATACGGATATCGGCATCATGTGCTCCGTGTTTGGTTGCAAACTTCTTGAATTTGTTGTTCACCGGGAAGACACTCTGGATGTAGAGTTTGGTCTTGGGCGACTCCTGTTGAAAGCGATCGACAATGCGACGAATGTTCTTCACCACCTCATCGGGAGTCACTCCTACCGAGAGATCGTTGGTGCCGATGAGCAAGAACAACTTTTTGGGATGTCCGGCAACAATCGGGTCAAGGCGGTCAAGCATCCACGAGGTACGGTCACCGCTAATACCGCGATTCTTTACGTGAACATTGTTGAACAACTCGCCCCATTCACCACCATCGGTGATGCTGTTTCCCAAGAAGATGATATCCTTGGACGTGACGGGCAATTGCTCGAAGAGCGAACGACGCTGAAAGTTGTACTCGCCTTGAGCCGACACAGAAGCTGTTACAAAGAGAACAGCAAGGGTTAAAAGTATTTTTTTCATGGTTTCAGATAAATAAAACTTTGTGTAACAAAAATAATCTTTTTCTCCTTAGGTTGTTCCTCTATCCTCAATCTTGTCGCAAACATTTTTTTGTAGAAAAAAAACGAGGCTCATTACAACGAGACTCTTTTGACTGATTCACGGAACATTACCCTTGCCATACGCCCGTTAGCAAGGGCTCGGAAGCCATTCTCGACGAAAAAAGAGTGAAAAAAATTTTGCGTATATCAAAATTGTGTCTATATTTGCAACCCGAAACGAGGAGTTTCGAATAGCTGCGCCGAGTGTTTCTTCGGGAACGACGAGGCCTGTTTTTTAAAAGCCCAGGTGGTGAAATTGGTAGACACGCTACTTTGAGGGGGTAGTGAACAATTACGTTCGTGCAAGTTCGAGTCTTGTCCTGGGCACCCAAAAAAATGACAGCAACTGATTGAATCGGTTGCTGTCGTTGTTTATAGGGTCATCCGCCTACTCTTTCGCTTTGGCTTGTTGCCACAACGACTCCTGCTCTGCAAGTGACAGATCAGAGAGTGTGTGCCCCTGCGCAGCGGCTTGTTCCTCCATGGAGGTGAATCGGTGAATAAACTTGCGGTTGGTACGTTCGAGTGCTGCTTCAGGGTCAACACCATACAACCGACAAGCGTTGATGAGCGCAAAGAAGAGGTCACCAAATTCGCCCTCCATGAGCGATTGATTGCCCGAACGCATCTCGGTTTCTACTTCGGCAATCTCTTCGCGCACCTTATCCCATACATCTTCGCGTTGCTCCCAATCGAAACCGGCACCGGCAGCCTTCTCGCCGATGCGCAACGCTTTGACCATGGCGGGCAACGATACGGGAACACCTCCCAGCGTACCGCTCTTGCGCTGTTTCTTGCGAAGCTTCAGCGCTTCCCAATTACGTTTTACCTCTTCAGGTGTGTCGGCATGAATCTCGCCATAGACATGCGGATGGCGGTAGATAAGTTTGTCACATAGGTCATTAACCACATCCGTGTAGTCGAAAGCGCCTGCCTCCTGTCCTAATTTTGCATAGAAGACAATGTGTAACAACAGGTCACCCAACTCTTCACGAATACCATTCATGTTCCCATCGAGAATGGCATCCACCAGTTCGTAGGTCTCCTCAATGGTATTCTCGCGCAACGACAAGAAGGTTTGTTTCCGGTCCCAAGGGCACTTTTCTCGTAGCTCATCCATGATCTGTAGCAGACGTAACGTTGCCACGGCTCGTTTATCCTGATTCTTTGCTATCTCCATAAGTCTTCTGATTTTTGTACTTCAAAGGTAGTGCTTTTTTGCGAAATAGATTATCTTTGTAGATAATTACACCTTTACCCTTCACAATCCCATGTGAAGGAAGATTGGATAAAAACGTACTTATGAAAATTCGTATTCTGCTTACGGCACTTCTGCTATCGCTCGCGTTACGCAGTGCGGCAACAGGGCATCAGGAGCTATCCGTAATACCTCGACCTCAAAGCTACACCCTCACAGAGGGAGAGTTCATGTTGACCACAGCCACAGTACTTGTTTGTGACGAAGGATTGGAGGAGTTATCCGCCTATGTCACAAACTATCTACCGCTACATCGTATAGATGGATCTCCTTGGACGGTAGGTACTACCCTACGTCTATCTCTCGATGCAACGTTATCGGCCGAGGCTTACACATTGGATGTTACCTCGCACGGAATCACTATTGTGGGAGGTGACTATGGTGGTGTATTCAACGGAGTGCAGACGTTGCTTCAACTGCTACCTGCAGAGGTGTATAGCGGTACGGCGGTGTTGCCTATGGCCCTACCTCTCTGTCACATTGAGGATCGGCCACGATTCGCTTACCGAGGTTTCATGCTCGATATTGTACGAACATGGATGGGGCCCGAGCGTGTAAAACGACATATAGACCTTATCTCACATCTAAAAATCAATAAGTTGCATATTCCTATCTGCAACGATGAAGGATGGCGACTCGAAATCAAGTCGCATCCCGAACTGACCGAAATAGGAGCATGGCGCGGTGGAGATTCACCCGTCATGGCCGTCTATGGCAAGTGGAATGAGAAGTATGGAGGATACTACACCCAAGAGCAGATGAAGGAGTTGATACACTACGCAGCTGTGCGTAATGTTGAAATCATACCGGAGATAGACCTGCCGGGACACAGTCGTAACTTTGCACGTGTGCATCCTGAAATACTCTGTAATTACACACCAAATTTGGCACTGACGGCCGGCTATGACTACCGCTCGGTATGGTGTGCCGCACGTGAAGAGAACTATATGCTACTTGCCGACATTCTGAAGGAAGTAGCTGCACTTTTCCCTTCGCACTACATCCATATCGGAGGCGATGAGGTAGACATGGAACAGTGGGAAAAATGTCCCGACTGTCAGGCACTACGTCATCGCAAAGGATTGGCAGACGGACATGCCCTTGAACAATATTTCTTAGGGCGATTGATTGAGCAACTCAGGGCGTTGGGCAAGGAGCCTGCCGTATGGAATGAGGCCATCAAGGGCGATGCTTTGGCAACAACCACACGTGTACATGGCTGGGAAAATCTAAAAGCTTGTCAAGAGGCTGCGACGAAGGGCTATCAAACCATTGTCATGCCCGGAGCCTACTTCTATTTCGACATGCGACAAACTGCCACAGAAGACGGACACGATTGGGCAGGTATATTTGATGTGCAAAAATGCTACGATTTTGACTTCGCCCGTTGTGGTTTCACGGAGCAACAACTCGCCCATGTACAGGGAGTAGAGGGGGCTTTTTGGAGCGAAGCCTATGCATCGCACTCTCCCGAAACCCCCGACTATTTGGATTACATGACCTTTCCACGCACATGTGCCCTATCAGAGATTGGATGGTGTGACGGGACACGCCAATGGGACGATTTTAACAAGCGATTACATCGCTACTACGATTGCATGGGGGCACAAGGAATCTGTTTTAGGTTGATGCCGCCCACCGTGGAGTACGCGCAAGGGGTATTGACGGCACAGAGCGATGCGCAATCGGAACTAACATACACGGTGGAAGGGGGAACGCCCATACCCTACACTGCACCCATTACGACACAACATCCCGAATATTATCTCTTCCAAAGTCACTACCTCAGTGGGCACAGTCCCGAGCAAGGGGCTGCGGCTTACTATGTTCGACAGTATCCCGAGGTAAAAATCACTACATCCATGGGCGAGAGCAAACAGTTTCCTCTAAGTCGTGCCGAAGAGTACAAGGGAATTGCACGTACGGCACGTACTTGTCGTGTAGGCGATTGGATACGTTACGATTTCACAGATGCATTGACATGTCGTGAATTGAGCATTGCAACCGGCAACATCCAATTGCCTCGATTCACCTTCACCACCGGATATGTAGAGCTGAGTTACGATGGCAAAAACTTCACGCGTTGCGGCGAGTTAGAGAAAGGTGCTTGGCGCGTCTACCGTCCCAAGGCTGCCATACGTGCCATACGTGTTGTGGCTACTTGCGAAGGGAATGGTTGTCCTTTTGTAACCATACAATCGCCAAAGATAAAATAGAGGCCATAGCCCGCATTGTACGCGAGTCCCCGTTATCTGTATCGAGATAACGGGGACTCCGCTTTTTTGACTCTGGCACAACTGTTGCATCGAAGACATCGTAATCTAAAATCATTTGTTTCTATGAAAAGACTCTTACTCTATCTGCCGGCGCTATTGCTACTCCTACTCGGTGCAGGTTGTTCCGAACAGCGCAAATGGAATCGCGAGCAACGCAAGCAGATGCGGACTCTGTTACGCGACTACCGACAGCAGGCTTATCTCAACGATTTGAATGATGCTGAGTTTATTCTCTTCACCAACGATGTAACAGATGCATTAGAGGAGGAGTTTCCTGTATATACATCGTTCGTGGCACTACCCGGTGCACAAGACACTGTACAAGTGTATGTGGTTACTACCGTTGTCGAGGAGTTGAAAGCCGATGCGCATAACATGCGACATATCTTTCCTTACGAGCAACTTGTGGAGCAAGGCATTCTTCCTCAGGGGTTGACATACGCCCAACGCCACGCTTTCTACAACTGCTTAGCAGGTAAGGTGAGCAATACTTTCGCCACACTCACCGATTTTGTCAATGCGGTGATGGCCGACACACTGAGTAATTCTCAAATCGGTCAGTTGCAGGCGCAATGTGCCAATGCACTCTTCGATTACCAAGTGACAGGACTGGAAATTATCGACATCAATTGACATCCTCACCAACTACCTTAAAACCGATTAGGGTCGTGTCACGTAAGTAACACGGCCCTAATTCGATTAACAACCCCATAAGTCTAAGATTGTTTTATGTCCAGGAACTCACGCGAAACGACCACCCGTATTGCACGACGCAGCACAGAGAACTCCAACGGTGAATGTCCCAACAACTCCCCATCAACCTCCACATCGGTCTCCGGTGAGGATTCGATACGAATGCGACTTCCTCGTCGCTGTAGGACGTGACGTATCTCGTAGATGCGTCCATTGAAGAGCTTTGGAAAGCGGAAGATGATATGCCAAAAATGAATCGGGCGAATGAGCGATACATCGAACATACCATCGTCTGCCACAGCATCGGGGAGTTGCTGAATACCGCCTCCATTGTATTTGCCGATACCTAAGGCTAAGCTAAAGAGCAAATCGTTATATACCAATCGGTCATCAACCCACACTTTGATGCCTGTAGATTTATAACCGAAAAAGGATCGTAACACCAACCATCGGTAAAGCCACCGACCACCGCGTCCTTTCTCCTTGAGGTGTGCATAGTTACGTACCACCATAGCATCGAAACCTGCACCTGCCACATTTGCCATGTAGCGACTTTGGCGATATTTCGACTCCTCGTAGGTAACCACTCCCACATCCTGCAAGAAAGAGTTCTCCTCGTGAATGGCACGTATGGCATCCTTATAGTTGAGCGGTATACCAAACATACGTACCCAATCATTGCCCGACCCGACGGCGATAACCGCCAGCAACACCTCAGCGGGGTCGACCTCCTGTTGCAAAAAGAGGCCGTTGACCACTTCGTGCAATGTGCCGTCACCCCCAATGACAATAATACGTCGATAGCCACGACGTACCGCTTCGACAGTGAGTTCAACAGCGTGTGCCTTGTGCTCGCTGAAGACGGCTTCGCAATGAATCTGATGCTCACGTAGCAGACGCGAGATGCGAGGAAAATCCGTCAATCCGCAACCGTTACCGGCCAACGGATTGACGATAGCGAACCACTGGTGAGGCTCTATGCGAGGCGTTGATGTGACCACGACTACTTGAGTGGTATGTGCTTCAATGTGTGAAGCAGAAATTCGTAGAACTTACCCACCGAGGCGATATTCACCCGCTCATCGGGAGAGTGTGGGTAGCAGATGGTTGGTCCGAAAGAGATCATATCGAGATGTGGGTAGGTACCTCCGATTACACCGCATTCCAAACCGGCATGAATGGCCATGACCGCCGGACGCTTGCCATAGAGTTGTTCATAGGAGGCAACCATCGTCTTCAGAATGGGTGAATTCATATTGGGATTCCACCCATCGTAGCTTCCCGACAACTCAACTTTAGCTCCTGCCAATTCGAACATAGCAGCCATCGTGTCACCCAATGCCTCCTTCTCAGAGTTTACGGAACTACGCAACAACGCTTGGAGATGTATCTGTTTACCATCAGAGACTACACGAGCCAGATTGGTAGAGGTCTGTACCAATCCCTCCATTGCCAATGACATACGTTGCAAACCGTCAGGACAACCCACCACAGCGCGAATGAGTTGTGCCTGCACACCGCGGCCAATCATTGTCGTGGGGCGTTCCGTAGAAGCAACCGCAACGGTGAGGCTCTCTTCAATACCCGCAAACTCAGCCTGCAAAGCTTGTTCAAATTCGGCTACAAACTGCACGAATGCCTGACTGTCGACGTCTCGCACCAATACGGTTGCAACCGCTTCGCGTGGAATAGCATTGCGCAGGCCTCCCCCATCGACCGTCGCGAGCAGGAGCGGATGAAGTTTCATCCACTGATAAATCAGACGGAAAAGAACCTTATTGGCATTAGCCCGTTGACAGATGATTTGTATGCCGGAGTGACCGCCCTTCAATCCCGATACAGTCAGCGTAAAAGCATGATAACCATCGGTAGGAGTGGTTTCCGCCGTGTAATCGAATGTAGCATTGAAGTCGAGACCTCCCGCACATCCGACATAAAGTTCTCCCTCGGTCTCAGAGTCGAGATTGAGCAGTATGTCGCCCTGTAGCAATCCCGCTTTCAGTCCGAAAGCTCCTGACATGCCGGTCTCTTCCGTTGCGGTAAACAGAGCCTCTATCGGGCCGTGTTCCAAGGTGTTATCTTCGAGTACAGCCAAGACAGACGCTACGCCGATACCATCGTCCGCCCCCAATGTTGTACCATTGGCCGTAACCCACTCGCCATCGACGTAGGCTTCAATGGGGTCGGTGAGGAAATCGAATTGCTTGTCGTTGTTCTTTTGCGGCACCATATCGAGGTGCGCTTGCAGAATTACTCCTTTGCGATTCTCCATACCCTGCGAAGCGGGCTTACGCACATACACGTTGTGCGCCTCATCCTCCGATGCCTCCAAACCCAAAGAACGCGCCACGTCGAGTACGTAGCTTCGAATCTTCTCCTCGTGGTCTGAGGGACGCGGAATGCGGGCAATTGCCGCAAAATGTTTCCATACCAACGCCGGTGACAGCGATGTTAAACTCTTTTCCATTGCACAATTATTTGGTTGATTCCTATTCACTTGCTATCTATTCCGAATCACGTTTTGTATGCGTGAGCGACAATTCAAGTTCGGTACGACGGTCAAATGCCTCGACAATATGTTTCACCAATTCGTGTCGTACGATATCGCGTCGATCAAATGTCACCACTCCGATACCCTCTACCTCGCGCAAAATCTCCATGGCCCGTGTCAAACCGCTATCCCCTCGATGCGGTAAGTCAATCTGTGTGACATCACCCGTAACAATAAACTTGGCATTGCGTCCCATACGCGTAAGAAACATCTTGATTTGTGGCAACGTTGTATTCTGTGCCTCATCCAAGATTACAAAGGCATTGTCCAACGTACGTCCGCGCATATAGGCCAAAGGAGCAATTTGTATTGTTCCCTCCTCCATATATTTCTGCAATTTAGCAGGTGGAATCATGTCGTTCAGTGCATCGTAAAGGGGCTGGAGATAGGGGTCCAATTTCTCTTTCATATCACCCGGCAAGAAACCCAACTTTTCGCCGGCCTCCACTGCCGGACGGGTGAGGATGACTCGGCGCACACTCTTATCTCGTAAGGCACGTACGGCCAGAGCGATGGCAGTGTATGTCTTGCCCGAACCCGCCGGCCCTACAGCAAAGAGCAGGTCACACTTGTCGTACATATGCACCAACCGTTGCTGATTGACAGTACGTGCACGCACTGTCAATCCATTGTTGCCGTACACAATAGTCTCCGTATCTATGGGTGACTCTTCACGGTGAATGCCCACTTCGGCAAAGGCTTGGTCGACTACTTCGCGCGAGATGTGTCCATACTTTAGGTAATAGTCGATAAGTCCTTGCATATGACGTTCGAACCGTTCCACCTCTGCAGAGTGTCCCAACACCTTGAGCATTGAGCCTCTGGCTACCAATTTCAACATCGGGTGCAATGCCCGAATCTGCTCTAAATAGACATTCTGTGCGCCATACAATTCGCGTACATCGACCCTATCGATGGCTATTTGTCTGCTTACTTCTTCACTCATCATCTAAAAAGCATAACCGATACTCAACAACAATGCATTGGAACGTACACGAGGATATGTCCCCTCAAAATAGTTTTTCGTACGATTGAAGAGCCCATGATAGCGACAATCCAACAACAGATGATGACGTTGCAGAGCAACTCCCGCCATGTAAGTGATTGTCGGTTGTGTGGTACCGAATTCACGACGTTCTCCGTCCACACGATAGAAACTATTGTCGGACAGCGAAATGGTCGGGCCGACGAAAACCTTAAGAAATTGAAAGACTCGTACCGTTCCCATTACCGGAAGTGCCACATTGTTGAGTCGCACCTTCTCATCGTTGAGTCGATAGGTATTGTGAAGATACATCAATTCCGGCTGAATACCCAACGTCCCGGAAATACCCAACGAGACAGGCAGGGCAATTGCCGCATGCACTCCCAAACGCGAAGATAGATTGAGGTTTTCGCCACTCAAACTAACGTCGGTCAGATTGACACCCACACGCGCTTGCAAACCTAAGCGAGAACCGGCCGTTACAGTCGACGAGCACATCGCGGCCAAGAGTGTTGCTATTATCGTCTGTTTTAGTTTCATCCCTGTACCCAGCATTGCCATATAGATGCCAAATATAACCATTTTTATTGATTCGGGGGAAAAATCATGCAAAACTTTTTTACATCACCGAATTATCGTACCTTTGCGCATCCGTATGACGCAGATAGTGACGTTCTGCTACACAGACTCTTCTCCGAAAGAGGCATACTCGTGCGAAAAGACTGTCAAGTAAACTACTGTGCCATCCACAAGAAAAACAAAAAAAGAGGACAAGTTATGAGTTTAGTAGCGATCGTAGGACGCCCCAATGTGGGCAAGAGCACCTTGTTCAATCGACTTGTAGGACAACGGCAGGCCATCGTCGATGCCACAGCCGGAACTACCCGCGACCGACACTACGGTAAGACCGATTGGAACGGAAAAGAGTTTTCCGTCATTGATACGGGTGGTTACACTGTCAATTCCGATGATATCTTTGAGGATGACATTCGTCGTCAGGTGTTGTTGGCTATCGACGAGGCCGATGTAATTCTCTTTCTGGTGGAGATTACCACGGGAATCACCGACCTCGACAACATGATGGCCGATATTTTGCGTCGTAGCACGAAGAAAGTTCTCCTTGTGTGCAACAAGGTGGACAATTACGACCTCATCTATTCGTCGCATGAGTTCTACAAGTTGGGACTTGGCGACCCCTTCTGCATCTCCTCCATGTCAGGTAGCGGTACAGGCGACTTGATGGATGCTATTTTGGCCGCACTGCCGGAGGATGCTTCGGCTGAATATGAGGCCGATCTGCCCCGCATCACCATTGTAGGACGACCCAATGTCGGCAAATCGTCGCTAACAAACGCTCTGTTAGGTACCGACCGCAACATCGTTACCCCCATAGCGGGTACGACTCGAGATTCGATACATACTCGTTACAATAAGTATGGTATGGACTTCTACCTGGTCGATACGGCAGGTATGCGCAAGAAGGGCAAGGTGACCGAAGACCTCGAGTTTTACTCCGTTATGCGATCGATTCGAGCTATTGAGAATTCCGATGTTTGCGTTCTCATGCTCGATGCGGAGCAGGGGCTTGAGTCTCAAGATTTGAACATACACAATCTGATTGTACGCAACCGCAAGGGATGTGTGATTGTGGTCAACAAATGGGATTTGGTTGAGAAGGGAAACAATACCATGAAGGAGTGGCGTGACTCATTGATGAAGAGACTTGCTCCCTTCAACGATATTCCGATTCTCTTCACCTCGGTCATCAACAAACAGCGCATTTTGGAGGTGTTGCAGACTGCAATTCGAGTATTCCAATCTCGCAAACGGCGTATCTCCACATCCGAATTCAACGACTTTATCCTGCCCATAATCGAGGAGACGCCACCTCCCGCCACCAAGGGCAAGTATATCCGCATCAAGTATGCCATGCAATTGCCGACACCGACACCTCAATTTGCATTTTTTGTGAATCTTCCACAATACATCCGCGAACCCTACAAACGGTTTATCGAAAACAAGATTCGCGAGCGGTGGGATTTTTCGGGTGTTCCGCTGTCGCTCTATTTCCGTGCAAAATAGCACTTTATGCCGTGTACAACGATTCCGCGATGAAAGATTCATCGCGGAATCGTTTTTGACAGGTGTATTGCTATCGTACAGAATCGCGAATTTTCAGAGGGAAGGTTCCTCAATTCGGAATCTTTTTCTTAATTTTGTCGTTCAGTAAAATATCACAAATATCCTGTAGCGATTATGAAATTCAAAGAGTATAAAGGACTCGATTTACCTCAAGTTGCAGCAGAGGTACTCAAAGAGTGGGATCGTGATGACACCTTCCACAAAAGTATCTCTACCCGTGAGGGCCATCCCACATTTGTTTTCTACGAAGGTCCCCCTTCAGCCAATGGACTGCCGGGCATTCATCATGTCATGGCACGCACGATAAAGGATATTTTCTGTCGATATAAAACACAACAAGGCTATTTGGTACACCGCAAAGCAGGTTGGGACACACATGGTCTGCCTGTAGAATTGGGTGTAGAGAAGAAACTTGGTATCACCAAGGAGGATATCGGTTCGAAGATTTCAATTGAGGAGTACAACCGTACTTGTCGCGAAGCCGTCATGGAATTTACGGGCGTGTGGGAGAACCTCACACGTCGCATGGGATATTGGATTAATATGGACGATCCTTATATCACCTACGACAACAAGTACATTGAGACACTGTGGTGGATGCTCAAGCAACTTTACGAAAAGGGGCTTCTTTACAAAGGCTACACCATTCAGCCCTACTCACCTGCTGCCGGTACAGGACTGTCCACTCATGAGTTGAATCAGCCCGGTTGCTATCGCGACGTGAAAGATACGACCGTTGTAGCACAATTTCGCATCAAAAATCCTCGTCCCGAGATGGCTGCATGGGGTACACCCTACTTCATTGCTTGGACCACCACACCGTGGACTTTACCTTCGAACGTAGCTCTTTGCGTTGGACCTAAAATTGATTATGTGGCTGTTCAAAGCTACAACGGATACACCGGAGAGCCCATCACAGTTGTTGTAGCAAAGGCCTTGCTGTATAACCATTTCAACAAGAAAGCCGAAGGACTTTCATTGGACTCTTACAAAGTCGGGGACAAGCTGATTCCTTTCCAGGTGGTGGGTGCATACAAGGGTACTGACCTTGTGGGTATGGAGTACGAGCAATTGATTCCGTGGGTGAAGCCCGTCGAAGCCGATGCCACCGGAAAATGGCAAGATGTTTCGGCCAAGGCTTTTCGAGTAATTCCCGGTGACTATGTTACCACCGAGGATGGTACGGGTATTGTCCATATAGCACCTACTTTCGGTGCCGACGATGCTTCGGTGGCACGTGCTGCCGGTGTGCCTGCACTCTTTATGATTAATCGTAAAGGCGAGACACGCCCGATGGTCGATCTTACCGGTAAGTTCTACCTTATGGAGGAGCTTGATGAGACTTTCTGCAAGGAGTTTGTCGATGCCGCAGCATACAAAGAGTACGAAGGACGATGGGTGAAGAATGCCTATGACCCTCAATTCACGATTGACGGTCGCTACGACGAGAAGGCGGCACAAGCGGCAGAATCGTTGGATATTTACATCTGCATGAAGTTGAAGACCGAGAACAAGGCCTTCAAGATAGAGAAACATACTCACAACTATCCCCACTGCTGGCGCACCGACAAACCGATTCTTTACTATCCGCTTGACTCGTGGTTCATCCGCTCTACCGCACTCAAAGAGCGCATGATGGAGCTCAATCGCTCGATTCATTGGATGCCCGAATCTACGGGGTCGGGACGTTTCGGAAAGTGGTTGGAGAATCTAAACGATTGGAACTTGTCGCGTTCGCGTTTCTGGGGTACGCCATTGCCCATTTGGGCTACCGAAGATCGTTCGGAGTTGAAGTGCATCGGTTCTGTTGAGGAGCTTATGCAGGAGATTGACCGAGCTGTATCTTGCGGTGTCATGAAGGAGAATCCTTATGCCAAGTTCAAGGTGGGCGACATGTCGAAAGAGAACTATTCGACAGATCGCATCGATTTGCATCGTCCCTATGTCGACCAGATTGTCCTTGTATCGTCAAAGGGTGAACCCATGCGTCGTGAAAGCGACTTGATTGATGTATGGTTCGATTCGGGTGCTATGCCTTATGCACAGCAACACTATCCGTTCGAACACAAGGAGTCATTCAAAGAGGTCTATCCCGCCGACTTTGTAGCCGAAGGTGTCGATCAAACGCGTGGTTGGTTCTTTACGTTGCATGCGCTCGCCACCATGCTCTTCGACTCGGTTGCCTTCAAGAACATCATCTCCAACGGGTTGGTTCTCGACAAAAACGGCAATAAGATGTCGAAGCGATTGGGTAATGCGGTAGACCCGTTTGAGGTTCTTGACAAGTATGGCGCAGATGCAACTCGATGGTATATGATTTCCAACTCGCAGCCTTGGGATAACCTGAAGTTTGACTGCGATGGTGTGGACGAAGTTCGTCGCAAGTTCTTCGGTACGCTCTACAACACCTATTCGTTCTTTGCGCTTTATGCCAATGTCGACGGTTTCACAGGACAAGAGGCCGAAGTTCCGGTAGCGCAACGTCCCGAGATTGACCGTTGGATTATTTCGTTACTCAATACGTTGATAAACGATGTTACGGCATCTCTCGAACGTTACGATCCTACTCCTGCAGCTCGTATGATTCAGGAGTTTGTCAATGAAAATTTATCGAATTGGTACGTACGTCTCAACCGTAAACGTTTCTGGGGTGGCGAAATGACTACCGACAAGTTGTCGGCTTACCAAACGCTTTACACCTGTTTGGAGCGTGTTGCTATGTTGGCTGCGCCTTTTGCACCCTTCTTTGCCGAGCGAATCTTTAGCGACTTAAATGCTGTAAGCCGACGTCACGAAGGCTCAGTACATTTGGCTCAATTCCCAATTGCCGATACTTCGCTTGTGAATAAAGAGTTGGAAGAGATGATGACCTTGGCACAGCAGGTATCGTCGATGGTGTTGGCATTGCGTCGCAAAGTGAATATCAAAGTCCGTCAACCGCTGAGTAAGATTCTCATTCCCGTGCTCGATGCTGCTATGGCACGTCATATCGAGGCGGCACGCACATTGATAATGAATGAGGTAAATGTCAAGCAGATTGAACTTATTGAGCAGACCGCCGGACTGATTACCAAGCGTATCAAACCGAATTTCAAGACCTTGGGCCCGAAGTATGGCAAATACATGAAACAGATTGCCGCGCTCACCGCAACCTTCTCGCAAGAGCGTATCGCTGAGATTGAGCAGGCTACAGAGACCGTATTGGACTTGGGCACAGAGCAGATTACCGTATCTGCGACAGACTTTGAAATCACATCGGAGGATATGCCGGGATGGTTGGTAACATCGGAAGGAAAGTTGACGGTAGCTCTCGATATCACCGTGAGTGACGAACTTCGCCGAGAAGGTGTGGCACGAGAATTGATAAATCGTATTCAGAATATCCGCAAGGATTCGGGATTTGATGTTACCGACCGCATCCGTGTCGAGATTGAAGCAAAAGAGAATATTGTTGAATCGGTTGCCGCCTTTGCCGATTACATCGGACAACAGACCCTTGCACGCGAGGTTCGCACCAGCGACTGTCCGACAGGTGCATTTGTCGTAGACTCCGAAATCGATGAGCAGCCCCTAAAAATTGCTGTAACTAAGATATAGCAGTTGATAATCAACGACTAATCCCTTCTGCTTCGAAACAACAAGCAGAAGGGATTTTTATTTGTGACTAAATCATTTGGTAGTTCATCTTATTTTTTTTATTTTTACGACTACATACATTAACAACTGACTACTATGGCTGAAGAAAAAATCAGATATAATGACGCTGAATTAGCAGAGTTCAAAGCTTTGATTCTGGAAAAACTTGCTACAGCACGTCGCAACTATGAGATGTTACGCGCCACGGTCATGCATACCGACGATAATGACACCGAGGATACTTCGCCTACTTTTAAGGTATTGGAGGAGGGTGCTACTACCCTTTCTAAGGAGGAGAGCGGACGTTTGGCCGCCCATCAGTTAAAGTTCATTCGCAACTTGGAGATGGCGCTTATTCGCATTGAAAATAAAACCTATGGCATCTGTAAAACCACCGGAAAACTCATTCCTAAGGAGCGTTTGATGTGTGTACCGCACGCCACAGAGTGCATCGAAGCAAAAGAGGCTCGCAAATAGCTATACTGTAACACATTATACACCACCCGATTCCTCGTGTTATGCGTTCAACGTCAGCACGAGGAATTATTATTTTATTTTTTTAATAATTTTCTTGATTTTTTAAATAAATATTCCGTTCTTTACGACAACAAACTATTCGATATATCGTCAAAAAAGGCTTTATTTACCGTAAAATTCACCCTTAAATAAACATTAAACAGATGAAGAAATTTCTATTCTCTGCACTATTGTTTGTTGGAACAGTAGCCGCAGGATGTTCGAGCGATTCGAGCGAAGAAGAGACGCTGGTCCCCGAACTGACACTAACTCCCAACACCGATATTACCTTTGCAGGTGCCGGTGGCGAGACCTCTATTTTGGTAGAGACCAACCTTTCGAGTTGGGAAGCCTCTGTCGACCAAGATTGGGTTACAGCTCAAAAGGAGGGCAATTCGATTATCGTTGCTGCTACAGCCAACCAGACAGTCGAGGAGAAGGTGGCAACACTTACTGTCACTGCAACCGAAGGCTCATACTACATCACCAAACAGTTGCGTATTTTGCAGGATTCCGGTGAGGAGCCGGCCACAGACCTTAGTGCTTCGGCTACCTCTAACTGCTATGTCGTAACATCCGGAGGAAAATACACTTTCAATGCCACCGTACGTGGCAATGGTGCAACTACCGAAGGACTCGATGCTCCTACCGCAGTTGCCGGGACACAGGCCAAAGTAGTATGGCAGACTGTTGCCGGCATGGTCAGCGATCTTACATTGGAAGATGGTAAGATTCAGTTCACCCTTGCCAATCAACCCGGTAACGCAGTGATTGCCGCATGCGACGCCAATGGCGAAATTGTTTGGAGCTGGCACATCTGGTATCCTCGCGAAGCGGTGAGTGGCATTGCTACACAGACCGGCTATGAGATAATGAATCTCAACTTGGGTGCATTGACTGCTGAGGTTGCCAATGTCGAGAGTTATGGTCTACTCTACCAGTGGGGACGTAAAGATCCTTTCACCGCAGCGCCCACACTGACCGGTACAACCTCCACCGTGGGAGCGCCTGTCTATGATCAGGATGGCAATGCTGTGAAATTCACCAACTCATCGTGGGGAAGTGTCTCGTCAAACACTCTCGAATATGCCATTGCTCACCCGACGGTTTGTCTCTCGAACTATGCTCAGTATTCTACCTCACGTGACTGGTTGCAGGCTTCGTTGAGCAACGACGCATTGTGGGGAAATCCCAAAGGCAACGAGAAAGACTCGTCGAATAATCTGGTAAACAAGGGCTCCAAATCGTTCTACGATCCATGTCCTGTAGGATGGCGTGTACCTGCAGGCGATGTATTCAAGACATTCACATCGTCGGGTGGCTATGCTTGGACAATCTCCGATTTTGATATTGCCGACACGAATTCCGATGGTCAGACTGACATCAACGACTATCGCTACGGTTGGACTTTCAATCTCGGAAACGGCAAAACCGCATACTTCCCTGCTGCTACGCGCTATGACGGGTCGTATGCCATGCTGATGGGTAGCATGAGCGGTTATTGGGGTAACTACTGGGGAAATTCGCCTTATGAGGGTGCCATGTTCTCCGGTGCCGGCTACACGGTATTGGCTTTCCAAACCAAAGATACCAGCGGTAACGACATGATTACCGTATCGCCTTCGGCAGGTGGTGGTAGAGCCGATGCTTACTCTATCCGTTGCATCAAGGAGTAATACATCCCGCTATTTATTGTCATCGTGGAGCTTTCCCTATAGGAAGGCTCCACTCTTTTTTGCAATCACTCCCGGGCCTTTCGATTGCTACGATATGCCGGAGTTACGGTCGATGTAACGATGCTTGAAGAGGTGCACACAAAATAGGAAGAGCGACAACAGCAGTGGACCGAAAATGATGCCCATAAAGCCAAAGAGGGGAAGACCCAACAACACCCCCAATATCGTAACAACAGGATGTGTATGAGCCATACGACGCAACAACACGGAACGCACCACATTGTCGGACTGCGTGATGATGAGTACTCCATAGAGTAGTAGGAAGAGTGCAGCGCCCCAATGATGTTGTACGACGAGATAGAGCGACAAGGGAAACCATATCATTGATGCCCCAACAACCGGCAGTACGGTAGCACAGCTGGTGAGTAGTGCCCATACCAAAGCATCGGGCAAACCGGCAATCAGATAGCCCACATAGGCTACAGAGCCTTGTGCCAAAGCAATCAAGGGGATGCCCACTGCATTGGAACGCACTATGGTATGTATCTCATGCATGACACGAGATGCCACCGCACGGTCGAAAGGGAGCAATGCTCGACAATACTCCTCCATGCCAAAGCCTCCGATTAGCAGGAAATAGAGTGCAAAAAGCAACACCAAGATATTTACCCCCAGATTAAAGAGTTCTTGTAGCAGCAACTGTCCCCAACGCGAAAGTGTTGTCAGCAATGTTGCAAGATGGTCAGCACGTAGCAAGTCATAACTTGTCCATCGTTGTAGATGGTCTGCCATCACATGAACAGCATCGATGAGTGTATGGGGATGTGTAATAATCAGATGCATTTTATCGACAATCAGCCATACCATAAGGCTCAAGGGTACCAGGAAACAGACGACAGCCTCTATCATGAGTAATGTTGCACTTGCTCCACGCGACCATTTTCGTTGCACCACCAGATGTTCCATCTGCGTACGCAACAGCACATAGAGGGTCATTGCCCCCAACAACCCACCCCAGTAAGGACGCAACATAAGCAGGATGAGTGTAGCCAACCCAAGGATAAGGACAAAGAGCGAATAGCGCCAATATTTTTCGCGTATAGTAATCATTGACATTGTTAGATTTCGACGAAGTTCCGACAAGAAATGTGCCTAAATCATGTGGGTAGTGTCACTGTTGCATTGCGCTGATGATGACTTTTTCGTAATTTTGTCATCCAACGGAAACGACGGCACACAAATGAAGGTAATTTCAGCAACATTGATAGATTGGTACGAACAGTATGGGCGCGACCTACCTTGGCGACGCACGAGCGACCCCTACCGCATTTGGCTGTCGGAGGTGATTCTACAGCAGACACGCATCGCACAAGGTGAAGCCTACTATCTTCGTTTTATCAAGCGCTTTCCGAACGTCACCCAACTGGCTGAGGCTACAGAAGATGAGGTGCTGAAATTGTGGCAAGGATTGGGTTACTACAGCCGTGCACGCAACCTTCATGCAGCGGCACAACAGATTGTCAAACAACACGGCGGGCTATTTCCGCGCACATTTGCAGAGGTGCGTGCTCTCAAAGGGGTAGGCGACTACACCGCAGCTGCCATCTGCTCATTTGCCTATCAACTGCCCACAGCTGTTGTCGACGGGAATGTATATCGGGTATTAGCTCGTCTGTTTGATGTAGAATTAGCTATCGACAGTGGAGAGGGGCGCAAAGCCTTTGCGTCGTTGGCAGATGAACTGCTCGACCGCAACCGTCCTGCGCTACACAACCAAGCCATCATGGATTTTGGAGCGCTCTGTTGTACTCCTGCTTCACCCCACTGCAAAGAGTGTCCGCTACAAGAGCGGTGTTTGGCATATGTCGCCGGAGATGTTGCCCAACGGCCGGTAAAATGCGGCAAGACACACCTCTGTGACCGTCATCTAAACTACCTGCATTTGACATACGATGGGGACGTCATACTGTTGCGTCGCCCTGCCGGAGACATCTGGCAAGGGTTATATGACCTTCCTGCCATTGAGACCACCGAAGCAGTTGATTTTTCGGAGCTATCACAGCACGAGATATTCCGACAGGTAGTAGGCGACATACCCTATCAATTGGTTAGTAGCATCACTATGCCCAAACATCAGTTGTCGCACCAACGGCTGTATGCCCGATTCTACCACATTGCTCTTCACCGCCGGCCGACACAGCTACCTGCCACATGGCAACGCATCCCAGCA
>CAYUJP010000007.1:0-5952 GCA_964445055.1 uncultured Alistipes sp.
TAAGTAGGTATCGTTTTATATATATACGAACGAACTACAAAGTTTACGTAACCACAGTGTGAAAAATATTCGATAATGATGTAACTAAGAATAATAGTCTATAAATTTCTTCTTGGAATTTATAGATGACACCATTGTTTTTACCGTTCCCTATTAAAAGTCAAGCGGAGGTATTTTATTTACCTCCGCTTGAAATTGTACTTCATTATTTACAACGGGAATGCCGTTGGTCGTGCTATTTTAGACACTATTGATCTTTGTACCCTGCAATAATCTATCTATACAGAGATGTGAACAACTATGATGAGCTCTACCCTACCGAAATGCCTCCATCACCCGATCCATCTTGGCTCTGATTTGCTCGGTGCAGAGATTGCCTATGCTACCCTCGTGTGTGTGGTGCACCTCGCGCGTGGGATGATAGGTACCCTGCTGCACCTGCTCACCGACACGACGGTAGGCCTCACGGAAAGGCACGCCCTGCAACGCCAAACGATTGACATCTTCGACTGTAAAGAGGTAGTCGTAGCGTGCATCGTTGAGAATATCGCGCTTGACACGGATATGTTGCAACATGAAGTCACACATGGAGAGGCAGTCACGCAAAACGGTGGTCGCCGGGAAGAGAATATCCTTGAGCAGTTGCAAATCGCGATGATAACCTAACGGCAAATTGCCGGTGAGCAGTGCCATCTCGTTGGGGACAGACTGTAGTCGGTTGCACTTGCCTCGCATGATTTCGAAGACATCGGGATTCTTCTTGTGTGGCATGATGCTCGACCCGGTTGTAAGTTCATCGGGGAAGGAGATGAAACCGAAGTTCTGATTCATGAACAAGCAGACATCCATTGCGAAACGACCCAACGTAGCTGCCACCGCTGCAATAGCCACAGCCGCCGCACGCTCACTCTTGCCACGGCTCATCTGTGCCGCCACGACATTGTAATTCAAGTCGGCAAAGCCCAGTAGTTGTGTGGTAAGCGTACGATTGAGTGGGAACGATGAGCCATAGCCTGCCGCAGAACCCAGTGGATTTTGATTGGCCACATCGAAAGCTGCCACCACAAGACGCATATCATCGACCAACGTCTCGGCATAAGCTCCAAACCAGAGGCCAAACGACGAGGGCATGGCAATCTGCAAATGGGTGTAACCCGGCATAAGTACCTCCTTGTACTCTTCGCTCTTGGCCTGCAAACGGTCGAAGAGTTGTCGCACAGACTTTGCAGTCGAGCGCATCTCATCGCGCAAGAAGAGTTTCAAATCGACCAACACTTGGTCGTTGCGCGAACGTCCGGCATGAATTTTCTTGCCCACATCGCCCAAACGACGAGTAAGAAGCAACTCTACCTGCGAGTGTACATCCTCTGTACCCTCCTCGATGCGGAAAGTACCCGCTTCAATCTCGGCACGTACCTGTTCCAGCCCCTCAAGTAAAATCTTCAGTTCGTCAGCGGTGAGTAAGCCAATGGTTTGCAACATGCGGATGTGTGCCATAGAGCCTTCGACATCGTACTTTGCAAGACGCATATCAAGCAGGCGATCATCGCCTACGGTGAAACGTTCGATGAGCTCGTCAGGCTCGTAACCTTTATCCCATAAAAGTGCCATAATCAGTATAATTGTGCCAAAGAGGCAATGTAACGTATGTATGTAGCAACTCCCTGCTCGACCTCACTGCGCAAAACATATTCATCGGCAGTATGCGAACGTGCTGAGTCACCTACCCCCATCTTCAATGAAGGAAATGCCATAAGAGCCATGTCGGAAGTGGTGGGCGAAATGAAGGTATCGATAGCTAAGGGGCGAAGCGCCGTCACCAAAGGATGTGAGGCATCGATGGCCGAAGCGTGGATACGTGTGGAACGAGGCACCACATCGGAGGTGAGCAAGTCGGCAATGATGGTGGCCGTCTGCTCGTTGGTGTAGGCATCGGTGGTGCGCACATCGACTACAAAATGACACTCAGCAGGTACAACATTGTGCTGTGTCCCCGCTTCGATTTGTGTGACGGTAGTGCGGATAGGCCCCAGTAACGCCGATTCACGGTCGAAGTGATAGTTGCGCAAGCGGTCAATGTCATCGACTGCAATATAGAGTGCATTGATGCCCTCGTTGCGTGCGGCATGTCCTGCCCGGCCATGTGCCGTGCAGTCGAGTACCATAAGGCCACGCTCTCCCACTGCTGCTTGCATACGTGTCGGCTCACCCACTAATGCCATGTCGATGTGACCCAACGTGGGCAACAAAGCTCGCGTACCCTGCTCACCCATGCACTCCTCCTCGGCGGAGAGTGCCAACAGTAGATTGAAAGGAAGCGAGGTGTGGTAGTAGTGACGGAATAGCGCGATGAGCGACACCACAGAACCACCGGCATCATTGACACCCAAGCCATAGAGACGTTCGCCCTCCCACACCGGAGTAAAGGGGTCGCGTGTCCAAGCGGAGGTGGGTTTCACCGTATCGTGGTGCGAATTGAGCAACAGCGTTGGCTTCTGCGGGTCAAACTGTTCGCAACGAGCATAGACGTTGTTGTGCAAACGTTCTGCGGCAATGCCTACGGAGTGCAGATAGTCGCAGAGCAAGTCGGCTGTTGCCCCCTCGGTACGCGATACCGAAGGAGTAGCAGCCAAACGTTCGAGCAACGCTACCGCATCGCTCTGCAAAGTCTCTATACTCATTGTGCAGAGATGGTTGTACCGCCGGGCTGTAACAGCTCGTCGGAATGTTTGATAACGACACACTCAACCCCACCTTCAATCGCGCGAAAAGCGCCCGTGATTTTGGGAAGCATGCCCTTGTTGATAACACCCTCCTCCTTGAGGCTACGAAAGGTGTCGGGGGTGATGCGTGCAATGACACTCTCATCGTCGTCAACAGAACGGAGCACACCTCGTTTCTCGAAACAAAAGATTAGTTGCGTGCGGTCGATATGTGATGCAGCAACGGCAACCGCCGAAGCAACGCTGTCGGCATTGGTATTGAGCAATGTACCCGCATCGTCGCATGTGATGGCACAAAAAACCGGAGTGATACCCGCATCGAGCAACAAACGCAACCATGACTCATTGACTCCATCGGTGCGAATATCGCCCACAAAGCCATAGTCAATCTCGGCAACGGGACGTTTGTCGGAGCGAATGGCATCAGCATCGGCACCCGAAAGGCCGACTGCACGACAACCGTTAGCCGACAAGGCTGCCACAAGTTGTTTGTTGACCAGTCCGGCATAGACCATTGTCACCACATCGAGTGTCTGACGGTCGGTGATGCGACGACCATCGACCATACGACTCTCGATACCCAATTGAGCAGCGAGGCGTGTGGCAAGTTTACCACCGCCATGCACCAAAATCTTCGGTCCTGAAAGTTGCGCAAAGGCCCGCACAAAGCGAGCCGTTGCTTCGGGGGAGTCGATGACGTTTCCCCCAATCTTAACTACTGTAATCATGGTCAGCAGGGAGACATTAGAGTGACTCCAAAAGTCGTTTGAGCACCACTTCGGCTGCAATCTCTCGATTGGCAGCCTCCGGAATGACCAAACTACGCGGTGACTCAATGACATCGTCGGTGACAATCATGTTGCGACGCACGGGAAGACAGTGCATGAAGAAGGCATCGTTGGTAAGTGCCATCTTTGCAGTATCGACCGTCCAATCACGATCGCGACTGAGGACTTGTCCATAGTGAGGGTCGGTGTAGGCGGCCCAATTTTTGGCATAGACAAAATCGGCACCGGCAAGAGCGTGACGTTGGTCGTAATCGACTCGTGCATGACCCACAAACTTCGGGTCAAGTTCGTAACCCTCAGGATGGGTAATGACGAAATCGTAGTCGGTGGCATTCATCCACTCGGCAAACGAATTGGGAACTGCCTGTGGCAGTGCGTTGGGATGCGGAGCCCACGTCATGACAACCTTGGGACGCTCGGTGCGCTTGTGTTCTTCGATGGTAATGAGGTCGGCAAAACTCTGCAACGGATGACGAGTTGCCGCCTCCATAGAGAAGACGGGACGTCCCGAATAGCGGATGAACTGTTCGAGGACACGCTCCTCGTAGTCATCGGCTTTATGTTGGAAGCGTGCGAAGGAGCGTACTCCGATGATGTCGCAATAGGAACCCATGACAGGTATCGCCTCCAAAAGGTGCTCTGCCTTGTCGCCATCCATCACTACGCCACGTTCGGTCTCGAGCTTCCATGCACCTTGATTGACATCGAGCACCATGACATTCATACCCAAGTTCATGGCTGCCTTCTGTGTAGAGAGGCGTGTACGCAAACTTGAGTTGAAGAAGATCATGAGCAAGGTACGATTGCGTCCCAAATGCTGGTAGGCGAAACGATCGCGCTTCACCTCGAGTGCCTCGGCAACGGCGGTCTTTAAATCGCCGATGTCGGCTACGGTTGTAAATTTCTGCATGGTTATGCTTGTTTGTTGTGTTGGATAGGCGTTTGTTACGCCTCGGCCAACAACTCTTTGAATCGTTGAATAAAGAGGTCTGCTTGCTCGATAGAGAGCGACAATGCCGGCAATAGACGTACCGTATGTGCTCCGGCGCCACCTGTGAAGACGTGTTTCTCGAGTACCAAACGACGACGCAACTCGGGAGCAGAACCTTCGATATCGAAGCCAATCATCAGACCTCGACCGCGCACATCGCGAAGAGCGGGAATCTTGCGCAACTCAGCCAACAAATGGTCGCCCACCTTTGCTGCATTCGCCACAAGATGCTCCTCGCGGATAACATCGGCCACAGCAATGGCTGCGGTACAAGCTAAATGGTTGCCTCCGAAGGTGGTACCCAACATACCTTTGCGTGCTTCGAACTGCGGTGCAATAAGCACACCCCCAATAGGAAAGCCATTGCCCATACCCTTAGCCATGGTAATAAGGTCGGGACGAATGTCAGCCTCTTGATGCGCAAAGAAACGCCCCGTACGGCCATAACCCGACTGAATCTCATCGAGAATGAGCACGGTACCCGTGCGTTCGGTAACGGCACGCAACTCACGCAAAAATTGAGCCTCGGGACAACGTATGCCTGCAACGCCCTGAATTCCTTCGATGATGACAGCGGCATACTCCAAAGTGCTGAGTTTGCGTTTCACAACATCGATATCACCCATCGGAATAAAATCGACAAAGAAATTTTTGTTGAAAGGAGAACGAATGGCCTCGTTGTCGGTCACCTGCACCGCTCCCGAAGTACGACCGTGGAAAGCGCCTTGAAAGGCAAGTACCGAACAACGCTTGGTATGGAATGAAGCAAGTTTTAGCGCATTTTCATTGGCTTCAGCTCCCGAATTGCAGAGAAAGAGACGATAATCGTCGTAACCTGAAAGTGCGCCAAGACGGTCAGCCAACTGCTGTTGTAGCGAGTTCTCCACAGAATTAGAGTAGAAACCTAAACGTGCCACTTGGTCGGAGAGCATCTGCACATAGTGTGGATGCGCATGGCCAATGGAGATAACAGCATGACCTCCATATAAATCAAGATACTCCACTCCGGAAGCATCGTAGACGTAGCTGCCTACGCCACGCACGGGCTCAACAGGATAGAGGGAGTATACATCGAATAGTTGCATGTATAAATTATTATGCGGTTATTACTAAAAAACACATCGAGGTCAGAACGCACTGGCCTTGAGGTGAAGTGCGGTACGTTCGTCAATACCGAACATCAAGTTGAGATTCTGCACTGCTTGTCCCGAAGCGCCCTTCAGGAGATTGTCAATCACTGAAGTGATGTGTAACTTTCCCTCGAAACTCTGCACCTGTACCAGCGCTTTGTTGGTGTTGACCACCTGTTTCAAATCAATCGGTCGCGATGAGAGGAAGGTAAAGGCGGCATCGGCATAGAAGTCGGCATAGAGTGCTTCGGCCTCCTCTTGCGAAAGCGAACAATCGGTGTAGACACTTGCCAAGATACCTCGAGCAAAATCACCACGCA
>CAYUJP010000007.1:6052-11634 GCA_964445055.1 uncultured Alistipes sp.
AGCGAACAATCGGTGTAGACACTTGCCAAGATACCTCGAGCAAAATCACCACGCATCGGCACAAAGTTGATTCGCGGAGCCTCGCCTCCTTGCATGAGACTCAATGTTCGACTTATCTCTTTGAGGTGCTGATGGGTAAATAGTTTGTAAACCGACACATTGTCGGAACGCCAACTAAAGTGAGTCGTTGCCGAAGGTTTGACACCCGCACCGGTCGAACCGGTGATGGCTGCAACATGGACCTCGCGTTGCAACAGTCCGCGACTTGCCAGAGGGAGCAATGCCAACTGTATTGCAGTGGCGAAACAACCCGGATTGGCTACACGTTGCGCACCGCTGATGCGAGCGCGATTGAGTTCAGGCAATCCGTAGACAAAACCGTCGTGTTCGTCGCGAAAATCTTGTGCAAGGTCTATGATGCGCAACGATGCGGGCAACTGAGCCTGTTCCAAGAAACGACAACTCTCGCCATGAGCAGAGCAGAGAAAGAGTACGTCGATGGCCGAGAGGTCGTAGTCGGACGAAAACCGCAAATCGGTTTCGCCATAGAGTCCTGTATGGACATCGCTCAAGGCATTGCCGGCATTGCTTGCACTATGGACGAAGATAATCTCCACGGCCGGGTGGTTGAGCAACAAACGCAACAACTCACCCGCCGTGTAGCCTGCGCCACCGATGATACCGACTTTCATTACTTCTTGGTGTTGCGTGCCTGCACGTTATAGAAAATCTTCATCTGATTGCCCAGAATCTTGGTGAAGCCCTTCACATCATCGGCTGTCCACGCCTTGTTAACCTCGCCGTACTCACCGAAGTCTGTCTTCATCAGGTCGAACGACGACGACACACCAACCAGCGTGTAGCTGTAAGGACGCAACGTAAGTTCAACTGTACCCGTAACATTGAGTTGCGAGTGGTCGAGGAACTGCTCTATGTCGCGCATCACGGGCTCAAGATATTGTGCCTCGTGGAGGAACATGCCATACCATGTGGAGAGTTGATCTTTCCAGTAGAGTTGCCACTTGGTAAGGGTATGTTTTTCAAGCATCTTGTGGGCCGCAATAATAAGGATGGGAGCGGCTGCTTCGAATCCTACACGACCCTTGATACCGATGATTGTGTCACCAATATGCATATCGCGACCAATGCCGTATTTTGAACCGATAGCCTCAACGGCACGAATTGCATCGACCTTGTTGTCGAATGCTTCGCCATTGACAGCTGCGAGTTCGCCCTTCTCGAAGGTGAGTTTCAGTGTCTCCTCTCCGTGAGCGGTCACTTGCGAAGGGTATGCCGATTCGGGCAATGTCTGCTCGGAGTGCAATGTCTCTTTACCTCCGATGGAAGTACCCCACAGGCCCTTGTTGATAGAGTATTCCATCTTATGAAAATCAGCCACATAGCCATGTTTCTTCAGGTAGTCAATCTCATACTCACGAGTGAGTGTCATATCACGTGTCGGAGTGATGATGCCAATTTCGGGAGCAAGAATTTGGAAAGTAAGGTCGAAACGAACTTGGTCGTTTCCGGCACCCGTCGAACCATGAGCTACATAGTCAGCGCCAATCTTCTTGGCATATTCAATGATAGCAATGGCCTGGAAGATACGCTCAGAGCTAACTGAAATGGGATAGGTTCCGTTGCGAAGTACATTTCCGTAGACCATGTAACGAATGCTCTTCTGATAGTACTCCTGCTCAATGGAGAGTGTGGCGTGACTGGCAGCGCCCAAACGATAGGCCTTCTCTTCGATGGTCTTCAACTCAGCATCGGAGAAACCTCCGGTGTTGGCAATCGCGGTATGCACCTCGTAGCCCTTCTCCTCGGAGAGATATTTTACACAGAAAGAGGTGTCGAGACCTCCACTGAATGCCAAAACAACTTTTTGCTTTTTCATCTATGTTTGCTTTTTTATTTACGTTAGTGTGATGTGTAGAGGCTCTTAGTTGCGTTTGAGCGAGAAGAGCGTCTTGAGTTTGTTGCGCAACGCCATGCGATAGGGAGCAATGCGCGAGTGTTCGGCCTTGGGCGCCGCAGGATCGAAGAGCATGCCGGTGCAGAGGCACATACGACGATGGTTACGTTGCAAAATATCGTAGTTGCAACAGCCCTCGCAACCATTCCAGAAGGTCTCGTCATCGGTAAGTTCGGAGAAGGTGACGGGGACATAACCCAACCGCGAATTGAGCTTCATAACCGGAAGCGACGTGGTGATACTGAAGATTTTAGCATTCGGGAATCGTCGTCGGGCCAACTCAAACGTCTTGTCTTTGATACGTGCAGCCAAACCCAAATGACGGTACTCTGGTTTCACAATCAAACCTGAAGTTGCTACATAATCGCCATGCTCCCAGCACTCGATGTAGCTAAATCCGACCAAGTCGTCGCCATCTAATGCGACAACCGCCTTGCCCCCCGTGATTTTAGAGGCAATGTACTCCGGCGAACGCTTTGCGATGCCGGTGCCACGCTGTAATGCCGATTCGTAGATCAGCCGACAAATTTGCTCGGCGAACTTTGCGTGATCGGGTTCGGCAAATACCACGTGAATCGAATTCATTCCCATGTCTTGCTAAATGCTATAATATAAATCGTTTAAATGTTAGCACAATCTAACAAGCAGATTATGCTCTGCAAAGTTAATTGAAAAAATTCAATAATATAACACGTTATCGAAAATATCGCAATTCCGAAAAGAAAAGTGACAAAACGGCACTCTGAAAGTTTCGTTTTGTCACCTAATCCACATTGAGTGGATTATGCAATCGAGGATAGCGTTGATGTATGGCTATATTTTTAAAAAATTAATAAAATCTATCTATTTGCTGATATTATTCCCCCTAAAAAAGGAATTGTGAAATAGAACTTTTGATTTCAAGAAAACAAATAGCAATTTTTAGCACAAAAATGTATGGTTTTAAAATAATAATCATTAATTTTGGATTGGAAAATCACCATTAAAGCGGAAACTAATCTACACATGTCTCGTAACGAACTTTTTTAGCATGTTTGCGAAGAGTCATACTCCACGCTGTTCGGACAGCGACAGCGAATTGATTGCCTACTTGCAGCGTGGTAATCTGAGGGGTTATGAGGCTATCTTTCATAAATATTACGACCTTTTCTTGACCTTCGCCCAGCGCATCGTAGGCGACAAACCAACGGCTGAGGATATTGTGCAAGATACTTTCATGCAACTGTGGATTCATCGCGCACAACTCGACACACAGCGGTCACTCTATAATCTGCTCTTCACTATGATTAAACATCGCGTGTACGACTATTTCCGTCACAAAATGTCGCTCGAAGTAGTCGAAGAATCGGCACTACCCCTCGATGGATTGCAGAGTACCGAAACGGTGACCGTCGAAGAACAATTTGCCTTGAATGAGCTACGCCGTGTTGTAGATCAAGCGGTGACAGCCATGCCATCGCAACGACAAGCCGTCTATGTATTGAGTCGCGAAGAGCATCTATCACGTCAAGAAATTGCGCAACGCATGGGGTTATCAGTGCGTACGGTCGATAAACATCTGGAGTTGGCCATGCGCGAGATACGCATACAATTGAAGGGTTATTGCTGACACCTCATTCGAGCAGCATCTACCGCTTTGGCATATCTTTGGAACCTAAACGTGAGCGCAACACGTTTGGAGAGTTGCAACACGACTATTTTTTCACTATTTTTGAGTCGTATTCGATAGATGACACATCGCATGGAGCGACACACCCTGAAACTCATTGAACAAGACCCATGGCTGAAGCCCGCCGAGGAACAACTCGTTGCGCGACATCGCCGGTATATCGACCGACTGGAGAGCATTGAACGCACGTCGCATTCGATTGTTGACTATGCCAATGCACACCACTACTTCGGTTGGCAATACGATGCCACGCTCTGTGGCTGGTGGTTTCGCGAATGGCTACCCGGAGCATACGATGTCTACCTGTTCGGTGATTTCAACAATTGGCAACGCACACAGTTGCGACTCGACAAGGACGATGCAGGGGTATGGAGTATCTTTCTTCCCGATGCGCTCTATGCCGATAGGCTCACCCACACTTCGCTCTACAAATTGCATGTACACGGGCCCAATGGTTGGATGGACCGTATTCCGGCATACGCACGTCGCGTGGTACAAGATGAGCGGAGCAAGAATTTTACTGCCCAATTTTGGAATCCGGCGCCTTTCGATTGGACAGACGATGCATTCGATGTCAGCATGTTGGGCGCACCGCTCATCTACGAGGCGCATGTAGGCATGGCGCAAGAACAACCACGCGTAGGAACCTACAGCGAATTTACCGACCATATTCTACCCCGCATTCGGCGCAACGGATACAACACGGTACAACTGATGGCAATAGCCGAACATCCCTACTACGGATCATTTGGCTATCACGTGTCGAGTTTCTATGCTCCCTCCTCGCGTTTCGGAACCCCTGAAGAGTTGAAAACCCTGGTACGTCGTGCACACGAACTGGGATTGGCCGTGGTTATGGATTTGGTGCATGCACACTATGTAAAGAACCTCAACGAGGGCATCAACGAACTGGACGGCACCGACCATCTCTATTCGCCTGCCGGGACAGCCGGCTATCAACCCTATTGGGACTCAAAGCTTTTCGACTACGGAAAGGCAGAGGTAGAACACTTTCTGTTGTCGAATATCAAGTATTGGATAGAGGAGTTTCACTTCGATGGATTTCGTTTTGATGGAGTGACATCGATGCTCTATCATCATCATGGATACATCGATTTCGATTGTCGCGAGCGTTACTTTGATGCAGGAGTCAATGAAGATGCTATTGTCTATCTCTCACTTGCCAACAAGCTAATACACGACCTACGCCCACACAACATCACTATTGCCGAAGATGTCAGTGGCATGCCCGGCATGTGTCGTCCCCAAGATGAGGGAGGCATAGGCTTTGACTACCGTCTTGCCATGGCACTCCCCGACTATTGGATTCGGTTGTTGAAAGAGCGCAAAGATGAAACGTGGAATATACACGAAATGTGGTCTACAATGACCAATCGGTTACCCGGAGTAAAAAGCATTGCCTACGCCGAGTCGCACGACCAAGCTTTGGTCGGCGACAAAACGCTTGCCTTTCGATTGATGGATAGCCTGATGTACACGCATATGAATCGTGCCGCACAGAGCATTGTTATCGACCGAGGTATGGCACTACACAAGATGATACGACTGATGACTATATCGACCGGTGGCGATGCCTATCTCAACTTCATGGGAAACGAATTCGGACATCCCGAATGGATTGACTTTCCTCGCGAGGGCAACAACTGGAGCTACGACCATGCACGACGGCAATGGTCGCTTGCAGAGAATGGATTTCTACGATATAGTTATTTAGGTGATTTTGATCGTGCCATGCTCGCCCTCATACGCGAGGAGCATGTGTTGGAGGATGGCTATCCCTACAATTTGCAGATGGATGACAAGAATCTCACTTTGGTGTTTGCGCACCGTGAGTTACTCTTTGTCTTCAACTGGCATCCGACAGCCTCCATTGCCAACTATCGTTGCAAAGTTCGCACTGCTGGTATCTATCGAGCC
>CAYUJP010000007.1:11734-15118 GCA_964445055.1 uncultured Alistipes sp.
GCAAATGTATCTAAAATCATTACTTTGAATTTTTGAGTTTCATACGGACAAATACGGGATAGTGATCAGAATACGGCACATGTGGCACCTCGTAGGTTTGCAATTCGAACTCGTCAGATGCGAGTACATAGTCTATGCGGAACGTATTGTAAAAACCTCGGTAGGTGTAGGAGAAGCCTCTACCACACACTCGAAATGCATCATTGAGTCCTCGCGACATACGTTCATAAGCATAGGATAGTGGCGTATCATTAAAGTCGCCACATACCAACACGGGATAGGGCGACGCTTTGAACAACTTCGACAGCGTGTCGACTTGATAGGAGCGAGAGATGCTATTCTCGCGAAAACGCTTCACCATGTCGCGAAACTTTGTGTTGCGTGCTGTGTCCACCAAAAAATCACCGGTCATAAAGTAATCGCCATCGGCCGATTTGATGTGCGTCGAACGCAGGTGGTTGTTAAAGATACGCACCGTATCTTGGTCTATGCACACATCAGCCCACACAGAGGAGACTCGGTTGGTGTCCACCGGATCGGCACAATCTACCTTCTCTTGATTAACAATGCGGTATTTCGATTTTGCATAGATGGCCAAGGTCTGACCTTCGTAGCTACGCATATAACGCACCGAACGATAGTCGCTACTGATGAGCGAGTCGAATTGCGCCGACAACGTATCACGTGTATGCTCGCGATACTCCTGCAAACAGAGAATATCCGGGTCGTAGGCATTGACGAATGCGGCAAGGCTATCGATGGTACTCTGTCCGTCGTCGCCATAGAAGAGGCGGATATTATAGGTCATCACCTTCAACGAATTGCGATCGTAATTTTGTACAACCAACCCCTGCAACTCCGGCATGTTACGAACTACATCGGCTTTGTTTCGTAAAATCTCGATTTTGTAGTAGAGCGACACGCGCGGAAGACCAATCATAAGCAATAGTAGTGTTGCCACAACATATCTCCAACGCCAACGAATCACCCAAAAGAGGAACAGGATAACCCCGGCAAGATAGACCGCCGGCACAACCAGACCTAACAAGGCAAAAAACCACGCATATTCGGGTGACACATAGGGGGAGATGTATGCCAACAACAGAAGTCCTCCCACGACATAGGTCAATAGTCCCATCACACCGTCGAGTAACACAACAAGCAGGTTACGACGAGGTTTTGTTGCTTCGGCCGAGCCAAATTGTGTGTGATAAGTCCAATCTTTTTTACTCATTGTTCAAAAGCTACTGCGCTTGCCGTATATTATTATCGTCTAAAAGCGTATCGTTCCACGCCACCGCCAATAGTAGAGCAACGCCAAGCCCCACAGCATGCCTCCTATGTGAGCGAAGTGTGCCACACCGGGTTGTGTACCTGTAGCTCCAAGGAAGAGTTCGATGAGGGCATAGATGGCTACAAACCATTTGGCTTTAAGTGGAATGGGGGGTATCATCAGCATGATAATTGAGTTGGGCCACAGTACTCCGTAAGCCAACAGCAATCCCATCACTGCACCCGAAGCACCCAACAAGTTGATGGAACTTTGTTCTACATGGGCAATGCACAACTGCAACAGAGCGGCACCGATGCCACACACGAAGTAGTAGGTCAAAAAACGTTTTGCCCCCAGGACGTACTCCAACTGACGACCAAACATCCACAGCGCAAACATATTAAAGAAGAGATGCTCGACACTGCCATGCAGGAACATGTAGGTAATAAATTGGTATGAGTGGTAGTAGAATGAATCAAATCCATGGAGTACTCCATAATACGCAAAAAATGAATTTAATGAGGGAATGCAATAGGTAGCCAAGAAGACCAAGCAATTGATGATTAATAGATTCTTGACTGCCAACGGTGTGTCAAAATAGCTTCTGCTCATGGGCTGTTTGTTGTTGTCGCACGACGTTGCACGACAAGTTATCATTCTACAAAGATAACGAATTTCTTCAAATCATCTACTTCACTTCAGCTTCAAACGCAACTCATCCATAGAGAGCGGAGCAAAAATACGTTTTCCAAAGGGAGTGTAGCAACGATTTTCGCTCTGTTGCAGTTGTTCAAGCAGGCGACGAGCCTCCTCATGTGAAGTACAACGAGCTACCGATTGTGCTCCGGCACGTGCCAACTCCGAAGCCATGCGTTTGCGTCGCATCTCGTCGGCAGACTCATGTGAGAAGGCTTGCAACAGCCTATAGATCAATTCGTCAACTGCATCGATAGGCATATCGGCAGGTGTACCCTGAATATCGATAGTTCCCTCACCCAAAAAGGCAATATCAAAGCCAAATGCTTGGAAATCGGAAGCATACTGTTGCAACGACTCGTAATCATCGTACGACAACACCAAACGTTCGGGGAAAAGTAACTTCTGGCTCACCGAACTGCCTGCCGAAATCATCGTAAGGTAGGCGTCATAGAGCAACCGTTCACGCGCACGACGCAAGTCAACTAACACCGGACTCTTGCCCAGCAGTGCTACCACATAACCCGGAGCGACAAAAATCGACTCGCCAAAAGAGGCTTGTGGCATCTCCAATAGGTTTTGTTGCTGTGGTTGCGAGGTAGCAGATTCAAACAGAAGTTCCGTCTCGTTGCGTGGAAGCGAACGAGTTGTCGAAGGAGTCATCTCCACCAGCGGTTCCAGCGGTTGATTCGTCGGAAGGTCGATATACTCCTCCTCTGTGGAGATTGGTGTCGGCACAGAGACTCCAATAGGTATGTCCTGCAACTCCTCGGAGGTGAACTCTTCGTACTCGCCTTGAGCATCGGAGAGTAGCGGTGTCGAGGAGATGTCATCTGACGGGGATTGGGAAACCGGACGGAAGAAGAAACTCTCGGATGGGGTGCCATCGCTCGAGTGAGCGGTGCCAAAAGCCACATCCTCGACATATTCGGGAGTTGGATTGATGTGATCGGCAGGCACATCGACCTCATCGACGGCAAACGGATTATACTCCTCATTGGAGACGGCTGAGGGCTCGTTATAGTAGGCCCCTTGTTGTGCGACGGGAATATCGATGTGTCCCTCGTCGTTGAAGTCCATCATCGGGATGGCTCCCGTACGTCCCAATGTGCTACGCACAGCGGCCAACAAAATCTCCCACACAGCATCTTTATCCTCAAACTTTACCTCCGTCTTCTGTGGATGAACATTGACATCGACGCGGTCCGGGCTGACGGTAAGATAGAGGAAATAGGAGGGAAAGCATGTATCGGGTATGAGTTTTTCATAGGCCTTCAGCACAGCTCGACGCAGATAAGGATCATTGAAGTAGCGCCCATTGACAAAGAAATATTGTTCGGCATTACTCTTCTTGGCTGCCGAAGGTGCCCCTACGAAACCATTGACACGCACAATGGAGGTGTCGGTATCGACTT
>CAYUJP010000007.1:15218-16841 GCA_964445055.1 uncultured Alistipes sp.
GAAGGTGCCCCTACGAAACCATTGACACGCACAATGGAGGTGTCGGTATCGACTTCCAACAGATTCGACCGCATGTGACGCCCTATCACATCGACAATACGCCCAGCTAAAGACGAAGGCATGAGGTGATAGATGGAAGCATCGTTGTCGTATAGGTCGAAACTCTTGTCGGGGTTGCAGAGTGCCACACGCTGAAACTCCGCTTTGATTTGGCGCGATGAAACGGTATTCTTTTCTAAGAAACGTCGCCGCGCCGGAACATTATAGAAGAGATTGCGCACATAAAATTGCGACCCTTCGGCACAAAGTATCGGCTCTTGTGATACAAACTCACCTCCATTGATGAGTGTTTGTGTTCCCAATTCGTCGTCACGTTGCCGAGTGCGCAATTCGACTTGTGCAACGGCTGCAATCGATGCCAATGCTTCACCACGGAAACCGAACGTATGGAGATTGTAGATATCTGCCACCGACGATATTTTACTGGTGGCATGACGGTCGAATGCCATGCGTGCATCGACCGGCGACATACCACAACCATTGTCGACAATCTGTATCATCTCACGACCACCCCCACGGGCATTGACCGTAACAGAGGTAGCCCCTGCATCGATAGCATTCTCCATCATCTCTTTCACTACGGAAGAGGGACGGTTGACCACCTCACCGGCGGCAATTTGATTGGCTACAACGTCGGGAAGTAGCTTGATACAATCGGCCATTTTACTCAGCGGAATAATCGTTAGGCACTACCGTGATGGATTGCTGTTGCCACTCTACATCACTGATACCCGATTGGTCGAACTCAGAACGACGCTCCTGCGTCTGTTCCGGTGCAACCGCCACAGTTGTGGTAGAAGGGTTGCTTGCCATGCGCAATACCGCTACAATGCGCGGATAGAGTGCACTCAGTACGAGCAACAGCAGGACCATGCCCATAATCAGCATACCGAAACGGCGTTTCGAACGCGATGACCGCTCCTCGGCACGACGTGCAGCACGTATGGTGTGTGCCGTACGCAGATACTGCCCCGGTTCGTAGGGCTTGTCGGCATCCTCGGCTCGCTCCCCCCGCAATTCGGCACGACGCTCGGCACGACGTTCACGCTCGGGGTCGTAGTAGCGTGGCGTGTAGTTGAAGTTCTTCGCGTGTTTTTTTACTGGGCTGAATCCTAGCATTGCAAACAACAATCAATGGTTATTGAAAAAAGTCTTCATTCTGTCGAAGATGTTCTGATTCTTCACCGACTCCGCCTCTGTGAAGGAGGACATTGTGGCGAGTTTTTCAATCAACTTGCGTTCCTCGCTATTCAACTTGTCGGGGAAGGTAACATCGACTACCACCAACAAATCGCCGCGTCCATAGCCATTCACATCGGGCAATCCCTTGCCACGTAAGCGCAACACCTTGCCGGCATGTGTTCCCGCATCGATTTTAATTTTTACACGGCCCTCAATCGTAGGTATCTCGACCGAACCGCCCAACAGAGCCGTAGGAACTGTAATGTTCAGATTGTGAATCAAATCGTTGCCATCGCGAATCAACTCGGGATGGGGTTCTTCGGTGATAACGACCTGCAAGTCGCCATTCACACCTCCGTGTGTCGCAGCATTGCCTTGACC
>CAYUJP010000007.1:16941-24704 GCA_964445055.1 uncultured Alistipes sp.
TCCTCCGCCTCCTTATCTCCCGGATTTCTGTCGGGGTGATACTTGATGGCTGCTTTTCTATAGGCCTTCTTTATCTCATCGGCACTAGCGCTTTTTGCAACACCCAGCACCTCGTAATAATCACGTTTCTCTGCCATAGCTTTCGAAATCTCTTTATCGCGTTCTTCATTTACTCTACTTTTTTCAGTTGTGGCCTACTCACCCACAACTACCTTTGCAAAACGAAGCACCTTGTCGCGTAACTTATAACCTTTCTGTACCACATCGATAATCTTGCCACGAGACTCTTCGCCAGCTTGAAATCGAGCAACTGCCTCGTGATGGTCTGTATCGAGTGCCAACCCCTTGGCCTCTATTTCGCTCAATCCGCAACTCTTCAGCGTGTCGTGAAATTTTTGATGAATAAGTTTCACTCCGGCACGCAATGCCTCGATGTCATCGCTACGGTCTATTGCATCGACAGCACGGTCCACATCGTCAACGACGGGCAACATGGCCTTGATGACATTGGCACCACCGTTCTCGACAAGTTCCATCTTCTCGCGCAACGTGCGCTTACGGTAGTTGTCGAATTCGGCTTGCAGACGCATGAACTTATCTTTCCACTCTGCAACCTCTGCAGCAACTTTATCAGCCTCCGAATCACTCGGTTCTGCAACCTCTGCTTGCGGTGCGTCAGTTGCGTCTGACACATTGTCAGCAGCTGTCGCCTCAGGCGCTGACATTGTGTCAGTTGCAGTTGCATTGTTGGCGGTTGTATCGTTCTTCACAGCATCTGCCGATGCCTTGCTAACATCTTCATTATTAATTTGTTCGTTTGCCATATCTATTTCTTTTACTTCTTTATCTACCCTATTGGCGCAAAATATATACCAACTATTTTTCTAACCCAATATAAAGATTGTGGGACGTTTATTCAATTCCGGAATCGGTGCTTTTCGCCACTGAGCAATCGGGCGCGTAATAACCCACTGTTGTGGGTCGGTCAAATCGCACGCAACAGTGAGCAGTGTTTGCGGTGCACACACCTGCAATAGTTGTTCAAATAGTTTCGTGTTGCGATAAGGTGCCTCGATGAAGAGTTGGGCCTGATGCTCGGCATGAGCGCGACGCTCGAAGTTGCGAATTGCACGCGCACGTTCCTCGGATTTCACGGGAAGATAGCCATTAAATGCAAACGACTGTCCATTGAGTCCCGATGCCATCATCGCCAGCAGAATCGATGAAGGACCTACCAACGGCACCACTCGGATATCTAATCGGTGACACAACTCAACGACCAATGCGCCCGGATCTGCCACACCCGGTACACCCGCTTCGGAAATGACGCCTGCCGAGCGACCTTCCAATAGTGGTGCGACCAGCTCCTCCACAGCACGTCCCGCCAAGGTGTGTTCGTTGAGTTCGCGGAACTCCAACTCATCGATGGGACGACCTAACCGTGCTTTTGAGAGAAAACGTCGCGCCGAACGTGTATTTTCGACGATGAAGTAATCGAGTGAAGCCATCACCTCGCGATTGGAGGCAGGCAACACATCCCACACTTCCGTAGTGTCGGCAATAGGACAAGGTAGCAGATAGAGGGTTCCCTTCATAGGCTTACTCCTTCAGATAAATTCGTTTGACACGTTGTCCCACAGAGGTGAGTACCTCGTAGGGAATTGTACCCAACACCGTAGCCATATCTTCGGCTGTATTACCCGGCGTAGGTGAGAAGATAACCACCTCATCGCCCTCGCAAACATCGGCAATGTCGGTGATATCAATCATGCAACTATCCATGCAGATACGCCCGATGATGGGAGCCGATATGCCGTGAACAAGCACAGACCACCCTCCGCAACCTAAATGTCGGTCCAAGCCATCGGCATAACCGATGGGAATGGTGGCTGTACACGTAGGCCGTAGCACCTTACCGGCACGTCCATAGCCCACAGTCTCCCCCTCGGCGAGGTGCTTGAGCTGAACGATGCGTGTACGCAATGTAGAGACGGGATGCAAAGCATCGTTGTGTTCGTAGCCAAATCCATAGAGTCCCAATCCCAGACGACACATATCGAATTGTGCCTCCGGGAAACGTTCGATGGCAGCTGAGTTTGCAATGTGGCGAACGATGGGATAGGGCATGGCTTGACACAATTGTTCGGTCATACTGCGGAAACGATCGATTTGCAATCGTGTGAACGAATCTTGTGTAGGGTCATCAGCCACACACAGATGCGAGAAGGTCGTCGCCACCTGCAACTTATCGTCCAACACATGAAGTTGTGCAATCAGTCCCTCGATTTCGGGGGCAGTGAAGCCCAAGCGATGCATGCCTGTATCTAATTTGATGTGTATTGGATAGCGTTTTACTCCTTCACGTTCCACGGCAGCGGCGAATTCATGCAACGAATGGAGCGAATATATCTCCGGTTCCAACCGATTTGCCACCATGACATCGAAGCTATCAGCATCGGCATTGAGTACCACAATAGGCATGCTGATACCCCGTTCGCGTAGCAACACACCTTCGTCGGCAAAAGCTACCGCCAAGTAATCGACCCCTTGATGTTGAAGCAGTTGTGCCACTTCGAAATCACCAGCGCCATAACTTCCTGCCTTTACCATTGCCACTAATCGTGTAGCCGATTGCAATCGAGAACGATAGTAGTTGAGGTTGTGCGTCATGGCATCGAGGTCGACCTCCAGTACCGTCGTATGGTTCTTGCGAGACAAAGCCCGTTCCAGCACTTCGAAGCGGCTCGAACGATTGCCTTTTAACAACACTGCACAACCTGCAACATCGTGTCGCGTAATGCATCGCGCATAGGCCTCAGTCGATGGATAGAATGCCTTATCACAGGTAAAGAGGTGTGCATGACGCTGCAACCCCTGTCCAATGCCAATAAGTCGTTGAATACCGTTAGTCGCTACCAACTCAGCCACACGACCGTAGAGTTCGGCATCGGTCATGCCACTCTGCAAGATATCCGACAGGACCAACGTCAACGGACGTCCTGTGGCAACATTATGCAGGTAATCCAGTGCAATGGCAAGCGAATTGATGTCGCTGTTGTAGGCATCATTTACCAACAGTGAGTTATAGATGCCCTCTTTCACCTCAAGACGCATGGCCACCGGCTGCAACGCCTTGAAATCGGGTGTCACTCCACGCCACTGTTGCCAAAACGCCGACACAAGTTGTGCATTGCGTACTGAAGCGGCATCACCCTCCATTGACACCTCCATCGAGGCGGCATCTGTCAGGTCGTGTCCCTTACCATAGATTTGGCGGAGCATTGATGCGAGTGGCTCGTAGAAACTGTGATAGAGAATGCGACGTGCATGGAGTGCAAGAAGCAATTTTTCGGCACACTTCTCCTCCATGGAGGCAAAGTGTTCCTGATGAGCATCGCCTATAGAGGTAAAAATGACCCCATCGGGACGAATCATGCGTTCGAGTAATGTCATCTCCCCCGGTTGCGAGATGCCTGCCTCGATGAGTGCAAATTGTTCGTCACCCTCTATCATCAACAACGACAAGGCTACCCCCAACTGCGAGTTGTAGCTACGGGGAGAACGAAAGAGTTTCACATCGTGCGGCGCTGTTTGGGCAATCCACTCTTTGACTACGGTCTTCCCATTTGAACCGGTAATAGCCACCAATTCGCCACGAAAGCAGTTGCGCCAGTGAGCTGCCAATTGTTGCAATGCAGCAATGGCTTGGGAAACCACAACATATCCAGCTTGTGGCAACCGTTCGACCTCATGTTCCACCAAAAAGGCACGGACACCTCGTGCATACATTTGTTCGATGTAGTGGTGCGAATCGTGATGTTCGCCCTGCATCGCCACAAAAAGGGGGGCTCGTGGCACACCGCAACAGCGACTGTCGGTCACCACCTCGCAAACCGTGCTATCCTCGCCCGAGAGTGTTCCGCCACAGATGCGGGCTATTTCGCTCAGTGTATATTTCATACTCTATCTTTGTTTGTCGATTGACGCGGTATGCGTCCTTCGGACAACGTATATTCTCTTTTGTATATGCTTATCGCTATGCATCGAATGTCACCACAGTGATACCGGCACCACCTCGGTCGGCATGTTCATCGGCAATAGAACTTACACCTGCAACGGTACGCAAGTAGCGACGTATCTCCTCCTTGAGAGCTCCCGTACCTTTGCCATGCAGGATGGTGACCGATGCAACCCCTACCATCAATGCATCGTCGATAAAATTCTGCACAGCCTCCACTGCCTCCGCAGCTCGCATACCTCGCACATCGAGATGGTCTTTGAAATTGAGTTTGCGCGACGAGATATCGACCGATACCACCGTGCGTGCCGTTGTAGGACGTGTTGCTTCACGATAGGCACTGCTCGACACCACGCGCAACCGTTCTACGTCGACCGTAGTGAGTAATTGGCCGAATGCCACCTGAGCCTTGCGTCCTTTGAGCGATTGTACTACACCCGGAATCTGTTGTCCCTCGAGTTGGACCTTTGCTCCCACACACACCTCGCGCACCGTGGGCTGCTCCTCTACGCGCTGTTCGGTAGCAGGTTCGCGTTGCGCCCGACGCTCTTCGCGACGCTCCTTGCGCCGACGCAACTTCTCCATCTCGCGGTCGATACGTGCTACCTTCTCCGGGTCAACTTGGTCAACCCGATCGACTTGTTCCTTGAACTCCTCGAAATCGCGACGAATAAGACGCGTCATCTCGCGCTCTGCCTCCGCCTCGCGAATCTCTTTGATAGTCTGCTCGATGCGGCGATTTGCCTCTGTAATGAGACGTTGTGCCTCCGCCTTGGCAGTACGCAATATCTCGCTACGCTCCTCGCGAATGCGTGCCAATTGTTCGGTGTAGGTCTGCTCCAACTCCTCCACCTTGCGATCGGTCAGCCGAATGCGGTCGCGTTTCTGCTCCCAATAGTGTTTGTCGCGTGCTATTTCACGCAACTGGCGCTCTAAGTTGATGTGGTCGGAACCAGCCTTATCGCTTGCCGAACGAATAATCTCCTCGGGTAATCCGATTTTACGAGCTATCTCCACTGCGAAGGAACTTCCCGGTTTGCCCATCTCCAACCGAAAGAGAGGTCGAATCTGTTGCACGTCAAACATCATCGCTCCATTGACGATGCCTTGTGTGTTCGATGCGTAGTACTTGATATTGGCATAGTGGGTAGTGATGACTCCATAACAACCTCGCTCTAACAACCGCTCCAAAATAGCCTCAGCTATGGCTCCACCGATGGTAGGCTCCGTTCCGGAGCCAAACTCATCGATGAGCACCAATGTCCGCTCGGATGCACCGGCAAGCATATTTTTCATGTTGCGCAAGTGCGATGAGTAGGTCGACAAATCATCATCAATCGATTGCTCATCACCGATGTCGATAAAGAGCGAACGGAATAGCGGCAACTCCGACGATTCTGCAACAGGTACCGGATAGCCACATTGGAACATATATTGTATCAACCCTGTGGTCTTCAGGCAGACCGATTTACCACCCGCATTGGGACCCGATATCACCAGAATATGTTTGTCTCTATCGAGTTGCAAATCGAGTGGCACAACTTCGCGCCCTTGTTGTCGCAAAGTTTGTTGCAACAGTGGGTGACGCGCGTTGCGCAATACCAGGCGGTCATCGAGCGAAACAATGGGGCGAGTTGCATCGTTTGCCAATGCCCAACGAGCCTTTGCCCGTATCATGTCGATGGTCGAGAGGTAATCACCTGCATCGGCTATCAGCTCCACATCCGGACGGATGGAATCGGTAAACGCAGAGAGCACCTTGATGACTTCGCGTCGCTCGGCATACTCCAACTCTTTGAGTTCGTTATTGATTTCGACCACCTCCACCGGTTCGATGTAGAAGGTACGTCCGGTTGCCGATTCATCGTGGATAAAGCCTTGCAACTTACGTTTGTTGACAGCTGATACCGGAATAACGGGACGTCCATCGCGCACAGAGAGCACGGCATCGGAATCGACAATACCCGACTGTTTGGCTCGCTGTAACACCTGTTGCAACCGTTTCGAGGCTTGGCCCTCGCGTTCGCGAATGGCACGGCGCACCGCATAAAGCTCTTCAGATGCGTTATCACGCACCTCGTCATGTTCATTGAGAATTCGCTCGATGGCTTGTTCTATCTCAGGAAAGAGCGTGACGCGTCGGCTCAAATTCCAGAGGTGTGGGTAGAGTCGTTCGCCTCGTCCCACAACAAACGATACCACCGCTGCCACCGCTTGCAACGCATGACGCAGGGTCGCCACCTCTGCAACAAGCAGATAACTACCTTCGATGCGTATTTTCGATACTAAAACTCCCAAATCGGGATAATCCTCATCGGGAAAGTCGCGTTCGAGCATGAGCAATGAGCGCAACTCATCCATCAACGACAGACGTTGCTCCACCTCATCGGCCACAGACGAGAACCGCTCGTTGCGAAGCTTCTCAACCGCAGAGCAGGTCGAGCACAACTTCTCGACCTGCTCACGTATGCGATGGAAACCTATCTTCTCCTCAAAATTATCAGGATAAATCATACATCAAACTCTAACCCTATCACTCTGCTATTTGCTCGGTCGTTGTGGTCGAATCGTTGGAAGATACAGTGTGCTTCGTCTCCTTGTCTTTGCGCCCGAAGAGCGAGAAGTGAACATAACGTTTGGGGTGCTCCTTTAAATCGCCCAGCAATGCTGCCAAATTGGATGCCGCTTCGTTGAGCGAGGCATAGAGACTCGGGTCGTTAAGCAGTCGGCCCGCTGAACCTTCACCCTCGTTGAGTGCCACAAGTGTTGTATTGAGCCCATCGACAGTGGTACGCAAGCCTCGTATCAGCGAATCCACTTCGCTACGGGAGAGTTGTTGCGAGAAGTTATCGAGATTCTCCACCATCGATGACAAACGTTCGGAATTGTCGCCTAACACGGTCGAAAAGCGAGTGATGTTGTCGATAGCACGTTGCAAGTTACCCTGCTCCTTAGTCAATACCCCATCCATCGTACCGCTGATGGAGTTCATGTGAGCCAATGTTCCATCGATATTCGTTTTGTTATCTTGCAGAATCGCATTGACACTCTCCAAAGTGGTTGACAAGTTGTCCATCACGCGAGTCAGACGTTGCTTGACATCGGAAAGTTCTGTACCTGCCGTTGCAAGCAGGTCGCTCGATGCGATGGTGGGTAAGGTATCGCCCTTGACGAAAGTACGAGGACTATCGCCCAAATCAATGGCTATGGCTTTGCCCCCCATGATGCCATCGCTATAGATGCGCACAACCGAGTTGTCGGGCAAACGATAGTTCTTGCGTACGGTGAGACGCAACACCACATTGCGGCTCACCGCCGGATTGAAACAAATATCCGTGACAGTACCCACCTTCACTCCCTGTATCGTTACCGGAGTGGCTGTCTGTATGCCTGTCACCTCCGGATAAGTGACATAGTAGGGAATATTTCGGCTAAAGATATCGATTCCACTCAAGAATCGGATACCTGCCCACATACAACCCAACATCACTACGGCAAATATGCCGATTTTTACCTCTCTTCTCATAACTCTCTTTTTTTCGTTCTGTATTGAAGGAAGTTTGTCCGACTCATTTTGCTAACGAGCCACTTCGTTTCCTTCGAAACGGATGATATAAGCATCCGAAAATTGCTGCTTCACCTCAGCCAATGACTGCTTTGCCTCGGCTTGTGTAGCATAGCGTCCCACGCAATATTTGTAGCGATAACGCCCCGTCGAAAGCAATTCCACCACCTTGCCTCGATA
>CAYUJP010000007.1:24804-28129 GCA_964445055.1 uncultured Alistipes sp.
TAGACCACCTTCACTTCGGGAAGATTCTGTTCAATCAACTCGCCCAATCGCAATGCCACTTGCAGATTCAAATCCTTTTCATAGACTCCCTGATAGTGCGCACCGGGGTATTTCGGTCCTCCGTGTCCAGCATCTATCACAATTACACGTACACCCGACGGTGCATTGACTGCCTCTGCGACTGTTGTACACAGTATCAGAAGCACAAAGATGAGAGGTCTAAAAAGCAATCGCCACATGGCAAAAGTAGGGTTAGTTTATGGTGCTTTTCTAAATTTTGCGTATCTTTGTCAAATACGTTTTTTGCGTTTGAGCAATATTCAACGCGGTTTTTTAGCGGTTTTGCCGACTTGTCGGCAAAGGTACGATTTTTTTTGAGATTTTGAAACGTTTTTTTTCCAAATACCTCACTGCGCTGGCGGTGGTTGTACTCTTCACGGAGATGGTCTTCGGACTCTCCGTGCATGCACCGTTGTGGCAATCGGTTGTCGCTATCGATACCGACAGCACACATGTAGACACCCTGCCTCTGCGCAACAAGTTGGCGCGTCGCGAGCGCCGTCATCGCGAGGCACAATCTCCGGCCAACGTTCCCACAACATCCGACTCATTGCCCGGAGTCGTTCGCGACACGCTACAACGTGACACCCTCGCCTCGGTAGACACCTTGCAACACGACACCATCGCTCGCAAACACGGTAGCGGGGCTTTCTTAGAGGATATCATGAGCGGTAAGAACACCGACTCGTTGGTCTACGATATTCGCAATAAGTTTGTCTACATCTACAACGAAGGCGATGTCACCTATCAGGACATGAACCTCAAGGCCGACTTCATGCGAGTGAACATGGAGAGCAAGGAAATTTATGCCTACGGAAAGCCTGACAGCGTCGACGGCAAACCCACGGTGACACGTCCGGAGTTCACACAAGGGTCATCGAATCCCTACAAGATGGATACCATCACCTACAACTTCCGTTCGGGTAAGGCCAAAATCAAGGGAGTAGCTACACAAGAGGGCGACGGCTGGCTCATTGGGGGAAGTGTGAAGAAGATGCCCAACAACAACGTCAATATACAGGGCGGAAAGTACACCACCTGCGATGAGACTGACCATCCGCACTTCTACCTTGCTATGTCGAAAGCCAAGGTAATACCCGGCAAGAAGGTGGTCACCGGACCCGCCTATCTGGTCATGGAGGATGTGCCTATCTACTTTCTCGGCATCCCCGAAGGGTTTTTCCCCATCAGTTCGGGGCCCAAGTCGGGCTTTTTGATGCCGACCTATGGCGAAGATGGGCAACGAGGTTTCTTTTTCAGAGACTTCGGCTACTATCTTACTCTCAGTCAGCATATGGATCTCTCGCTCACCGCCGGCATCTACACCCTCGGATCGTGGGAGGCGGCAGCCACCTCGCGCTATGTGAAACGATACAAATATTCGGGCAACCTAAACGCTCAATATTCGAGCATCCGCACGGGCGAGAAGGGTGACCCTGACTTCATGAAACAGAACACCTTTCACTTGCAGTGGACCCACTCGCAAGATGCTAAGGCCAATCCCGGATCGACCTTCTCGGCATCGGTAAATTTTGCCACCAGTGGTTACAGCCGTTACGCTGCAACGACACTTAACGACATCCTCTCGACGCAGACCAACTCCACCATCGCCTACTCAAAGAGTTGGACGGGAACTCCCTTCTCGCTCTCGATGAACATGGCCGTGTCGCAGAATTCGCAGAACTCCACCATATCGATAACCCTACCCAACATTGTCTTCAACGTTGCACGTTTCTACCCGCTCAAACGCAAGGAGAAACAGGGCAAGGATCGTTGGTATGAGAAGATTTCGATGCAGTACACCGGCAAGTTGACTAACTCGGTATCGACCACCGAATCGGAGGTATTCAGCAAAGAGACGCTGAAGAACATGCGCAACGGTGTGGAACACAGTATTCCCGTGGCTGCATCGTTCAATCTGTTCAACTACATCAATGTGTCACCCTCGTTCAACTATACAGAGAAGTGGTACTTCAAGAAACAGGAGCGCGAGTGGAGTCCCGTAACCAACTCGGTACGCTACCTCGACCCAGAATATGGATTCTATCGACTCTACAACTACACTACCTCGGTCAATGCCTCGACAACGGTCTATGGCATGTATCAGTTCAAGAAAAAAACCAACAAGATTCAAGCCATACGACACACCCTCACCCCCACCATCGGATTCTCCTATGCGCCCGATTTCTCGAAGCAGAAGTATGGCTATTACAAGGCTGTGCAGGTGGATTCGACCGGACGCTATCAGGTCTACTCACCCTTTGCCGACAACGCCTATGGAGCACCTTCGTCGGGCAGAAGTATGTCGCTAAACTTCTCTCTCTCGCAGACCCTTGAGATGAAAGTGCTCTCCAAACGAGACACTTCAGGTGTCAAGAAGCTCAAACTCATTGATAACCTCTCCATCAGTGGTTCGTATAATTTTTTGGCAGACTCCATGCGACTCTCGACCATTCCGGTACAGTTCCGAACCACGGTCTTCGGTAGCAACTTCGGCATCCAACTCAACGCCACACTCGACCCCTACAAAGTGACACCGCAGGGTGTGCGCATCAACAAGCTTTTCTTCCCCGGACGTATTGTATCGACTGGGTGGTCGTTCGGTTACACCTTCAAGTCACGACAAGACACCTCGACTCCTGCCATCAATGATATCAACAGCATACCGCCCGAATATGCCAATCCCTTTTACGATCCTTATGGTATATTGGATCCCGTGTTGCGACGTCAATACATGGCACAAGCCTACTACGACTTCTCGTTGCCGTGGAACTTAGGATTCAACTACACCGTGTCGTACGGCATCAGCTACACCAACAACGGCACAAGTGGCTACAACAAGAATATCACGCAGAATATCGGATTTAACGGAAGTATCACTCTCACTCCCAAAATGGGTATCACCTTTCAAGGAGGCTACGATATCAAATCGAACAAGCTGACTACCTCGTCGGTGAGCATCTCGCGCGACCTGCACTGTTGGCAGATGTCGTTCTCGTGGATTCCCTTTGGCACACACCGCAGTTGGAGCTTCAACATCGGTGTCAAGGCCTCGTCGTTATCGGATTTGAAATACGACAAGAGCCAAACCATGTACGACAACATGTATTGATAGGCTTATCTTTTTACAGACAGATAACTCAGAGGATATCCGAGTTATCCGGGTACTCCAAGAGTTCCCTAACATTCCGTTTCCTCTCCAATCCACAAAAAAAGAAGCCCTGCGCCACCACACGCAGAGCTTCCCTGAAAGAACTTTAAATAA
>CAYUJP010000008.1:0-24754 GCA_964445055.1 uncultured Alistipes sp.
GCTATCACCTCGTTGTCGATTTCCACGGTGTCTACAAACCTACAGGGTTGCAACGCACCTATCCCAATGTGATTAACTTCGAGGGTATCTTTGGACTCGAACAACTCAAGTGGAACGACAAGACCGATGTCGATATGCCGGCACACGACTGCACATTCCCTTTTATTCGTCAAGCGGTGGGTCCGGTTGACTATACGCAAGGTGCTATGCAAAACGCTTCGCGCAAGAATTTCCGTGCTATCTACGATGCACCGATGAGCCAGGGTACACGCGCACACCAAGTTGCGGCTTACGTGGTCTTCGACTCTCCGTTGGTGATGCTATGCGACAGCCCTACCGCCTACATGCGCGAGCCGGAGACAACACGCTACATTGTCGATTTCCCCACCCGTTTCGACACAACTCGTGTGTTGATGGGCCAGATTGGCGAATACATCGTTGTGGCACGCTCTGCAGGTGAGAAGTGGTATCTCGGTGCATTGACCAGTTGGACGGCACGCACGCTCTCTCTGAACCTCGATTTCTTGGGGCAAGGGCGTTGGACGGCACGCATCTACCGCGATGGCATAAACGCCGGTCGCACAGGCGATGACTACCTCATCGAAGAGCGTACCGTTTCATCGGCCGATACACTCGAACTCGCGATGGCCCCGGGTGGAGGGTATGCCGTGCAGTTTACGCCACTACAAGAGTAACACCAACCTCTCGTTGTCTACTCCGCCTCACCTCGATGTGGGGCGGAGTTTTTGTGCGATAGGGTCCGAGTACATCGAAAAAATTCCTATCTTTGTCAGCGTGGAGTCGGTTGTTTTATGTCGCAATACCCTAAATTAAACTTTCCTGCTATTCGGTTGCGTGCTCGGCAACTCGACGGCCGTCCGTTGGTGTGGGACGAGTTGCGTCGAATGTGGATTGTGCTGACTCCCGAAGAGTGGGTGCGACGACATCTGATAGCCTATCTCGAACACACTTGTGGCGTAGTACCCCAAACCATCGTGCTTGAGTATCCCGTGAACCTCAATGGACAGGCACAACGTGCCGATGTAGTGGTGGTCGATGACAAGTTGCAACCGCTCATCCTCTGCGAGTGCAAAGCGCCCGATGTTCGCATCGATGCCAAGGTGCTCGACCAGGCTGTGCGCTACAATTCGGTACTTTGTGCCCGCTATCTCATCCTCACCAATGGATTGCGCCATTTCTGTTATGAGTTGCGTGCCGGCGAATATGTGGTCTGTGACCACTTTCCCAACATTGCATAATCTTGCACCGCGCAAATGGCGAGGCCATCTACATGGAGATGCTCTGTAGAGCCCCTTTCGGTAAGTTTGTCCCGATAGATTCGTTTATCTATCCTTTTTTTTCTATCTTTGCCCACTGTGCGTATATTTGCACGTGGTATGTCTATGAAGATAAAGTTGTTTACGATTCCGAATATTCTGACACTGTCGAACCTCGTGTGCGGTGCCTTGGCTATTGTTTCAGCATTGGTCTACAACCAACTCTCGTTGGCCTTCGGGTTGGTGATATTGGCGGCTGTGTTCGATTTTTTCGATGGTTTTGTAGCACGTCTGTTGCAACAATCCTCTCCGATAGGGTTGCAACTCGACTCGTTGGCCGATGATATCTCGTTTGGCCTGGCTCCTTCGGCAATACTCTACGCGCTCTACCTGCAGGAGTCGAGTGTTTGGTCGTTGCCCGAGTGGGTAGGGTTGTTTCTCTTTATCTTGGCGGCATTTTCGGCATTACGCTTGGCTAAATTCAATATTGACGACACACAACGTACTGAGTTTTGCGGACTTCCTACGCCGGCAGCGGCAATGTTTTGTGCCTCGTTGGGATTCATTACCGAACAGCGTGGAGTTCATTTTTCGTGTGAATTGCTCTTGGGCGTAGCTTGGGCGCTCTCGGCGTTGTTGGTGTTGCCCATTCGTATGTTCGCACTGAAATTCCATGGATTCGGTTGGGCGGGCAATGAGTTGCGTTACCTCTTTATCGTAGCTTGTGTGGTGCTGTTGGTGGCGTTGCGCACCTATGCCATACCTTGTATCATTGCACTCTATGTAGTTGTCTCCACCGTGCGGTGGCTGATAACACGTGATGCAACATCTGAAAACTAAACCTGAGGAGGTGAGGCATCTGAAAGCACATATCTGTTGGATTTCGGGATTGCTCTTGGCGATGCTCATGCCTCTGCAGGGTCATGCGCAACTCGATGCACGTGCCATCATGCGAGCACAGCAACGAGGCGAGAATACCAACCTCTACGGAGGCGTGCCCGAAGGACAAGAGAATGGCGACGATGAGACTCCGTTGCAACCTCAAGATTCCACCAAGGAGAAACGTATTAAGTTGCCGTTGGAGTCCTACTTTTTCAACGACTCCATCCGCGCACTACCCAACTTCAAATGGAACATCTCTAAGGAGTACAACCGTGTGAACATCACCCCCCTCGATACGGTGCTCACCGATTGGCGCATCGATTACCCCTTCTACCGTTCGGGCGTGGGCGATGCCGCGTTGGGTGCTTTGGGCGAAGGTTCTGTGCCTCTCAACTACTTTGCACGTCCGCAATGGCAGGATTTTAGCTTTGCACAGCCCTTCTATGCCTACATCTACGACATGCAGAATGTCCCCTTTTACAACGGCAAGCGCCCCTTCTTGCAGATGACCTACATTGAGTCGGGCCAAAAACGCTATCGCGAAACCAACTTCGAGATTCGTCATGCACAGAACATCTCGCCGTCGACCAGCTTTGGTATCGATTACAAGTCGCGAGGTACAAAGGGACAGTACGACCGCACAAACACCAAAAACCAAAATCTCGCATTGACCTTTGCACACACGGGCAAGCGTTACTCGATACATGCCGGTTACATCAACAACCACATCGAAACCGAGGAGAATGGTGGTGTGGTAGGCGAGTGGGCTATTCGAGATACCACCTTCGAAATGCCATCGGGTGTTCCGATGCGATTGGCCGATGCCGAGGCAGAGAACATCTACCGCAATCACTCCTTCTTCCTTACGCAATCGTTGGCCATCCCGTTGCAACGTGTCACAGAGAGCGACTTCTCGTTGGCCGACTTGTCGAGTGTCTTTATCGGTCACTCTATCGAATACAACATTTGGAGCAGGTGTTACACCGATGTCGCCTCCACCTACACCAACGAACGAGGTGCGCGCGACGATGCAGGCAATTTCACCGCTACGACAGGCTCCTATTACGACAACTGGTTTATCAATCCCTATGCTTCACGCGATTCGTTGTGTGAGCGTCGGTTGTCCAATCGTATCTTTGTGCAGGCACAGCCGTGGGATCGCGATGGGGTGATTGGTACCATCGATGGGGGTGTGGGGCTCGACCTCTACACCTATTCACAATTTGCCCTTGCCGACTACCTGTCGGGTAAGTATCGCAAGGAGAAGAAGACAAGCTATTTTGCTTACGGCTCTATCGCCGGTAAAATCAAGAAATACGTTGATTGGGGGGCCAACCTTAAGGTCTACCCATCGGGATATAGAGGCGGAGATCGGTCGCTGGGTGCAAACCTATCGCTCAAAGGCTATCTCCGCGGTCATGCACTGATTCTCGAAGGGCGTTTTACCACTGAGAAACGTTCGCCCGGGTATTGGCAGGAGAATCTATTCTCGAACCACTATGTGTGGTCCTACTCCTTGGCTAAGGAGAATGAAACTCGTATTGAAGCGTCGTTCCGGCTTCCCGATTACGCATTGGAGATTTCGGCATGGCAGGGTGTAGTGAAGAACAAAATCTACTACGGCCAGTTGGGATCGGGGGATTCCAATGTCGGCATCCGGCAGCACGACGGTAGCGTCAGTTTGACGAGTTTGTATGCTCGAAAAGATTTTCGCATAGGCGGACTTCATCTGGACAATAGGGTATTGTTGCAGTGGAGTACGAATCAGGAAGTCGTACCCGTTCCACTCGTGAGCGCCTACCTCTCTTATTACTACGAATTCTGGGTGGTGCACAATGTGTTGAGGATGCAAATGGGCCTCGACGCACATTACAACACGAAGTATTATGCTCCGGGCTACAACCCGGCGTTGTCGGCATTTTACAACCAACGCGATATCGAGTTAGGTAATTATCCCTATACCGATGCTTTCGTGACGGCCAAGTGGAAAAGAATGCGTATATTTCTGAAATACCAACACCTGAATAAGGGGTTGTACGGTAACGGCGAATATTTCTCCGTCGCGCGTTATCCACTCAATCCTGGCATGTTCAAGATGGGTATTTCGTGGGGGTTCTACGACTGATCGATCGGCGTACTGTACGGCGCGTGGTAAGCAGCCCGCAAAGTAAACCTTTATGCTGAAAAAAACAGTATTAACCTTCGGGTTCTTAACCGTATTGACAACTTTCTACGGCTTCAATGCCGATTTCGGACACCGTGCGCGTACCACCTCCGAGTGGTTGAATGAGGAGTCTACAGAGACCTCTACACACATCATCTCTATCTACGATGATGTAATTCGTTCGGTGAGTGAGGAGCAGGGCTACGATTGGCGTCTGCTGAGTGCTATGGCTTATCACGAGTCGCGCTTCACACCCAACATTGTGTCGCAGCGCGGTGCTACGGGACTGATGCAAATCATGCCCTCGGTAGCTCGTCAGTTTGACATCTCGCGTGACCGATTGCTCGACCCTGAGACCAATGTCCGTGTGGCGGCACAGGTGCTTGCCAAGATTGACGATGGATTGCGCTTTGTTCCGGGTACCTCCGAGACCGACAAGATGAGCATCGTACTCGCATCCTACAACAGTGGCATAGGCCATGTTAACGATGCACGTCGTTTGGCGCGTAGCAATGGCGAAAATCCCGATTCGTGGGAGACCGTGGCGCGTTATTTGGAGCTTAAAGCACTGCCCGAATACTACGAGCAGGAAGTTGTGCAATGTGGACAGTTTACGGGAAGTCGTGAGACGATGTCCTACGTGCGCGATGTGATGAAACGTTACAATCACTATTGTCGCATAGCAGCCCGTTAGCAACACAAGGGTTCATCATTTAGAGAGGGAGTAGTTCGTTCAAAGACGAATTGCTCCCTCTCTAAATATACTCGACTGTATTATGGCTGCGACTCTTTGTGTTACCTGTTTGTTTCCCGATAAGATAGGTAAAATTTGGAAATCTATCTTTTTTTTTCTATCTTTGAAAATTGGGAGTGTAATACTTGCTCCTTTTCGGGAAATGCGTAAATTTCTGTTGACTCTAGCATCGTGGCTCTATAAGATGGCGGTCTTGTTTCGCCATCAACTCTTTGATTGGGGCATTCTCAAGAGTCGGAAGTTCTCCATTCCCATCATTTGCATTGGCAACATCACGGTGGGGGGTACCGGCAAAACACCGTTGGCTGAGTTGATTGTTGGCCACATGTCGCATCTCCATCGTGTGGCGTTGCTTTCGCGTGGCTATGGGCGTGCTACCAAAGGTTATCGTGAGGTGCAACCTACCGACTCCTATCGCGAGGTGGGCGATGAACCGTTGCAAATCAAACGTAAGTTTCCCGAGGTGTTGGTGGTGGTTTGCGCCAAACGAGTTGAGGCGATTGAACGCATTCAAGCCGAACATCCCGATATCGACCTCATTGTGATGGACGACGGTTTTCAGCACCGTTATGTCGATGCTAAGGTCAATATCATGGTCATCGACTCCACACGTCCTCCCTACGAAGATGCTATGCTCCCATTGGGCCGTTTGCGAGATGTACCCGAACAGTTGCATCGAGCACAATACTTCATTGTCACCAAATGTTCGCGCGATATGAGCGCCATCGACCGTCGTCTCTATCGTCGGCAACTCCTCGAACAGGCCTACCAGAGTCTCTACTTCACCCGTATGGAGACGTTTCGTCCTCAACCGGTCTTCAGCGAGGGTATGGCCGATGGGTTCGATGTCGGTTCGGAGGTCATTGTCATGTCGGGCATAGGCAATCCGCAAGTTTTCGAACGTAGCGTGGAGAATGACTATCGGGTGGTTGACACCTTGCGTTTCGATGACCATCATGTCTATCGTGTGCGCGATATGCGTACCCTGTCGCAACTCATCGAACGTCACCCTCAGGCACAAGTGCTCACTACCGAGAAGGATGCCGTAAAACTCTGTGGCAAGGCAAAAGTGCCACTGGAGGTGCGACGCCGTTTGTACTTTCAGCCGATAAATATCGTATTTAACGAATATTCAGCAATAGATTTCCTTCAAAACCTTGAGAAAGATGTTAGAACAGATTCTTGAAACTGCCGCTTTCATCCGTGCGAAGGTCGGACAGTTTACCCCTGAGGTGGGTATTATTTTAGGTACGGGATTAGGCGATTTTGCCGACAATATCGAAGTTGCCTACTCGATTGACTATAAAGAGATTCCAAATTTTCCCGTCTCAACGGTTGAGGGACATAAGGGACGTCTGATTTTTGGCGAAATCAACGGGCGTCGTGTCGTGGCCATGCAGGGACGTTTCCACTACTACGAGGGTTACACCATGCAACAAGTGACTTTTCCCGTACGTGTGCTCCATCAATTGGGTATTGCCTATCTCTTTGTCTCCAATGCATCGGGAGGTATCAACCCTACATTCCGCACCGGCGATTTGATGATTATCACCGACCACATCAACCTCATGCCCAATCCACTCATCGGACCCAATCTCGCACAATTGGGACCGCGTTTCCCCGATATGCACAACTGCTACGACCGCGATTTGCGTGCAAAGGCTACAGCCATTGCCGAGCGTGAAGGTATCAAGTTGCAATATGGTGTCTATGTCGGTGGTACAGGTCCAACTTTCGAGACACAAGCCGAGTATCGCTATTTCAAAGCTATTGGAGGCGATGCGGCAGGCATGTCTACCGTACCTGAGGTGATTGTTGCACGTCACATGTCCTTGCCGGTGTTTGGTGTGTCGGTGATTACCAATTGCGGTTTGAGCGACGAAGTGGGCGACCACGAGGATGTACAACGCCAAGGCAAGCGTGCAGGGGTGAAGATGGCACGCCTCTTTATGGAGTTGCTCAAAGAACTTTAAACCCAACGAGAACCTTTAAAACGTAATAACCTATGGTAAACAAAGTAATTTTAGTCGGAAATGTAGGGGGTGACCCCGAGGTCCGTGCTACAGAGAGCGGTGCAAAGGTGGCCCGCATTCGTTTGGCTACCACCGAGCGTATCCCCGACCGCCAAAACAACACCTGGAAGGAGCATACCGAGTGGCACACCGTCGTTTTGTGGCGTGGGTTGGCCGATGTGGTCGACAAGTATGTCCGCAAGGGAAGTCAACTCTATGTCGAAGGTAGTATTCGCTCGCGTGAGTGGACCGACCGCGACAATCAGAAGCACAATGCGGTGGAGATTCAGGCTACCGAGTTGAAACTTTTGGGACGTCGTCCCGATGCAACAAACAACACAGCTACACCGAAAGCTGCGCCGAAAGCCGCAGAACCTATTCTTGCGCCCGATGCGTCGCCCGACGACCTTCCCTTCTGATGTATATCCAAGCCCGAAATGCTGAGTTTCGGGCTTCTTTTTAATCGCCACATCCTAAGTGTGACGGTACATCATCCTTTGTTCAGTATCGACTTTTACTGGGCAACAAAAAAAATGGAGCGTACCCTTTCGGGTGCGCTCCATGTCATTACTTGGAGATGTGTTAGTTGTTCCCACCGTAGCCGGGGTTCTGAACTAATACCCCCTTGGCGTAGTCAATCTCCGTCTTAGGCAGAGGCAATACGGCGATATTGTCCGTAGGCTTAATCACCTTACCCGATGCCTGGGTGATGGTCTTGCCGTTACGCCAGTAGTCCAAACCGATTTGACCCTCGGCAAAGAGCTCCTTACGACGCTCGTTGAGGACATCCTCCTCGGTGACACTCGTCACATCGGTGTAATCCGTGATACGATTCTTACGCAACTCGTTGATGTAATTGGCTGCGTCATCGGCATTGCTCTTCAAAGCAGCTTCGGCTGCAATCAGATAGACCTCCGACAGACGAATCACCTTGATGTTGTTGTTGTAGAGAGGTGCCGAAGAACCGCTCTTGCCCGGGTACTTCAGCGGGAAGTAGCCATCGTAGCGACCGGTCAGGTAGCTTACCATCTCACCGCGAATATCCTTTGCATCCGACTGAATCCACTTTACAAAGTCCTCCGATACGCCATACTCGGCATAGCCATCGGGCGATGTGTAGTAGCCCGGTGCGTAACGCTGTGCATTGTAGGTATCGGTCTGCAGATACTCGAAAATCATCTCCGATGTGCCCTCCTGCGACCATACACTCTTGTAGCTGTCGCGTGAGTAGAGCGTGTAGGGCGAGTTCTCAATCACATCCTTGGCGTCAGCCAATGCCAAATCATACTTGCCACTGTAGAGGTATGCACGGGCACGCAGTGCCTTAGCAGCCCAGTAGTTGAGGTGACCGGTATTTAAATCCTGATTCTCACCGCTCTCAATAGCTAAGGTGAAGTCGTTGATAATTTGCTCGTAGGTCTCATCCACCGTAGCGCGTGCACCGATGTAATCAATCGGGAACACTTGATTCGAAAGTACGATACCCATTGTGTTGCTGCTTCCCGATGTGGGCAGCGGAGCAAAGAAGGTAGCCAAGTGGAAATGGAACAGACCACGCATAGCGTAGAGTTCGGCTTTGAGCGACTCTACACCATCTTCGCCCTCCAACTCATCGGCAGCCTCCAAAGCCTTGTTTACATTGGCAAGAGCCTTGTACAAGTAGTAGTAGGCATTGTCTGTATCGGCCGATGAGAGGGTGAATGTTGCAATCTTCGACGCATTCTGACCCGACGATGCCGGCTGATAGGAGTCAGGTCCAATCAAGTCGCCATAGATTGACAACTCTGAGGCCATAGTCCCCATATCATCGTATGTCACAAGGTAGTACGCTCCGTTTACGGCGTAGGAAAGATCTTCGACGCTGGTAATGGCCGTCGAGGTCGACACCGAAGTCGATGGCTCCTGGTCGAGCAGGTCGCAGGCACTGAGCGAGCAAACTGCTATAAGTGTATAGATGATCTTTTTCATGTTTTTCACGTTTTAGCTGTTTAGAACGTCATGTTTACACCGAATACGAACGAACGTGTCACCGGTACATCGACCGTGCGGTAACCGTTGATAGCAACATCGGGGTCTACATCAGGCGTTGCCGACCATACCATGAACGGGTTGGTTGTCTTGAAGTAGACACGCAGACGGTCGAAATAGCGCTTCACCGGAATGTTGTATCCCAACGTAATCTCACGCATACGGATGTTGTCTGTCGACTTAATCAGACGCGACGAGAAACGGTCCCAACGGTAGGGGTTGTTCATAATTGGCATAGGATATTTGGCATCTTTGTTATCCTCGGTCCAGTAGTCTGCGGCCTTTGCCAAAGCATTGGAGTAGGTCGAACGGAAACCGTCGCTTGCCAAGAAGTACTCGGGATAGTCGAACAACGAACCGCCGAACTGATACGACAGCACGAATGTCAAATCCAGATTCTTCCAAGTCAAGGTGTTGGTCATACCTCCGATAAAGTCAGGCAACGCCTTACCTACGATACCACTGCCTGCCTCCGAGTAGTAGTTGGTTGTACCCTTGCTGTGGTCTTCGGGGTCAATCCAGAACTCTCCCAAACCTGTCTCGCGGTCAACGCCCTTCCATTCGGGCAGGTAGAAGGTGTACATCGACTCACCCTCGCGGTGCAGGTACATATTACCATCACCATAAGCGATGTCGGCACCGTCGTTCGGCAGACTCTTGACAATCGAACGCTGCCATGTGAAGTTGAAGTCGGTGGTCCACTTGAAGTTCTTGCGGTTGAAGTTGGTCGAGCTAATCTCTACCTCCACACCGTTGTTCTTCAACTTGCCGACATTCGACATGTAAGAGGAGAAACCGGTTACATACGATGCAGGCATATCAAACAGCAACGACGATGTGAGTTTGTTGTAATACTCTACACTCACCTGAACAGCATTGTACAGATTCCAGTCGAAACCGACATTGAAGTTCTCGGACTTCTCCCAGCCCAACTCCGAGTTGTCGGCGGTGCTCCAGTAGAGAGCCGAATCTGAGCCGTATCCGGCACTTGCCGAGTAGAGACCTTTGTATGCATAGTACTCCGAAGGCAAGTTACCGTTTGTGCCATACGAAGCCTTGAGTTTCAGGTCCGAGAAGAGCTTCGAATCCTTCAGGAACGACTCCTGACCGATGCGCCATGCACCCGACACAGAGTAGAAGTCGGCCCAGCGGCTATCTTTACCCAGACGCGACGAACCATCGCGACGCCACGATGCCGACACATAGTAACGGTTGTCGTAGTCGTAGTTGGCACTTGCTAACCACGAGAGCATGAACGAGCGATACGAAGAACCACCCACACCATACAATTGGCCGACCGACAGTGCGGGCAACTTATCGTTAGGATAGTTGTTTGCACCGGCATAGGTGTACTCGCTACGGTGATCGTTCAACTCGAAACCGGCCATCGCCGAGAAGTGATGCACACCTTCAAAGGTGTTTGCATAGCGCAACACCGTCGAGTTGCTGGCATCGGTAGTCTGGAAGATATACTTTACCGACAAACCGTTAATCGAAGCACCGTCAATCGACGAAGGTGCCCACCACATCGACTGTTTGTTGTCCAAATAGTCGTAACCGAAGGTGTTGGTCAACGACAACTCATCGGTGAACTTCACCGTGAAGTCAACATTCGACAAGCTACGCATGTTGTGCATGCGGTTGTACTGACGGTCGCTGTCGAAGTAGAGATGCGGGTTTTCCGTTGCACCACTCCACGATACCTCCTCGTTCCAGCTACCATCCTCGTTCTTGGGGGTAGCGGTCGGGTCGCTCTGCGAGATAGCCGACAGTGGCGACGAGTAGGCCATACCTTGTGCCTGGTCGCTTTGGTCGGCTGCACCCTTCTGGTCGGTGAATGCCAACATCTGACGGAACGACACCTTCAACCACTTGTTCACGTTGTGGTCGACATTCAGACGACCGGTGAAACGCTCGAAGTAGGAGCCAATGACAACACCCTCGGTGTTGTTGTAACCCAAGCTGGCATATACCGAGGTCTTCTCGTTGCCGGCGGTCATGCTCAACTGATGGTTGTGCGAGAAGGCGTTGCGGAACACCTCGCGTGTCCAGTTGGTGTTGGTCTCGCCCGATGGGTCTGCTACCCACGATGACCAAGCATCTCCGTCGTAACCATAAGAATAAGCCGGGCCTATAAGGTTATAGGCGTTGTCGGCAGCATCCTTCAGATACTTGATGAACTGCTGGCCATTCATCATCTTGAATGCGCCTATGTTGGCTACGTTGGTCACACCATATTCACCGTTGTAGGAGACTTTGGTGGTACCTTGACGACCCCGCTTTGTGGTGATGACAATCACACCGTTTGCTGCACGCGAACCATAGAGCGAAGCAGCTGCAGCATCCTTCAACACGGTCAACGACTCGATATCATCGGGGTTGAGGGTGTTCAGTATGCTGGTACTCTTGTAACCGACATTGACATCGTAGGTCGAATTCGACATCACTACACCATCAATTACATAGAGAGGTGTGGTAGAGGCCGAGATAGAACCGACACCACGTATTTGGATGCTGCCTGCCGAACCCGGGTCACCATTGTCTGTACCAACACGCACACCGGCAACTTTGCCGACCATACCTTTATCGATAGACTCGCGTGAGCCCTTTGCTACAGCTTCACCTTTGATTTGCACGGCCGAACCCGTGAATGCCTCTTTGGTAGTCGTACCATAGGCTACGACAATCACATCGTCAACCGAATGTGATGCCTCTTTTAATGTGATGGCGAGATTGGTCTTGCCGGCAACAGGTACATTGGCGGTTTCGTAGCCAATGTAGGAGACGACCAATACAGCATCCGACGGTACATTGAGTGCAAACGAACCGTTGACACCGGTCGTCGTACCTATCGTTCTGCTACCACCCTCAACGATGACGGTTGCACCAATGATAGGTTGCCCGTCCTGCCCGGTTACCGTACCGGACACCTGCTTGTTCTGCGCGAAAGCCGAAACTCCCAACGTGAGAACAGCGATTAACGAAAGTAGAATTCTGTTAATCATACGCATGAATTTTTGTGGGTTATTACTAAGTTAAACACTTTATATCGGAACAAAGGTAGAAATAGCATTCCATAGGAACAAAACAATTCTTAAATAAAATTAATAACTCTTTCGTATTAAATTAAAATATTATACTTATTCTTATGATTTGTTATAAATGCATATATATATAACAATTTGTAAGTAGCAAGCCTCTTTGAAAATCCCTGTTTGGTGCGATGTAGCCCCATGTGTGGTTCGAAATAGTATATTTAAGTGTAAAAAAAGCACATATTGACACTTGTTATCGTGTAAAATTGTAAGTAAAAATATTGCGATTAGACAAATTGTGCATTGTGACATCCTTATATAAACCTCAAAGTCTTGAAAATAACTTAAAAAGTAAATCGATAGTAAGCCCATATATATTATTTTCTCGCATTGCACACGTTTCGGCCCATCACTCCGCAAACCAATATCTCTGGTTACATAAAAAGCAGAAAGTCCGACTCTTCGATAGAGTCGAACCTTCTGCTTGCGTTACCAACGAGTAACAATCCGATATGCGGTCGATGAAGTCGAATGCCTATCTCTTATCGGTATTGTGTAGGCACTGTTTGCTCCATCGCCGATACCCTACAAACGCCAGCACGGTGTAGAGCAGGTAGAGACTTGCAGTGAGCGGAATCCCCTTGTAGAGGTAGAGCCCGACGGTTAGAGCATCGACAACCAGCCACACCAACCACTGCTCCACATATTTTCGCGAGAGCATCCACAGTGCAACAATCGATAGGGCAGTGGTCATGCTGTCCCAAAAAGGAACGGTGCTGTTGGTCAGATGAAGTAACACCTCATAGATGCCGATATGCAACATCGCATAACTCCCCACAAGCACCCCTACAAGATGCCGAGGTGTGTGACGGATAGGTTGCGTTGTCAGTTCCGAATGCGCTGTTCCGCGTTGCCACATCCACCAGCCATAGATACCGGCCACCACATAGTAGCCATTCATGGCACAGTCGGCATAGAGCCCCGAACGGTAGTAGAGTACCCCATGTACAAGGGGCATAACCACTCCTACAACCCACAACCAGATGTTGGCACGATACTCCAGCCACAGATAGAGCAATCCTAACGCAATGCCCAACAACTGCAGTGCCACCTTCCACGTCATGCCTGCTTAGAATTTGATGGTGACATTTGCCAGCACATTGGTAGGTGCTTGCGGAAAGTAGTAAGCGTAGTCGGTCTGCGCTCCGTTGTAGGCCTCCGACCATCCATATCCGTTGCTTGCATAGCAGGTGTTGAGCAGGTTGTTAATCAAGATACCTACCCGCACACTTCGTGTTGCATGTGTGTGGAAGGTGTATGCCAGATTCAAATCCGTCACGCAATAAGCATCGAGAGCCATGTTGTCGTTCTCGTAGTTGGTGAAGTATTGCTTGCTGACATATTGTGTGCGCCACTCTGCCTCAAATCCCTTGTGGTGGAAGTTTACGACACCGGAGACGATGCTTTTGGGTGAGTAGGCAAGTCGGGTAGTTCCCATCTCTACCTCATAATATCCATATTCTCCGGCTACATTTCCCTCCAACGCATAGTCTACCACGCGGTGGGTGTAGTTTTTGATGCGATTCTGCGAGAAGGTGGCATTTGCTCCGGCAGTGAGCCATTGGGTAGCCTTCCATGCTACAGACAACTCGATGCCTCGGCGATAGCTATCCTTCACATTGTCGTTGAGTGCATCGTAGCCATCGTTGATACGACCCGTAGGTACCAGTTGGTTGCGGTAGCTCATGTAGTAGAGGTTGGCCTCCAAGGTCAGTCGCGGTGCGGTGTAGGTGTAGCCCAATTCGTAGTCATAGAGTTTCTCCGAAGTGGGGTAGGTGTCTGCTTCGGCAAACAGATAACGATCCGTGAAGTCGCTACGGGTTGGCTCCTTCTGTGCTATGGCAAACGAGAAGTGAAACCGATTGCGGTCGGCCAACGTGTAGGTGGCACCTACGTGTGGATTGAAGAAGTGATACTGCTTGTCTACATCGATAGGTTGCATGCCGATGCTCTTGCTCACATAGTTGTCGTTTGTGCCCCACGCTTGGTAGTCGACATAGCGATATTGCAACTCGCCATAGAGATGCAATCCTCTTGCAATGTTCCAGTTGGCACGTACAAAGAGGTTGGCATCTTGCTTCTCCACGTTGTTGTCGTACCACCGTCCGTCGAGTTGTTCACGCTCCAGACCATCGACCCAACTTAACTCTCCCCAGTGAGGACAGGTGTAGTAGCTCCACGAACCTCCGAAGTCCAAATCGACGTTGCGCGACTTGTAGGTTGCCGAGGCATTGATGCCCTCGGTGTGGTTGCGCATGAGCTTTTTGCGGATGAGGTCGGCACGCACCTTGTTCCCCTCGCTGTCGTAGGCTACATCATCGCCAAAACCATACTCCAACAACTTGCGGTTCGACTTATATTGGTTGTAGTAGCCGTAGCCGTAGGTGTAGAACAGTGTCGCATTCATCGACCAATGTTCGTTGAACTGCTGGCTGATGAGCAACTGATTGTTGAGTTGCAGATAGTTGTCGGTCTGGTCGTCGTAGTATGCCACGTGCTCCCCATCAACCAGATATTGACCTGCCGATGTGGCATATTGTCCTCCGGTGTGGTAACGTCGTCCGTAGAGGGCCATCTCCTCCTTTGTTGCACCCGTGTAGGTGAGGTAGGTTTTGGCCTTACCTCCAAACGAGAGCAACTTGATGCAGGTACCTCCGTTGTAGTAGCCTCCTTGTAGGAAATACGATTTTAAGTCTGTCGCACCGCGGTCTACATATCCATCCGAGGCAATACGGGTGACACGAGCGTCTACAGCCCAATGCCCCCCTAACAGTCCCGACGAAATCTGTATGGCCTCCTTGTTGGTGTTGTAGGAGCCATAGCTGAGCGAGGCTTCCCCCGAGAAGTGTGTCTGTAAGGGCAGTGTCGTTAGGTTGATAGCACCACCGAAGGCACCGGTTCCGTTGGTCGAGAGTCCGGCACCACGTTGCACCTGAATAGAGCCGATGGCAGAGATGAGGTCGGGCGTATCGTACCAATACATCGAGTGCGAATCGGGATTGTTCATCGCCACTCCGTTGATGGTTACATTCAGTCGTGTGGCATCGGTTCCACGCAGACGCATCGATGTACCTCCGATGCCGATACCGGTTTCGTTGGTGGCAATCATCGAGGGGGTCAGTGCCAGCACCGAAGGCATATCCAACCCGTAGCTGTTGGCTGCAATCTGCTCTGCCGAGAGATTGGTGTATGCCACAGGTGTCTCCGCTGTGGCACGTGTGGCGGTGACCTCAATCTCTTGAAGTTGTACCAGCCGAATCGAATCACTCTTTTGTGCGACTTTTACCGTACGCACCGTGTCACCATCCTCGCTCGTTACATTCGAGTCGAAGGAGTACGCTTGCGCTGCTTGTACACTCACCGTGGCAGCAACAAGTAGAATAGGCAAAAAATACCTTTTCATAAACCTTTTTTATGGGTTAAAACCAAAAAAGGGGAAATACATGGTAGGGATTATCGTATCCCGGTCTCGGCATTACCCGTATCCGGTTCAATGGGTATAATCTCAGCCTGAAAGTAAGGCACCCCTTTAAATATCGACCGCAAAGGTATGCTTTTTTAGGAAAAATGAACACAAAACCTGCGGAATCTTTTCGCAGAGCCCTACCGATGCTATGAGCGAAACAGAAAGTAGACGGCAAGTATCAGACAGATAAACCCTGCCAAGTGGTTCCATTGCAATGCTTCGTGTTTGCAGAAGAAGAGGACGAACGACGAGAACACTACAAGCGTGATGACCTCCTGAATCACTTTAAGTTGCCATAGGGTGAAAGGCCCTCCATAGTCGGCACTGCCGATGCGGTTTGCCGGCACCTGAAAGCAATACTCCAGTAGGGCAATACCCCAACTGAGTAGCACGATGAGCGCCAGAGAGAGTCGCTCCGTCTTCGACTTGAACACAATGTGTCCATACCATGCCAATGTCATGAAGGCATTGGAACAAACCAACAATAACAAGGTGATGATACCACGAACCATAGGAGCGTAAGTTATTTTTGAATGGAATACGATGCGCGATGTCATACAAACCGACACCCCACATTTTTCGGGTCAGTGCAGGGCAAAGAGTTGCCGAATGTCAAACTGCGTAAAGTCCTCGATGACAAGGTCGGCATCCGATGCTTTCAGCTCATCCACGGAGAGACTGGTTGCAAGCGCTACTACGTGCATGTTGGCACGCTTGCCTGCCTCGATGCCGGCAATAGCATCTTCAAATACGACACACTGCTCGGCAGGCACTTGCAACTTCTGTGCTGCGGCGAGGTAAATCTCGGGGCTGGGCTTGCGTTGAGTGACCTCATCGCCATTGACTGTTGCGGTGAAGTAGGGGGTGAGCCGGCATTGTTCGAGCACAAATGCGACATTCTCTTTGCATGCCGACGAACCTACGGCACACTTGATATCGGCCTGCTTGAGTTGTCGCAGAAAGGGAATTAACCCCTTTGTCGGGGCGATGGTCGAACGTATGAGCTCTCGATAAATCTGCTCCTTCTCTTCGCTGAGGGCTTGCCAACTGTGCTTGCTGAGCAACGACTCCGGAAAGAGAGCCTGCATAATTTCGTCGTTGCCACGGCCTATGAGTCCTTTGAACAGATGAAGGTGTTCGGTGTGGCCGTAGCGCGAACATAATATTTCGAATGCTTGGGTGTGTATGGACATGTTGTCGACCAACACACCGTCCATATCAAATAGAGCGCCTCGAATCATAGCTTGCTGTTTTATCGGAGAGCAAAGTTATCTTTTTTTGCCGATTCAGACAAAGATATGCGTAAAATCGTTACATTTGCTTTATGACAGCAAAACGAATTGAAAAGACCAACGCGGCACGTCTGCTCGACCGTGCAAAGATTGCATACGAATTGATTCCCTATCAAGTCGACGAGAACGACCTCTCTTGCACCCATGTGGCATCGCAGTTGCAAGAACCCATCGAACGGGTGTTCAAGACCCTGGTGTTGCATGGCGACCGTTCGGGCTATTTTGTCTGTGTGGTTCCGGGCAACCACGAAGTCGACCTGAAACAGGCGGCGCGGGTGTCGGGAAACAAAAAGGTAGACCTCATCCCGATGAAAGAGTTGCTCTCGGTGACGGGTTACATCCGGGGTGGCTGTTCACCCATAGGCATGAAGAAAAACTATCCGGTGTTTATTCACGCCTCGTGCAACGACCAGCAACGCATCTATGTGAGTGCCGGTGTGCGTGGCTTGCAAATCTACATCGCCACCTCCGATTTGATTGCCTATACGCGGGCACAAGTCGCTGAGTTAAGTCATCCAATGGAGGAGTAGCTATGGAGCGAAGGTTGCGTTTCGAGATAGAGTACCATACGGTGTGGGGTGAGCAATTGGTCCTGCACATGGGCGAACAACGTTATCCGATGGCCTGCACACCCGATTGTCGCTGGTCGTGCGAGATTTGTACTGAGGCTACGCAACTGACTTACACTTACGAACTATATGCCGACGACCGTTTGGTGCGTAGCGAAGCGCGGGCACATACGTTGCTGTTGTCGCAGGCGACGGGAAGTCGCGGTTTGGTGCGCGACAGATGGCTCGATGCCTCTATAGAGACTCCCTTCTATGCCTCGGCATTCACATCGGTACTCTTTGCACGGCAATGCCCATCCTCCGAAACCTCCTCTTCGGGCAATTTGTTGCTACAGGTCGATGCTCCGGCCATTGCTCCCGATGAGACGCTGGCTCTTGCTACCGATGCTGTGGAGTTGGGAGGCTGGCAATCTCTGCACGAACTGTGCGACGCCGCCTTTCCACATTGGTCTCTTGCTCTGACGATAGACCATTCTTTCGAGTATAAATTGGTGCGTATCGACCGGCTCACCCGACAGGTGATTGCTTGGGAGGAGGGCGACAATCGTCGTTACACACCTGCCACTTCCCCATTCGATTTTGTGGTGGAGTGTGGGTTGCAGTTCCGTGCAACTCCTTCGTGGCGTGGGGCAGGTGTGGCAATACCCCTCTTCTCGTTACGAACCGAATCCGATATGGGGGTTGGCGATTTTGCCGATTTAAAACTGTTGGTCGATTGGGCGGTTCTTACGGGACTGCGAGTGATACAGTTGCTTCCCATCAACGACACCACTACCACGGCAACGCGCGACGACTCCTATCCCTACAGTGCCATCTCAGCCTTTGCATTGCATCCGCTCTACCTCAATCTGCCTTTGGCAGGACTCCCTGCTGACGACACCTATCATGCCTATTGCCAATCGCTCAATGCCTCTCCTACGGTAGATTATGAGGCAGTGTTGCAACAGAAACTACGCCTGTTGCATCGCCTCTACGACGAGCAGTGGACAACGTTGCAAGCGACCGAGGCTTATCAATGCTTTGTGCGCGACAACAGCGATTGGTTGGAACCTTATGCCGTATTTTGTCTCTTGCGCGACCTTCATCACACTGCCGACAGTCGACAGTGGGGCAGTGCGGCTACCTACAGCCATCGGGTAGTGGAGCAGTGTCGTAGTCGGCATCCGGTTGCATACAACTTCTACTGTTTCGTACAGTATCATTTAGACCGCCAACTCCGTGAGGTGAGCGACTATGCACGTCGTTGTGGAGTGGTGCTCAAAGGCGACATCCCCATTGGTGTGAGTCCCACGAGTGTGGAAGTCTGGCAACATGCCGAGTTGTTTCATCTCGACGAACAGGCAGGTGCGCCTCCCGATGCCTTTGCCGAGCAGGGACAGAATTGGGGCTTCCCCACCTACAATTGGGAACGGATGGCCACCGACGATTACAGTTGGTGGCGGCGACGCTTGCAACACATGGCGCGCTACTTCGATGCCTATCGCATCGACCATGTGTTGGGATTCTTTCGCATCTGGGAGATTCCGCATCCTGCCGTGCACGGACTCTTGGGTCATTTTCGCCCTGCGATTCCCTATGCGGCAACGACGTTGCAACAGTTGGGCTTCTCTGCCGATATGACATCGTATCTTGTCCCCTATGCAACGGACGAGGTGTTGCACGTCTGCTTCTCGGAGCGTGCTACTGAGGCGAAGCAACGTTTCTTTGCGCAAGGCTACCTTCTTAAAGAGTGGCGTTCGCAACAGTACATCATCGAGTGCCGGGACCCTCATGTTGCACCGTTTCGCGAAGGGCTCATGCGTCTTGCCGATGATGTACTCTTTGTGGAGGATGGCGACCGGAGGGGCTACTATCATCCACGCATTGATGCACGACACACATTTGCTTATCAGCGACTCTCCGAGCCGTTGCAACGTTGTTTCGACCGATTGCACGACGACTATTTCTACCACCGGCACAACGACTTCTGGCGCGAGGAGGCGTTGCGAAAGTTGCCTGTCATCTGTTCGGCAACCTCCATGTTGGCATGTGGGGAGGATTTAGGCATGATTCCGGCTTGTGTTCCCGATGTGATGACGCAGTTGCACATCCTCTCTCTCGCAATTGAGCGTATGCCCAAGCAACAGGGGGCGCGTTTCGGTGAACCCGCTTCGGACCCCTATCTTTCGGTCTCTACCACTTCGACACACGACATGTCTACGTTGCGCGGTTGGTGGCGAGAGTCACCCGACGATGCGCAATACTACTACACCCATCTGTTGCATCTGCCGGGCAAGGCTCCCGAAGATTGCCCACCGGAGGTGTGCCGACGCATCCTCGAACGAACATTGCACGGAAATGCCCTGCTTGCGATACTACCTCTGCAAGATTGGCTCTCGGTGAGCGAGGTACGGCGTGCCGACCCTCTGGCCGAACGCATCAATGTTCCCGCCAATCCCCATCACTATTGGTGTTATCGATTGCACCTGACGTTAGAACAGCTACTATCAGCCGATACACTTCAAACTGAGATACGTCGTCTGGTTGCGTTGCGTCGCAACGGTACGTCAGTCGATACGCAATAGGGTGAGTGTCGATGGATGCTTCGGCTCGTGATAGACCTTCACCCGACAAGGAACAAAATCAGCTGTCGTACAACGATAACCGTCGACAAACTGCTGAGGGTTGCGGTCGATGAGCGGAAACCACGAACTTTGTATCTGAATCATGAGACGATGTCCTATACGAAAAGTATGTGCTACATCCGGTAGGTCGAACGTCACCTGTTCGATTTCGTCCGGTGCGAAGGGACAAGGCGTGACAAACGAGTTGCGATAGCGCCCGCGCATCACCTCTCCTCGGAGCAACATCTCATAGCCGGGATGTTCCGACCCATCGGGCCACACATCGATAAGTTTCACCACAAAATCGGCATCTGTGCTCGATAGCGACACTTGCAACGAGGCTCGAATGCCACCGGCTACGGTGAGGGACGTTGTGAGGGGTGCCGTCGCGAAGGTGAGTACATCGTTTCGCTCGGAGGCAAAACGTTGGTCTGCAACCATGTAGGCTTTGTCGCGACTGTGACGCAAAGGATAATCGTAGGGAACGGGGTGTTGTGGGTCCGACAGATAGTCACTATAATGCTCCCCTCGCTTGGGCCTTTTGTCGCTCAACACACCTGTCGAGTGTAGGTAGAGGGTGTAGGGCTTTGCCGCATCTGCAGGCCAACCGTCAAACTTGCGCCATCGATTCTCACCTGTGAAGAAGATACGCACCGCCTCGCCCAAATCGACATCGGTGGCGTCGTTGAGGTAGTACTCGAAGAAGGGTAGCTCCACCTGCTGTTGGTATTGCTCGGAACGTGCCTCCTCGCCAAAATTGATGGCGCCCAACTGTTCGCCTCCGTGGGTTGCTCGCCAACCGCCATGCACCCAGGGCCCCACGACCAATCGACACTCGCATTGCGGATTGTATTGATGCAGTGTGGCATAGGTCTGCCAGGTGCCGTAGCAATCCTCTGCATCAAACAATCCACCGACCACCAACACTGCAGCATCGATGTTGTGCATAGCACGCTGTGCGCAACGCATCTGCCACCACGCATCGTAGTCGGGATGAGCCGCAATCTCATCCCAAAATGGCGATGCTCCATTTAACAAACGCTGAAGAGAGTCTATCGTACCAACACTCAGGAAATAGTCGTACTCGTCTCCTTTGACCGTAGATTTGCAGGAGGGAGCATGTGTGGTGGGGTTGTCCATCTTGCGACCGAAACTTCCACCGATAAAAGAGTAGGTGTCGCGTAGACAGAAGGCCCCATTGTGGTGTATATCGTCGCCCAGAAACCAATCGGTGACAGGGGCTTGGGGGGACACGGCTTTGATGGCCGGATGACGGCTCGCTGCGGCCATCAGTGCATAGAAACCCGGGTAGGAGCTTCCATATACCCCGACTTTCCCATTGTTGCCGGCTACGTGTTGCACCAGATACTCCACAGTGTCGTAAGCATCGCTGGCCTCGTCAATCTGTTGCGTCGTGTGTTTGTGCTCAATGTAGGGACGTACGTTGCAGAACACTCCTTCGCTGAGCCATCGACCTCGCACATCTTGGAACACAAGGATATACCCGCGTTGTAGGTAGTTGCTCAGGTAGCTCTTCCAAAGTGCGGGAGCAAACTCCTCACCGTAGGGCTGGCACGAGTAGGGAGTCCGAGTCAACAACATAGGGTGACGATGGCTCGTGTCCGTCGGTGCATAGATAGTGGTGTGAAGTGCCACACCATCGCGCATGCGGATGGAGAGCTCTTGTTTGCGATAGTGGTCTGTGACCCATTGTTGGTCAATAGATTGAGCTACGGCACTGTTGCCGATGAACAGAAACAGACAGAGTAGTCGAAAGACGGGTGTGGTCATAGTGGTCATAGGTGTTGTACAAAGGTACTCTTTTTTCGACTATACCACGACCCGATTGCCGACTATTTTTTTTGTGCATAATACTGCGATATGTAGACCGTGAAGATGGGAAAGAATATCATTCCCACGATAGGCAACAACACACAGACAATCTTCCCGATGGCAGTGACGGGAAATATGGCGGCTCCCACGGTGGTTACGTTCATCCATGCCCACCAAAGAGCATCCCCAAAGCAGTGGAGGTGTTGATTGACCCCGATTTCGTAGTCGTAGAAGACCAGCGAACTAAGATAGGTGAAGAGCACTACCGTGAAGAGATAGGCGGTCAGCAACTTATTGAACCCTCTGTTTGCAAGCCATAGCACCACGATGTAGAGGGCCAAGAAAGCGCGAACCAGCGGAATGAGACCAAGGAGCAACGCCCAATATCGCTCGATTGCGAAATCAGCCCAATAGAAGAGATTGGTGTAGGGAATGGCGAGCAGCAGAAAGACGATGTGTCGCGACAGGAAGCGCCACACCTGACCGCTCTTTCGCGCCTGCACAAACAAATCGCCGAGGAAGACCAGACAGACCCCAGCTTGCACCCACAAGTATGTCTCGGAGAGTTGCTTATCTACTCCGCTGAGTATCTCCCACGAGAGGGCCACCAGCAATACGGCTCCGGCGGTTGCGGTAAAGGGGTTGGCAAGGGCCTTGTCGGGAGTGTGATATTGCGTTCTATTCATGATAGATAGGCTTTGACGATGCTTCCGAACAAGATTGGTGCCACATCGGTATCGGAAGAAAAAATCGAAAAAAAACATGCGAAATTTTGTGTGGAAAGATTTTTCTATTACCTTTGCACTCGCTTTCAAGGCATGGCGAGATAGCTCAGCTGGTTAGAGCGCATGATTCATAATCATGAGGTCGAGAGTTCAAGTCTCTCTCTCGCTACAAGGTGTTGCGAATCGCTTGTCGGTTCGCAACGTTTTTTGTAACTACTATACTACTACCCACTTTCGCACACTGCAACTCCTACATGCTGACGATAAATTCATACATTTATAGGCCTGTTTCATACATTGCTGTTTGTTCTGCTTGAACTTCTTATGAATCTTCGTTAACTTTGTTACGAAAACCAAACCGATGGCACGTCATCTGATTATATCTACATCAATCGACTTGGTGCGTATTGCACCCGAGAACATTGTCTACATCTCGTCAGATGGAAACTACTCATCGTTGGTGCAAGCCGATGGCGAGATGCGAATGCTCTCTTTCCAATTGGGCGATATCGAAAAACTCATCGATCAGCAACTGGGCAATGTCAACAAAACCTTTGTTCGCATTGGTCGAGGGCTGATTATAAATTGTTCCTACATCTATTGCATCAACATCACCAAGCAACGGTTGATATTGTCCGATTGTCGGGGCGTATCCCACACTGTGACGGCATCGCGCGAGGCGCTGAAGCAACTCAAGGAACTGCTTGAAAAGGAGGCTAAGTAATATGAAGAAGAGAAGAGATGAGATAGGCGATGATGAGATTCGCATCATTGGAGGCGATGCCGATGTGCGTGCATCGCACGACAAGCGACGCTATCTCTACATCGTGATAGGAATCTGTGTAGCGTTGTGCCTTGTGTGGGTGTGCTATCGGATGCACCACTCACCAACTGACGAACCTTCGTTTTTTGAGATGGAGGCCGACGGTCTCTTCGTTGCGGCACATCCGCTGGGTACTCAAGTCGATTCGTTGTCTCGTGGATATACAGAGACCCTCGACCGGACGGTCAACAACATTCCCTTGCGCATTCACATTCCACACAATGCCTCGATGACCCTGCACGTCGGCCCGCTCAACAAGCGCGATGCCGACATCATCTATGCAGCGCAAGCTGCCGACGTGCGTGCCGACAATTTTAAGATTATCGGCGATTTTGTTCAGCAGGGTAGATCGCTGTCGCGGGGCGTGTCGAAACAGGGCTTCTGTGCGGTTGTAGATGGACAGATTACCATCGGTGTGGCCGACGATACACCGCTTCTCCGGCAGGCTATTGAGCAACGCGGCTACTTCTTTCGGCAATATCCGCTGGTTGCCGGGGGTGAGTTGGTGGAGAACGAACCGAAGGGTATCTCCTACCGACGTGCTCTGTGCTATCGTGCCAATCGCGAGAATCCGGCAGGTGAGATGTTGGTGGTGGAGTGCCTCTCGTTGGAGTCGCTTCACGACTTTGCACAAGCATTGGTCGATATCGATGTGACCGATGCTATCTATCTGGTAGGGGGTAAGTCCTACGGTTGGACGACCGATGTCACCGGCACACGGCGCGAATTTGGCACTGAGGTGCGCGAACCGCGTGCAAAGCATCATGCCAGTTACATTGTTTGGCGAAGAGATGTAACCCAATCTCGATAGTCTATTCACCCTGAAAACGAGCCGTCATCTTATACGAAATGACGGCTCGCTTTGCAATTCATACACCGTCTCTTGCATTTCGTACAGTCCGGGATTTTATCCGAGGCTGTACCTTTTCTTTTTCTAATCTTTGCATTCGGATAAGATATCGAGTCACCGACGCGAGACACTTCGACACCTCCGACAGCTTGATAACTACCCATTGAAAACCGACAAGTAGAACGAAAAATTTTGATACGATGAAAGCGACAACCTTTGCAATGACGACCCAAGTTGAACCAGCTTCAACTTTAACAACCTGCGAGAACCCACTTCTCCTTGTAGCCAAACAAGTAGTGCGTGCAGTCGAGCTGTTGGGTATCTTCAGTCTCGTTGTCTGCATGGGCGGAATCTTCTTTCTGAACAACTTCCGGCGATAAG
>CAYUJP010000008.1:24854-25965 GCA_964445055.1 uncultured Alistipes sp.
TTATGAAAAAGTTTTTTGCTTGCGCAGTAGCGCTGATGTTGGGTATTTGCTTGTTTAGCTCGATGACCTATGCTGCCGATTCCGACGAGGAGTACTTCAAAGGAGTCGATGTGACCTATTCGGGCGAGTTTGGTACCTACACCGTCGATGCTTCGACATTGGTCCGCATCTACAACCTGTTCCCCGAATTGCATTCCAAAGTCATAGGCCTCTACGAGACGGCTTGCAAACAGAACAATGTGCCGGTGGGCAATGCCATTTGCAACATGGACTATAGCGAAGGCGGCGCACGTCTCAAAATCACGACCAATGAGCAGACGCATCTGAGCACAGCGGTGATTACCTACCAGAAGCACAAGATTACCATCTCGAATTTTGAGGCCGGTGAGGTTCCCATGTTTTTAGGCTACGTAGGTTAATCGCCGTGGCGGCAACCGTAGCTTTGCCTGCCACCGCAAATCTCCGAAGCGACCGAAGAACGAAAGACTCTTCCTAATAAATCTTTCGTTATTCTTCGGTCGTTTCGATTATTTATGCTACCTTTACATAGTTTTTTAATCTCCTTAAATAGTTACCGAATGAAGAAGTTTATCGCAATTTTCACTGTCGTCCTGGTTGTGTTGTTGGGGTTCTCGCTCTATCGATGTAGCCACCGTACCTCCGTCGACGGCTCAACTGAGGGCACCGAGGAACTTGTTCCCCAACTTGAGATGAAATTCAACAAGATTCCTGTTTTCAATCAAACGCTCAGCGGAAACGAGGTCCACACGCTTGTGGGCATGTTCAAGAACAACTTCATATCGCCCGACTTGTTAATCGACCTGCAGGATGAGGCGTTGCGTGTGGAGAAATCAGGCGCAAAACGCACCTACAACTATGCCGGCTTCACCTGCGAGGTGACGTTCGATGATACCTATGTGGATATTTTGCTCTACAACAAAGATATGTCGTTCCATCTGACCAACTACAAGAAGGCCGACCTCTACAATCAGTAGTGTTGTTGTGCCATCGCTCTCTCGCATGGCTCAACCTCTCACCTTCGATGCACGCACCTCAGTCGGTGCGTGCATTGTTGCTCTTGGGAATGCTCACCGATGCCGAATTACCGCTG
>CAYUJP010000009.1:0-5573 GCA_964445055.1 uncultured Alistipes sp.
ATTTTCAAAATAAAAGCAAAGAATTTTTGGCAAATATTGTTTTCGATATGAAAATAAAACGGCTGAAATTCAGACTGAAATGTAATATAAATTGTTGTAAATATAAAAGTTACACAAAACATAGATTGTTTTACAAATCGAAAGCAACGCAACATGGTCTGTCGCAAGTCTCGCACGATGTACCACAAAAAGAAAAACCGCGTAACGAGCGAGGAACAGTTGTGCATAAACATCTTAACCGAAAAAAATGCCAAGGAGCGACCGTCTACGAACGACTCGCTCCTTGACATGGCAGGGATTGTATCGACAAGAAGGCTGCGTCTAATGCAGAAGACACAGCACTTCGGAAGGAAATCAATAGCGGTAGTGCTCGGCTTTGTAGGGGCCATCGACACTCACGCCAATGTAAGCTGCCTGTTTCGGCGTAAGGTGTGTGAGTTCGACACCCAGATTGTCGAGATGCAACCGTGCCACCTCCTCGTCGAGGTGCTTGGGCAGGCGATAGACGCCGACCTCCATAGGTTGTTGCCACAACTCCATCTGTGCCAAGCATTGGTTGGTGAAGGAGTTGGACATTACAAACGAGGGGTGTCCGGTGGCACAGCCTAAGTTCACCAAACGACCTTCGGCCAAGATGAAGATGGCATGACCATCGGGGAAGGTGTAGCGGTCGACCTGCGGTTTGATGGTATCTTTCACCGCTGCAGAGCTCTCCAAACGCGCCATCTGTATCTCGTTGTCGAAATGGCCGATGTTGCAGACAATAGCTTGGTCGCGCATCCGCTCCATGTGCTCTAAGGTGATGATGTCGCAATTGCCGGTGCAGGTGACAAAGATGTTGCCCTCGGCGAGTGCGCTCTCCACGGTCTTCACCTCGAAACCCTCCATAGCGGCTTGCAACGCACAGATGGGGTCAATCTCCGTAACGATGACACGAGCGCCGTAGGCACGCATGGAACGAGCACAACCCTTGCCCACATCGCCGTAGCCACACACGACCACCACTTTGCCGGCAATCATCACGTCGGTAGCACGTTTGATGCCATCGGCCAACGACTCGCGACAACCATAGAGGTTGTCGAACTTAGACTTCGTGCAAGAATCGTTGACATTGATGGCAGGCACCAACAGTTCGCCTGCAGCGTGCATTTGGTAGAGACGATGAACACCGGTGGTGGTCTCCTCGCTCACGCCACGCCACTCAGCCACCGTACGATGCCACTTCGCAGCATCTTCGCGCAACACCGAACGCAAGGTATTGAGAATGACAGACTCCTCGTGCGAAGAGGGTTCGTAGTCGAGTGTCGAAGCATCGTTCTCGGCTTTGTAGCCCTTGTGGATGAGCAACGTTGCATCGCCTCCATCGTCGACAATGAGGTTGGGACCCTTTCCGCCCGGGAAAGAGAGCGCCATGGCAGTACACCACCAATAGTCTTCCAAGGTCTCGCCCTTCCAAGCAAAGACCGGCACGCCTGCGGCTGCAATGGCAGCAGCTGCGTGGTCTTGTGTTGAGAAGATGTTGCATGAGCACCAACGCACATCGGCACCCAACTCGACCAACGTCTCGATGAGCACAGCTGTTTGGATGGTCATGTGCAACGAGCCCATGACACGCACCCCTTTCAACGGTTTCTGCGGACCATACTTGCGACGTACCGCCATCAGGCCGGGCATCTCGTGCTCCGATACCTCTATCTCCTTACGACCCCACTCGGCAAGCGACATATCGGCCACGCGGTAGGGCATTTTCAAATCAAGATACATATTGTGTGCTATTTATTGATATTTCAGCGCAACAAAGGTAACAAAAATCCAAGGAAAAACCGAGACACGTTTGCCAACAAACGGTTGCCCCTGTGTGTGGTGAGAGGTCAGTGCCGTGCAAGGTGCGCAATCGTGATGCGGTCGGCAGCAATCTGCGCCTGCAACTCGGCCAGAGTATCGAACTTGCGCTCCGAGCGGATTTTGCGAAGCAGGTGCACACGGATGTGCTTGCCATAGAGGTCGCCCTCGAATTGAAGCAGATGACTCTCCAAACGGCGCTCGCTACAACCCACAGACGGATTGCATCCCAGATTGGCCATCGCATCGTAGAGAATGCCATCGACCTCAACGCGTGCATAGTAGACCCCATCGTCGGCTACAACAGATGGAGCAACCTTGAGATTTGCCGTAGGGAATCCCAATTGACGCCCCAACTGACGTCCCCGTTGCACAACGCCTTCGATGATGAGTGTATCAGCCATTAGATTTTCTCAGTCAATTTCTGCACCAAACGGAATTGCGACAAGAACTCTTTGGCAAAGACGCGCAACACCGTGTAGATGGGGATAGCCACCAACATGCCCACAACACCGGCTAACGAACCGGCAATGAGGATAACAAGAAAGACCTCCAACGGATGAGCCTTGATGCGTTCGGAGTAGAGCGTTGGTTGCAACACAAAGTCGTCGAGCGACTTGATGACAAGTAAGACCACCACAATCAGCGAAGAGGTATAGAGGGCTGTCGTGCCCTCGATGGGAGAAGTCATACCCAAAAAGAGCGACATCACACCTCCCAACAACGGACCCGCATAGGGAATGACATTCATCACACCCATGGTTAGCCCGATGAAGAAGGCATCTTGACTCTTCATGCCAAAGAGCATCAACACCAATGAGATGACGACAAGCAACAGGCAACTCTCCAACAACAATCCTCGGAAATAGCGCATCAACAACGAAGTTATCGAAGCAACAGCCCGCTCCACATTGGATTGCATACGCTCCGGAAAGAGTGCCTGCAACATACGTACAAAGAGTGTGTCGTCCTTGAGAAAGAAGAAGGTGATAAACGATATTGAGAATATCGCCACAACTACCGACAACGACAGGGTGACAATCGACGAGAAGGCCGCATTGAGCGTATCGTAATCGACAAGCGACCGCAACCACTGTGCCAACGAATCGGTCAGCGTGAAACGGTCGTCAGGAAGGGCAAACAAACTCTGCAGATACTCCTGCAACCGTTGCAACGGCTCCGCCACGGCATCGAGCGCCGCACGAAAATCGAGTGAGGCAAATTGGAATATCTTATGAAAGACAAGGGGAAGAAACAGGGTGCAAAGCACACCGACAATGAGCCAAATCAGCAACAATGTAACCAGTGCGGCTGCTGAGCGTGAGAGGTGAAACCGACCTACATGACAATGTAGCAGACAGTCAACAACGGGATTGAATATGATTGCCAAGAGTGCCGACACCAACAGATAGACCACAATGGTGTGGAAGTACCACACAGCACCCCCTACCACTGCTGCAATCAGTAGTCCTATGAGCAGACGCGTTACGCTGGGAGCGGGCTTTGACATTGGCGGAATAGGTGCGAGTTACGCGGAAGTAACCTATCGCTTCAGACGAGCAATCGGGGTCTGCGAGCCTATGACAGGGTCGCCGATCTCCACCAGCACCTCGCTATTTTTGGGAATCAACACATCGATACGGGAGCCAAATTTGATAAACCCGCAAACATCATTCTGTTTTACCTTCTGACCGGGTTTCATGTAGGAGACAATGCGTCGCGCGATGAGGCCTGCAATCTGACGGAAAAGAACCGGACGACCATCGGCCAAACGTACCACCGTCGTCGTACGTTCGTTCTCCGTAGAGGATTTCGGATGCCAAGCGACCAAGAAACGTCCCGGATGATACTTGAAATACTCTACAACACCTCCCACGGGAAACCAATTCATGTGTACGTTGGTAATCGACATAAAGATGGAGATTTGCATCATCTCCTCGTTTAGATATTCGGTCTCGTGCACCGGTTCGGTGACAACAACACGACCGTCGCAAGGCGAAAAGACAAGGTCGGCATCGTGAATCTTCACCCGACGAGGCTCGCGGAAAAAGGCCACAATGAAGAACCAGAAGAGTAGCATGAGCACCACAACCACCCAGATGAGTGTTTCGTTGTCGTGGCTACTTAGCAGGCGATAGATGGCGGCACCCAGCAGTAGGCAAATCAGGCCGGTGACACCGATGATTTTATATCCTTCTTTATTGATTTTCATGTTCGGATAAGAGTTAGAGTTCGTAAATTTTGCAAATGAGGAGGTAGATGAACACACAAGGGGCCGACAACAACATGGCATCGAAACGGTCCAATACGCCGCCATGTCCGGGAATCATCGTACCCGAATCTTTCACTTGTGAGGCTCGTTTGAACATCGATTCAACCAAATCGCCCGCAACAGCCGAAAGGCCCGTCACCAAGGCGAGTCCCAACCACAGCAGGTAGCTGTCGTGCAATAGGCGGGCTACCAACAGGCCCATGACAAGCGCCCCTATCAAGCCTCCGAAGAAACCTTCCCACGATTTTTTCGGGGAGAGTCGTTCGCAGAGATGGTGTCGACCGAGGTTTGCCCCGACTAAGTAGGCAAAGACATCGTTGGCCCAAACTACGAAGACATAACCCAACACAACTTCAGGTCGCCATGCGTCAGTTGTCAGGAGAGGGAGGTAGAGCATCAGCGAAAGTGGAAGAGCTACATAGACCACCCCCAACAGGGTCGTTCCGATGTTGGCTACAGGCGTTGCACTACGACGAAATATCTCACAGACAAAGAGAAGTGTAGGTAGAAGGAAAAAGATAAATATCGACAGAATAAGAGATATCGACAGCGAAATGGCGATTTGGTAAAAATCGTTGGAAGCCCCATTCAAAAGAGTTGCAAAGCAAAAATTGGCTATAAACAACGAAAGACCCCCCACCTGTCCCAACAGGACCTGTGGAGAGATGCCCTCTTCGCGTGCCAAACGATAGAGTTCGCGTTGACCACCGATTAAAATAAGCAACAGCAATAGGCCGAAGCTCCAAGGGGACCATAACACCGCCCCAACAAACACCGCGACAAGCACAATGCCGCTACATGTCCTCACAACGAGGTTCTTCATTTCAAAATCTGTAAATTAAGCTTCAGTAGTATCCTTCTTTGCATCTTGTGCCTCGGCTTGCGCCAATGCTTCGCGATGCAACGCTTGTGCCGATGGACCCAGCAATTGTTCGATGTCCTCGGCATAGATGGTCTCTCGTTCCAAGAGCAAATCGGCCATGGCGTTGATTTGGGTGTTTTTCTCCTTGATGATAGCCATTGCACGCGAGTAGGCATCGTCAATCATACGACGCACCTCGCAATCGATGTCGTGTGCCAATTGCTCGCTGTAGGGTTTGGTGAAGGTGTCGCGCGTACCTGTGGAGTCGTAGAAACTCAGCGGACCAATCTTTTTGCTCATGCCATAGTAAGCAACCATTGCATAGGCAATGCGTGTTGCCCGCTCCAAATCATTCAATGCACCAGCCCCTAGCGTGCCATAGTTCACCTGTTCAGCGATACGGCCACCCAACAGCCCCGACAACTGTGCACTGAACACATCGTCGGTGACATGCACACGCTCCTCCTCAGGAATGGACCACGTAGCACCCAAGCTCTTGCCTCGTGGTACGATGGTGACCTTCAGCACCGGATCGCACTCAGATAAAGACCACATCACCACAGCATGACCCGATTCGTGAATTGCTGTAGCACGACG
>CAYUJP010000009.1:5673-7501 GCA_964445055.1 uncultured Alistipes sp.
ATAAAGACCACATCACCACAGCATGACCCGATTCGTGAATTGCTGTAGCACGACGTTCCACTGCCGACATCGGTTTGTTGCGTTTCTCCATACCCCCGACAATGCGGTCGATTGCGGAGATAAAATCCTCGCGGTCGATGCATTTCTTGTTGCCACGTGCGGCAATGAGGGCAGCCTCGTTGCAGACATTGGCAATGTCGGCACCCGAAAATCCGGGAGTCTGCTTCGCCAAGAAGCTACGGTCGATGGCAGAATCCAACTTCAGGTTGCGCATATGCACAGCAAAGACTTCGGCACGCTCGTTGACATCGGGTAACCCCACATCAATCTGACGGTCGAAACGTCCGGCGCGCATCAGCGCTTTATCCAGAATATCGACACGGTTGGTAGCGGCAAGAACAATCACACCCGAATTGGTTTGGAAACCATCCATCTCCGTGAGAAGTTGGTTGAGCGTGTTTTCGCGCTCGTCGTTGCCCGAAAAACCGGCATTCCTGCCACGTGCACGACCGATGGCATCGATTTCGTCGATAAAGACAATGCAGGGAGCTTTCTGCTTGGCCTGTTCAAAGAGGTCGCGCACACGCGATGCACCTACGCCCACAAACATCTCCACGAAATCGGAACCCGAAATGGAGAAAAACGGCACATTCGCCTCACCTGCAACCGCCTTAGCCAACAGGGTTTTACCTGTTCCCGGAGGGCCTACCAGCAGTGCGCCCTTGGGAATCTTTGCTCCCAACTCGCAATATTTTGCGGGAGTACGCAGAAAATCGACAATCTCTTTGACCTCAACTTTCGCCTCAGCCAATCCGGCTACGTCTTTGAAGGTAATCTGCTTGGTCGCCTCCTTGTCGTAGACCTGTGCGCGTGCTTTGCCGACATTCATCAGGCCATTGCCACCGCCACCCGAGCGCGAGAACATGCCTCGCATCAGGAGAATCCAGACAACAATCAGAACAAGAGGTGCCAAATTTACGAGTGTATCGAACCAACTGCCTTTGGGACTGTGAACATAGTCCACATCGGGCTCGGATGCGAGATTCAGTGCACGCATATCCTCCCGAAAGCCATCGACCGAAGGAATGGTATAGACCAACTGCACACCGCTTGTCGGTATGTTCGCAAACTCCTTGGTGTCGCGGAGTTGAGTCGCCGCCGACTCCGTCAAGTAGATGTTGGCTTCGCTGTTGTCGACAATACGAATCTTTGTCACTTCGCCATTGGCAATCAGCGTTGACAACTGTTTCCAAATCACAGGAGCCGGTTCCGTGCGTCCTCCGGCCAACAAACTGTAGCCGATGATGACGGCAAAAATCAGCCCATAAATCCACATATAGGAGAAGTGGAAAAAACGAGTCATTCGCTTATCTCCACGCGTATTCTTCTTCTGTGCCATAAATTGTTATACTTCGTAATCGTACTTCTTCATCGGGGCATCGGCCCACAACTCCTCGAGTTTGTAGAACGAGCGCAACTCTGAGGTGAATATGTGTACTACGACATCCATGTAGTCCATGGCCACCCAAAGACCGGTCTGCTTGCCCTCAACACGCCACACCTTTTGGCCTAATTTTTCAAGCACAGCCTCCTCAATGCCGTCGGCTATCGCCACAACTTGTGTGGTGGAGGCTGCATCGCAGACTACAAAGTGTGAACATATCGCGCCATCGAAACCTTCGAGGTTCAATGAGACAATACCGTTACCTTTTTTATCCTGAATTGCACCAACAATGGTTTCAATCAACTCTTCCATATGCTCTCTATTCAATCGCAAATACTATAATTTGTGCAAAGATAATAAATAAATTGAAATAGACGAAATACA
>CAYUJP010000009.1:7601-21070 GCA_964445055.1 uncultured Alistipes sp.
TCAGACACCGACTCGCGGATGTTGTCGTAGGCTCGCAACGTTTCGCGCGCACGTTCGAGCACCATCTCCCCCACCGAGGTGGGAATGACCGGTTTCTTCGAACGGTCGAGTAACACCACACCAAGTTCCTCCTCAAGCGACTTGATTTGCATACTCAGTGAGGGTTGTGTAACGAAGCAGTGTTCTGCAGCCAGCGAAAAACTACCACAATTTGCCACCGCCAAGAGGTATTCAAGTTGAATGATGGTCATACGTTCTGCGTGTATTTGTTTGCTTATTCGTTTGTGCAAATATATAAAAAAACCTTATAACAGTTGGCGCGATTCTTGAAAACAGACTCTTTTTTCTACTTTTTTTCTACTTTTGTCTCCAAAGTAAACATACTAAGGAAATGGGAAAGATTATTCTGACGGGCGACCGTCCTACCGGTAAACTACATCTCGGTCACTATGTCGGTTCGTTGCGTCGTCGCGTAGAGTTGCAGAACTCGGGCGAATTTGAGAAGATATTCATCATGATAGCCGATGCGCAGGCTCTCACCGACAACGCTGATAATCCGGAGAAGGTACGTCAAAATATCATTGAGGTGGCACTCGACTACCTGTCGTGTGGGTTGGACCCCGAGAAGTCGACCCTCTTCATTCAGTCGCAAGTGGCAGAGTTGTGCGAGTTGGCTTTCTACTACATGAATCTTGTGACCGTGCAACGGTTGCAACGTAACCCCACGGTCAAAGCGGAGATACTGATGAGAGGTTTCTCGGAGAGTGCTGTCGAGGGCGACACCGCTCAACGTGCAGGTATTCCCGTCGGATTCTTCACCTACCCCATTTCGCAAGCATCGGACATCACCGCCTTTCGGGCAACGACCGTTCCCGTAGGCGAGGATCAAGAGCCTATGATTGAGCAGACTCGCGAAATTGTCCATAAGTTCAACACCGTGTATGGGCCCACGTTGGTAGAACCTGAGATTCTTCTGCCACAGAATGCAGCTTGTCTGCGTCTGCCCGGTACGGATGGTAAGGCAAAGATGTCGAAGTCGTTGGGCAACTGCATCTACCTGAGCGACACAGCGGATGAGTTGAAAAAGAAGGTCATGGGAATGTACACCGACCCCGACCATTTGCGTATCGAAGACCCGGGTAAAGTAGAGGGAAACACCGTATTCACCTACTTGGATGCATTCTGTACGCCGGAGCATTTCGAGGCATTCTTGCCCGAATATGCTTCGCTCGACGAGCTAAAAGCACACTACCAGCGCGGTGGATTGGGCGATGTCAAGGTAAAGAAGTTTCTCATCAAAGTACTCAACGCGACATTGGACCCGATTCGCGAACGACGTCACAGTTTTGAGCAACGCATCGACTGGGTATATGACGTGTTGCGTCAAGGGTCGGAGGTGGCTCGTGCAGAGGCGGCATCGACCCTGCGGGATGTACGTCGTGCCATGCGCATCGACTACTTTGAGGATGCCGAGCTCATTGCCTCGCAAGCCAAGGCATACCGAGAGAAGCGATAACGGATAATTCTCTGATTGCTTGCGTTGCAAGCACTTTTAAGGCATGAGTCTACCTAACATTCGATACGAACGCATCTACGCGCTCTTTCTGCGACTGACACGTCGATTGAGCAATCGCCAAAGCATGATGTTGCTGGCGATGGTCGTCGGTCTGTTGGCAGGAGTGGGAACCTACGTGTTTGAGGTGTTGCTCTATGCCATCAAGAGTTGCTTGGTCAATTGGTTTCCCGAGGAGGATGCCCATTTTCTGTTGCTGATATACCCTGCTGTGGGTATTGTGTTGGCCTCGCTGTTTGTCAAGTATGTCGTGCGCGACAATATCTCCGAAGGGGTCACGCGGGTGCTCTATGCCATGTCGCGTCGCAACTCGCGCATTGCCACACACAACTGTTGGACCTCCATTGTGGGAGGTGCCACGACCATTGGATTCGGTGGTTCGGTGGGACCTGAGGCCCCCATCGTACTCACCGGAGCTGCCATCGGGTCGAATATCGGAAAGTTGGCAAGACTCAACTACCGCAATACCACACTTCTGCTCTGCTGTGGAGCAGGCGCGGCCATTGCAGCCATCTTCAAAGCTCCTATCACGGGAGTGGTGTTTGTGTTGGAGATTCTGATGCTCGACATCACGGCATCATCAGTCATTCCCCTGCTGATTGCCTCCATCACCGCCACAACTATCGCCTTTGTCTTTCGTGGATTCGACCCCATCATTGCGGTGACGCTAACCGAGGCCGATGCTTTCGAATTGCGACAGATACCCATGTTTATCCTGTTGGGAGTCTTGTGTGGCATCATGTCGTACTACTTCACTTCGGTAAACTCCGCCATCGGTAAGTTCTACCGAGGAATCTCGTCACAGACGTACAAATGGATTCTCGGAGGTGTGACATTGGGTGTGTTGGTGTTCCTGTTTCCACCGCTCTACGGCGAAGGATACGAAGGATTCACCTCATTGATGCATGGTGACACGCATTCGCTGTTTAACACTTCGCTCTTCTACCGATTCAGCAACATCGACTGGGTGGTGATTCTCTATGTCGTTGCCATCATGTTTTTCAAGGTGGTTGCCATGTCCTCGACCAATGCGGCCGGTGGTGTGGGGGGTACGTTTGCTCCTTCGCTCTTTGTGGGAGCCTTCTCCGGAGCCATTGTAGCACTGGTATTCAACACCGCTTTTGGATGGAATCTCTCCATCGCCTCGTTTACGTTGGTGGGTATGGCAGGAGTGATGTCGGGCGTGATGAATGCTCCGCTGACCTCTATATTTCTGATAGCGGAGCTTTCGAGTGGCTATGGGCTCTTTATTCCGCTGATGATTGTTGCCTGCATCTCGTTTGCGGTGGATTACTACCTCGACCCCGATTCGATTTATACCAAGCAGTTGCGCCAACGCGGAGAGTTGCTCACCCACGACAAGGACCAATCCGTCTTTGTGTTTTTGCAATTGGACGAACTCATGGAGACCGATTTTTATCGCATCAAGGAGAATTTCACGTTGGGAGATATCGTACATATCATCGCGCATGCACGGCGCAATATCTTCCCTGTGATTGATAACTTCGGACGGTTGTTGGGAGTTGTACAGTTGGACGATTTGCGCGAAGATATGTTCAAACGCGAAAAGTGGGGACTTCCCATCAGTCACTACATGATTCAACCTCCCGACAAGATTTTGCAACACGAACAGATTCAGTCGGTACTTCCCAAGTTCGAGGAGAACAACACTTGGATGTTGCCGGTGGTTGACAAGCAGAATCACTACATGGGGTTCATCTCCAAATCGCGCATATTGAATGCCTATCGCGAGCAATTGGTTAAGATTCAGCAATAGCCACGAAGAGTTTATCTCCTTACAAATGAGGATTGACGCGCAAAGATAAATGGTGTTACTTTGCGCGGTAATTCGACATTATGGTTCATCGTCCACGCAAAACACGACATATTGCAATGGTCCTGTTGCTCTGTGCAAGCATGCAAATTGCTGTTGCACAACAGCCTGCAGAGCAAGCTATCGACACGTTGGTGCAAGTGGAGGATATTCACATCACCACCATCAAGCAGGGGTTGCAACTGCACAATCGCGCTGTAGCCGCCACCCTGCTTCGCGAAGAGCAGATTGAACAACGCAACCTTACCGAATTGAAACAACTGTCGTTGGTTGTTCCTAATTTTCACATGCCCGACTATGGCTCGCGCATGACCTCGTCTATCTATATTCGAGGCATGGGAACACGCATCGAGCAACCTGCCGTAGGACTCAATGTCGACAATATCCCCTATCTTTCGAAAGACAACTTCGATTTTCAGCTCATTGACATCGAGCGCATCGAGGTGTTGCGAGGGCCTCAGAGCACGCTCTATGGACGCAACACCATGGGGGGAGTCATCAACATCTACACGCGTTCGCCCCTTAGCTACCACGGGACACGCATCGCAGCAACGTATGCTTCGGGCAACAGCATCCGATTGCAAGCTTCGACCCATCAACCGCTCACTTCGCACACCGCACTATCGGTGGGAGCTCATTATCTGCACTCGGAGGGGCTCTTCACCAACCTCTACGACCAAAGCGACTGTGACAACGAACAGTCGGGAGGCATTCGATTGCGGTTGCAGAGTCGGTTGAATACGCGATGGCAGATGGACCACACCGCCACCTTCGGAATGGTACGACAAGGGGGGTATCCCTATGCCTCGCTGGAGAGTGGAGAGATTAACTACAACGACCCTTGTGCCTATCGTCGTACCACCTTCACACACGGCATGACCTTGCGCTATCGGACTGCGCGGTGGGAGTTATCATCGGTGAGCAGCTATCAATATAGCGATGATTGCATGACACTCGACCAAGATTTTCTGCCCGATTCCTACTTCACGTTGCAACAGGCCAAGCAAGATCATGCGCTCACCGAAGATTTGATTCTGCGCTACAAGGGGGCGGAACATTACAAGGGATTGTTCGGGTTGTTTGGATTCTATCGTCACCGCACCATGCAAGCTCCTGTAGTATTTAAGCAACAGGGCATCGAAGAGCTGATTTTGGCCAATGCCAACACTTCGCCCGACCTGCAATACGACATTACGGCTACGGAACTGCCCCTCGATTCGCGTTTTCGCAATCCGGTGTACGGTGTAGCTCTCTACCACGAATCGGAGTTGCATTTGGGGCGTTGGCTGTTGCGTGCGGCCCTGCGTCTCGACTATGAGCATAACCGACTCCGCTATCAAAGTTTGTCGAATGTAGACTACACGCTGAGCATCAACCAGGACAGCCCCATAGATGTGCATCTTCGTATCGACGATGCGCATGCCAAGAGTCTCTCTTTCGTGGAGCTACTGCCCAGTTTTGGCGTCACCTATGCCATAGATAATCGCTCCTCGCTCTATGCCTCCATCAGCCGAGGTTACAAAGCAGGAGGATTCAACACCCAGATGTTTTCGGATATTTTGCAAGAGAAAATCAAGTGGAGGATGGTGTCGGGACTCGACTACGACAACCCGGATGTGATGGCCTACGAACCCGAATATAGTTGGAACTACGAGGTGGGAGGACACCTTGCCACACACGACGGCATGTTGCAGGGCGATGTAGCCCTCTTTTGGATAGATTGTCGCAATCAGCAACTCACCGTATTTCCCGATGGGCAGACCACCGGTCGCATGATGACCAATGCGGGTCGAACCCGCAGCCGAGGAGTGGAGACTTCGCTACGCATCATACCCCATCGCAATCTCAACATCGATGTCGCTTACGGATTGACCGATGCACGGTTTCTTCGGTATCGCACCACCGTAAAGAGCGAGGAGGGAACAGCTGTCGTAGCAGACTATCGTGGACGAAAAATCCCCTATGCACCACGCCATACGCTCTCTACAGCCATCGCCTGGACCATTCCGACCAAAGGCGATGTGTTGCAACAGGTGGAGTTGTGCGCAGCACTAAAGGGGGTGGGTGCCATTGCATGGAACGAGGAGAACAGTCGCATACAATCGTTTTATACGTTGGTAGATAGCTCTATTGCCCTGCACTTTAAGCGGTGTAGCCTCACCCTATGGGGGCGCAACTTGGCGGACAAGCGGTATGATGTATTCTATTTTAAATCCATCGGCAACGAGTTTGTGCAACGAGGACAGCCTCGAACTGCCGGAGTCAAATTAGCATTTCAATTTTAACAAAGCATAATCCGTGAAACTTATGAGGATGAAATCTTATCTTTTTTTGGCACTTGCCCTATGTAGCATGGCATGTAGCAAGAGTGACAACGATGACGACTCATCGCGCTACGCTACCACCAACAACGGTGTCGTAGACGGGTATCTGAACGGTAGCAACCTGCAATTTTCAGGAAGTTCGGTAGCGACCAACACCGATGCAGGAGCCTACACCGATGCCGAGGCTTGTTTCGAAGTGAATGGCGACAAATTGGTTCTCAACCTCTATATGCACCAGACTCGATTTGCCGCGGCGATGCCGGCATTGGAGATGCGCGTGTCGAATCTCAGCTACACGCCCGGCACAGGAGCCGCGTTGAGTTTTGACATCGACAGCATCGTGCCCGAGGTATTGCTTCCGGACACCGAAGGCGGCTATAGTTATCAGCCACTTCCCTCATATACGCTCACCGCACTAAAGGGAACCTTGTCGGGAACACAGCTATGCGTAAGTTTTTCGTGCGATGTACCTCGACTCGGAAACTATCAAGTGTCTTACCGGGGAGCCTTGCTCAAAGCCGAATAGGTCATGCTACGCATCGACGAAGTGACACAGCCGAGTGTAGCGTTGCAGGAGGCCTACGAACGACTCTTGCCCCAACTGTCGGCACATCTCCGTGCACCGAACAAGACGGAGCAACAACGGCTGTTCGACCGTTCGGGAGTTCATCAGTTGGCGGCCCGACAAGAGGGGCTCATCGTAGGTCTGCTCACGCTGGTTGTCTACGACATTCCATCGGGACGAAAGGGATGGATTGAGGATGTAGTGGTCGATATTGCTCACCGCGGTCGCGGCATCGGGCAACAATTGGTACGCCATGCAATGGAACTCGCGCAACGTGAAGGCGTACGACAAGTGATGCTCACCTCGAACCCTTCGCGACAAGCAGCGCATCGACTCTACGAGCGTATGGGTTTCGAGCGCTACGACACCTACTGCTTTCGCTATACGCTCTGATTTCTAAGGAATCAGCCTATCCTCGTGCTGTTGCAGCGTCAGCACCTCGGGGATGCGGTAGGTTGGGACAAGGGGTAACATCATCGCACAATCGCGTGTCGAATCGCCCGTACCGAAGTCGTAGCCGTCGTGCGAGGAGAAGGTGACGGGAATAGCCCCGACAAAGCCTATTCGTGCGTACCAACGGCGCAATGCATCGTCATCGGGGATGAGTGTCATGGCAGAGAAACCTGCAACCCGACAAGCATCCATCGCCTCGTGCAACAAATGCGTGGCATAGCCTCTATTGCGCCACTCCTTTGCCGTAGCCACCGCATAGATGTAGGCAACCTCTCCGAAGGGGACGACGTGCAACATCGCAAGCAAACGGCCCTCCCGCCACACGGCGTGCATGCGTGTAGTGTCGTAGTGTGTCAAGAGAAACTGCTCCACATTGTCTATTGTATCGTCGAAACTGTCGAGCCACAAGGCTCGCACCTGCTGTTGCTCGGCAGTGAGGCGCATGGCCGTGCATTTGGGATGCAATGACACAGGATGGTAGGAGAGCTTCGACTTACGCAACCCTGCAAGGCCTAAATCTTCCTCGCGGTTGATGAGGGTATATTGTGCCGGAAGTTGCTCGGCAAAGAGTTTGTTGATGAGAGTATAGGCACCCTCGTAGCGCGTATCGGCCTTTTCGACATGGATGCAAAATGTCGTGGCATCGATGGCCGAACCGTAGGTAAACGCCACAAGTTGTTGCTCCACAAAGAGTGCTCCTCCGCGCATTTGCAACTCAGAAAAGTGGTCGAAAGCGCGTCGCATGGCATGTTGCTCGGCTGTGAGTTCTACCGGATTCTCGGCGGTATGTACTTGACGCCACTGCCGCTCCAACGACATGCAGTCGGCGAAAAGTTCGGGAGTAAGTTCCACATAGCGGTAGGGATAGGTGGTGACAAATCGATTGATGTGGTTGCGCTTGGGCTGGTAGTGACGTCCCGGCAGGTGACGCAAGTCATCGGCACGGTAGAGATAGTCGTCGAAATCGCGGTTGTGACGGATCGCAAACTCAGGCATCGCTTGTCGCAAAGTAGCCACATGTTCCCACGCAAGCCCTGTCAATCGCAAAGGTTGCCCCACAGCACGAGCATCGGCCTCCAGAGCCGGAATCATGCGCATAAAATCGTCGCCGCCCAAAGGCAACATGTAACCAATCTGTGTGCCTCCATCGATATAGAAGCGAATCATTAGAAATCCATCTTCCACACACCACGCACTTCGGTAGCTCCCCGCCCAACAGAACATATTGGCAAAAGCAAGGTCGCAATTGTCGATTGCAGCGGCATAGGTGAATGATTCGATGATGGATTTATCCTCAATACAAACGGGTCGAAATTTCATAGGATTTACTCCACAGTAAAGTTTTTTCGGTCGAGGTGCGCCCCATATTGTTGCACGAAGGCCTTGATGTGACGTTCAAGAAGTTGTTGCCGTGGCTCCGTCGGCAAGGGGTGCTCACGCAGGTAGTCCGATGCAGCAAAACAGCCAACGGTGTGCTCCTCGTCAAAGAAGAGGGTGTAGTCGCGAGCCACCGCCTCGAATCCATTGTCGTAGCAGAGCGCATAGGCTCCTGCCTCGGGTTCAGGTTCGGCAAAGATGTCGCGTCCGAAGGCAAAGTAGGGGTCGCTATTTCCCAACAAGCCCAGCAAGGTGGGCATGAGGTCAATCTGCGATACGGGATAGGCAGCTTGTCCCTGCAATGTACCATCGGGCGTATAGAGCAGCCCAATGATGTGATGGTCTTCGGGGAAAGCATGTGTAGCATCGGCAAATTTTTCGCTGGAGACATGATCGGCCACAAAGACAAAAATCGTGCGACGAAACCACTCCTCACGGTGATAACGAGCAAAAAATCGGCGAAAAGCCCCATCGGTATACGCGACACATTTGTGGTTGCGCGTCCGCCCCGTGGGTAACTTGTCGCGATAACGGTCGGGCACCACAAATGGATGGTGCGATGAGAGGGTAAAGAGGGTGGCAAAGAAGGGTTCGGGCATGGTGGTCAACTCCTCTCCCATGTATTGTAGGAACGGTTCGTCCCAGATGCCCCAATATCCATCGAACTCGTCTTTGCCGTGGTGCCGTTCGTAATCCTCCATGCTATAGAGGTGTTCTATACCCGCCAACCGGGCATAGGCGCCAAAACCCATGGAACCCGCTGCCGAGCCACAGAAAAAGGAGGTAGTGTAGCCCCTATCGCGGAGTATCTGCGGCAACTGGCGCGAGGGTGACAGGGCTTGAGGCAACAGTGCAAAGGCATTCTTAAAGGAGGGAATCGACCCCAACACGGCGGGCAGTGCCTGTATGGAGCGGGTGCCATTGGCATACATTCGTGTGAAACAGTAGCCCTCCTGCATAAGCGAATCGAGAAACGGTGTATAGCCTTTTACCTCTTCCTGTGCATAGAGTTCGGGGTGTAGGTAGGCTGAGTGTTCTGCCGACATGCTCTCCATCACAAAGAGCACCACATTGCGTCCTGCAAGCGGAGCTTTAGTGACGGTATCGGGACGATGGTAAGGGGTGTAGACGGTTGCCAACTCATCGGGAGTGAAGTAACGACCGTAGGTGGTCGTAGCTCCCTGTCCCCATGTGCGCAAGATGCAGAAGGGATTGGAGAGAATGAGGTTGGCACGAGCGTTGTCGGAGGCATAAAATGCCGCATTGGAGAGCGAGAGAGGGCGTGTCATGCGATTTACACCACCACGCATTCCCGCAATAGAGAGCAACACAGCCACCGACAAAAGCAACAACGAGCCCCCATAGTAGCCTACCGCCCGACGAAACAGCGGTTGCGGTTGCGACCGTCGTCCGCCCAAACAGGCAAGCAAAAAGACCAAGCAGATGCCCCAAAGTACCAAGGGGATGTTCTCTCCGGCGAATTTGCAGAGAAGCGACAACGAGTTGTCGTTGTCGGCAAAAAAGAGTTCCTCAGCGGTGATGCGTTTTTGGGTATAGCGGAAGTAGATGGTATCGGCTATATTGGGAAGCACTACCACCACCGCATTGACAATCACGAAGTAGAGGTAGAGCATTCGTTGCCACCCCCGTCGCTCGCGCAGATGGAGTGGAAGCAATGAGCCCAGCAACAACAAGGCATTGGCATAGAGTACCGACACGGTGTCGAACTTCCACGCCCCTACACAAAGCATACCCCACTCGGCCATGGGGATTCGTCCGATGGCATCGGCGTTGTAGCAACCGAACGCTATACGACAGAGGATAAGTACCCCATAGACCAGCACAAGCCGACGCAACAGCAACGCAACATGGCTCCGCCCAAAACGGTGCAACAAGGTGAACCCCATAAGAGAGACAGGTTGCTATTTGCAGGCCTTCAACGACATGTCGAGCGAACGAATCTGATGTGTGAGTGCTCCGACAGAGATGAAGTCGACTCCTGTCTCGGCATAGGTGCGCAACGTATCGAGGGTGATACCTCCACTCGATTCGGTCTCGCACCGTCCCGCTACTTTTTCTACTGCAACACGCGTCTGCTCGGGGGTGAAGTTGTCGAACATGATGCGGTCGACACCGCCTGCCTCGAATACCAGGTCGATGTCGCTGATGGAACGAATCTCACATTCGATAGGAAGTTGTTTGTGGTGCTCTGCCAAATAGCGTTTTGCCCCTTGAATGGCGGGAATGATACCTCCGGCAAAGTCGATGTGGTTGTCCTTGAGCAGAATCATATCAAACAATCCCATGCGGTGATTCTCGCCACCACCCAATTTCACAGCCATTTTGTCGAGTACACGCATACCCGGTGTGGTCTTGCGCGTATCGAGCACTCGTGTGTGCAGACCTTCGAGTCGTGCCACATAGACAGCGGTCTGTGTGGCTACCCCACTCATGCGTTGCATGACATTGAGCAAAATGCGCTCTGCCTGCAAGAGCGACTGCAGACGGCCCGACACATAGAATGCCACATCGCCCACCTGCACGTGTGCACCGTCGGCAATACGTTGGTCGAAAATCACCTCCGGGTCCAAACGTTTGAGTATCAATTGTGCTATTTCGATGCCGGCAATGATGCCCTCCTGCTTGCAGAGAAGTTTCATGCGTCCATGTTCGGTGGCAGGAATGCAACAGAGCGAAGTATGGTCGCCATCGCCCAAATCTTCGTTGATAGCCAGTTCGATGAGTGCATCGACATAGGGTTTATAGAGTGTATTCATCTCGTTAATTGTATTTGTTTTCGATGGACGCAAAGGTACAAAGAATTCGCCGAAAAGCAATTTCGATGTGCGAACTATCGGTTGATGAACCAAAAGGCAAGGAGGTGTAGCATTGAGGAAGGGGCATCGATAGACGATGAGGTATCTACACAAAAAAAGGGTAAGCTACTTATATCGCACCGCTACAACCGTATACCCTTGCTCAATTCCTTGCCTGGGGGATTCTACAGGAGCTGGTCGTATAAGACTTACCCGGCACAAAGGTAGTTTTTTTTTCTATCTTTGCAAAAAATTGACGGAAAACGATGCGCAAAGTGCTTTTCTCGTTGCTGCTCATAGCAACTATCGGAGTGATTTCGGGGGGTGTCGGCTATTATCTGCTCTTCAAGGCAGATGCTGTCGTTGCTCCGGGAAGCCTCTACCTATCGCACGACACAAGCTATGAACAGTTCGAACAGCAGAGCGTTGCGCATCAGATACGCTATAGACAATTGTTTCGCCTCTATGCCCGACACATCGCGTTGGAGCGCACCCTTAAGCCCGGACATTACCGCATAGAGGCGGGTATGAGTGTCGTGGAGATTGCTCGTATGCTCAAACTCGGATTACAGACTCCCGTGCGGGTGACGTTTCACAACATTCGCACGCCTCGCCAATTGGCCGCCAAACTCGCTACACAGTTGGAGGCCGACTCCATCGCCCTGTTACAAGCGCTCGTGGACCCCGTAGCTACGCGCACAAACAGCGATTCGCTCAGTCACTTTTGGCACTGTATTCCCGATACTTACGAGTTTTATTGGACCATTCGTCCCGAGCAGTTCGTCGAACGCATGGAGCGCGAATACGACCGTTTTTGGAGTGATGAGCGCGAGAGATTACGCCAACGTACGGGGCTGAGTCGCAACGAGGTGGTGACGCTTGCCTCGATTGTGTGTGAAGAGAGTCGTGCCACCGACGAGATGCCACGCATTGCCGGTGTCTATATCAATCGGTTGCGCAAGCAGTGGCCCTTGCAGGCTGACCCCACCATCAAGTATGCATTACAGGATTTTGGATTGCGACGCATCTTGAACAAACACTTGAAGTACGAATCGCCCTATAACACCTATCTGCACCGAGGACTTCCTCCTACGCCGATTTGTCTGCCCAGTCGCAGTGCTATCGATGCAGTCCTTCACTACGAGTCACACGATTATATGTTTTTCTGCGCTCGCCCCACCTTCGACGGACATCACAACTTTGCACGCGACTTGCGAGAGCACAATGCCAATGCCAAAGCCTATGCCCAGGCGCTGAATCAACTGAAAATACGGTAAAAAAGGGGAACCCAACAAAAAAATTTAGCGATAAAATAAAAAATTTTATCATTTCAATACGAATCGATGTTCCCTATCTTCGCTTACAAATTGTAAGCAAATCATAATTTCCAAAATAAAACAATTAGATTTCATGCACTCGATTGTTCGCGTTTTGTGACTACTTTTGCTGATTGCTATATCGTTGTAGCGCATAAAACCCAACTTTTTAGCACATTTTATCATTTATTTTTCGTAACTTCGCATCCGGTTACTTATCCAGAAAAACCTGTCACGCGACTGTTTTGTTCGTAAAAAGAGTCTAATGTGCGATAGATATATGCGGATTTTAACCAGCGACTGAAGCGGATGTGTGAAATTGTAACATACTTTCATGTTGTCGAGCGCGCCTTTGCAGGGGTGTGGTCGGGACGCGGTGTCTACGATGCAACTCGTTACACAGAGGCATATTGGCATGACGCGGTCTTCTTCGGTTTCATCGACTCTCTCCGTCGGGTGCTCTCCCGACGGATGTTTTTTGAAGACAAAACACAATATAATACCTATAACTAATTTTATTCATGATGAAGAAACTCTACAAGTTTTCCTGGGCATTGGCCATTGTTGCCCTACTCGGGAGCGGCGGATGCTCGGATGACGATGATTCGGCATCGGCCGTTGTTACTTTGTCGGCAGAGAGTACCGTATTCTCGGTTGACGGAGGTAGCAAACAGTTTTCCGTCGCCACAACGACGGAGGAGGCTCAACTATCGGCACTCTCCGATAGTGATTGGTGCGTTGCTTCGATTAGCGACAAGACCTTGACCATCACCACCGAGGCAAATACGACGACCGAGGTGCGCAGAGCCGTGGTTACCGTGAAGTCGAGCGACGGCGCAGCCGATGCGACCATCAACGTAGCCCAAGAGGCTGACATCGAGACGGAACTTAGTCTCTCTGCTACGACCTTGGAGTTTGACTCCGAAGGGGGCGATGGTGTCGTTGCCGTGAAGAGTAATCGCACCTGGAGTGCGACTACCGAGAGCGATTGGTTCACCATCAATGCTGACCCCGCCACCGGCAAACTGGTTGTTAGCGCAGCAACAAACGAGGGTGATGTTGCAAAGGAGGGTACTGTAACGATTGTGTCGGGTACAGGCGAGCAGGCCAAGAGCGAGAGCGTTGCCGTGCGTCAGGATATTCGTGCCAACAATCCCTATCTGCGTTTGGTGGGTGAGTGGGACTTCTATGCCGACATTTGGTACCAAGCA